>CAWUII010000001.1:0-78057 GCA_963922575.1 uncultured Opitutia bacterium
CAAACTGTTACCTATGTCCTGAACCAAAAGTGTATACCATGTCCTGATCCCACCAATTCTACATTCGAAGTTCAAGGTTCAACGTTCGATGTTCAACGTTCAAAGAGTTCGAAGTTAGGTCTTGTTACCGAGGCGGTGTTTTTACAGATTCAGGCATTGTGACAGATACTATTTCAACATTGAAAGACCGTACGATCATTCTGGGCGTAACTGGCTCCATCGCCGCTTACAAAGCTGCGGACATTACCAGCCGGCTAACGGAGGCCGGGGCAAAGGTCTATCCCGTGATGACTCAAAACGCCTGCAGGTTTATTCAGCCGCTTACCTTACAGGTGCTTTCACGCAATCCGGTTGCAACGGATCTATGGAAAGAAGGCGAGGGCTGGCAGCCCGGACATATCGAACTGGCCGATCAGGCAGACTTGTTGTTGGTCGCTCCGGCAACGGCACATTTCCTCGGATTATTTGCTCAGGGGCTCGCGCCGGACCTGCTCTCATCCATCCATTTGGCGACAGCCGCGCCGGTCATGCTGGCTCCGGCGATGAACGGAAAAATGCTGAAACACGCGGCGACTCAGGCCAATCTCGAATTATTGCGCAAGCGCGGCTACCATTTTATCGAACCCAAGAGCGGCATGCTGGCCTGCGGTTATGAAGGGATGGGCAAGCTCGCCGATGTCGATGTGATTGTGGAGGCGGTTAAAATGTTTTTATGCAAAAGCAAACAGCAGAGTAATTAGGGGGCCGATAAACAATGCCGCGTCTGCCAGTATTCGGAAAGACTCGACCGAAAGTTTATTTTGATAAAGGTGCATCAGTGCAAGCGCTGCAAGGGATGTACCAAGGGGTAGTAGCCAGGGTGGTTTCAGAAGTACCATGGCAGACAAACAGAGCGCGTAGAGCACCAACGATAGTTTTGGCAGAAATTGTGCAATCGAACGTACTTTCATTGCAGCGTCAGTGAGGTGTTCGTTGTGGCTGATGATGAGACAGTTGATAAAGCACAGCAGCATCAAAAATCCGGAAGGTAGCCAGAGACCTTTCGCCGGAAGCAGAAATACGATAACACCGGAAGCATAGATAATGGCGACGCAAAACTCCTTTGGGAAAAAACGACTGGAAAGTTTCTGATTAAGTAAGGTGTAGAGTAGGCAGAAGATGAGCAGCAGGGCGCCGTTTAGAAGTTGTTGAGTCGTGAGCCAAGCAAATGCAATGCAGGCATTGATTGCCAGTGCGCCGAACCAAACTTTCCAGAGTGTTTTTGCGTTTCGTTTCGCGAAGCGGTGTCGGATCGAATGCAACTGTTTCACCGGGCATTGTGCAACATCGAACAGACGATCCGCAGTGTACGTCAGCCACACAGACAGACCAAGGACACAAGCAGCCGCGAAATGGACGTCCATTTCTGCCATTGACGCGAATACGGCCTGCCAGCAAATCGCGATAAAAACGGCATCAATAGCCAGTTTGTTTAGCCACTGGAAAACATTGAACTTTGAACATTGAGCTTCGAACATTGAATATTGTGATGAAACAATCGTCGGAAAGTCATTCAACATTCAATGTTAGAAGTTTGGTGTTCATGGAGATTTTTGTTGACGGAAACAAATATGTGAACAGCTCTTTTAGTTCCCTTTGAGGGGCATTAGCTCAGTTGGTAGAGCGCTTGCATGGCATGCAAGAGGTCAGGAGTTCGACTCTCCTATGCTCCACCATTCTTACCCTAATAAGTAAAAATGTTTAAACACCTGTTTAGTTTCTCCGGCCGTGCAGGTCGACTTGAATATCTCGTCCATTCATTCGCGGATATGTTTGGAATCCTCGCCGTTATTTTTGCGATTTCGTTTATCGAGGGACAGTTTAACACTTCGGTCGATCCGGAATTTATTGGTTTGGCCATATTGAGTGTGATCGTTGTCGGTATTGTTATGGAAACTGCGGTTTTAGTCAGACGATTTCACGATCTGGGCATGTCAGGCTGGCATCTTCTGGGTACGGTTGTACCTTTATACAACATTTATCTGGCACTGATACTTCTCTTTAGAAAGGGAGAAGATCAGGCTAATACCTATGGTCCCTGATGTGGGTAAACTATAGAGAATGTTCGTCTCCAGATTACTGAATAACGCTGGATAACTGGAATATTGGCAAAAACATTGCAATGACAATGCCACCAACGACAACGCCCAGGAAGCAGATCAACAGTGGCTCCATCAAAGACGTGAGTGCCGAAACCAGTGTGTCGACGTCGTTGTCATAAAAGTCAGCCACTCTTATCATCATCAAATCAACATTGCCGGTCTGTTCACCAGCGCGTGTCATGTGCTTCACCATTGCTGGGAAGTAGGGGTCCTGATTGATGATATCGGAAAGCTGTCCACCTTGATTGATTTGCTTTGAAATCTTTGTACAGGCGCTTTCAATAAATGTATTGCCGGAAGCACTGCGCACAATATCGAGCGTCTGCAAAATAGGAACACCGGCGCGGACTAGTATTGCATAGGTTCGACAGAAGCGTGACAAAGAAACTTTACGTATCAACTCGCCAATAACTGGTATTTTCGACAGGAGTCTATCTTTCTTGATACGACCTTTGGGTGTGGCGATCAGACGTTTGATAAAAAAGAAAGCGGCAATTCCTCCAGCAAGCAAAAGCAGAATGTTCGACTTCATAAATGAACTGGTAGCAAGCAGGACTTTTGTTGGTTTTGGTAGCTCCTGATTAAAATCACTGAACATGTCGGCAAAGACCGGGATGACTACTGTGAGCATCACAAATACAAGCAGAGTTGCGATGCCGATGACGACCGCCGGATAGGTCATAGCCCCTTTTACTCGTTTGATCAGTCTGACAGTCTCTTCGAAATATGAAGACGTTTTATTTAGAATTTCCGAAAGAGTACCACTAGCTTCACCCGCCTGGACCATAGAGACAAACATACTGGGGAACGCACGCGGATAATCTGCACAGACTTCCGAGAGAGTGCGACCAGCGGAAACTTCGTTTTTCACATTACGGATAATTATTTGAAAAACCGGGTTTTGCGTTTGATCTTGAATGGCATCCAGAGCATTAACCAGCGTAATTCCGGCTTCAAGCATGGCTGCCAGTTGTCGAGTGAAAACAGTTAGATCCTGAAGCTTTATCTTTTTTTTAGGTGCCTGTTTTTCGTAGGCCTTTTGTTTCGCAAGCCGTTGACCTTCAGCGAAAGTCAGTTTTTTCTTGGTGGGGTTTGATTCGTTTGGTGTCAGAATGGCCATGGTCGTAAAATAAAAGATTTAAAAAAAAGTATTTCATAATGTACTTTGCTAACATGCAAGTATTTGCGAGTAAGAATTTAAACTTTTTGTGTTATCGTTGAAATAATTCTCCTGATAGGCTTGACAGATACATTATTTATCAACTTTTTGGATGGTTTCTAACAGAATATCACTCTTGTCATGAAACCTACGTATAATCCTTCAAAAATAAGACGTTCACGCAAGTTCGGGTTTCGTGCGCGGAATGCTACTCGCGGTGGCCGTAAAGTATTGGCCGCACGGCGCGCCAAAGGTCGCCGTAAGCTAGCTGCTTCCGTGAGATACCGCTAGTAAGGTAAGTCTCGGAGCCATGGGTGTTCCAACTTCAAAGCGAATACGAAATCAGAAAGACTTTCAAAAAATTCGGTCACTGGGTGAACAGGTTTTTGGTAAGTCATTTATTTGTCAGTATCATTTTTCCTCTTCAGGGGAGTTTTCCGAACGGCGGCTTGGAGTTATTGCATCACGCAGGGTTGGTAACGCGGTAAAACGAAACCGTGGCAAACGTATCATCCGTGAGCTATTTCGCATGCACGAAACCAGGCTTCCGCAAAACTGCGATATTGTTATCATATTGCGTTCAAACTACAGTAACTCTACTTACAAAGAACTGGAATCTCAGTATTTGAATACATGCATGGCTATCTGCAAAAATCAAAACGTTAATAGAAATGATTGAAGCGTTTCGTTTCTTGGACTTATAGAAGAGAGCTATGATTTTCACCTGGGCTAAATTTATTGTATCGATTCCGGTGCGCTTGATGCTTTTGCTTCTGCGCATCTACCAATATGTTTTCTCACCGCTTAAACAGTTTATTTTCGGAGCATCCTGCGGTTGTCGCTTTCAGCCAACCTGTTCCTGCTATGCATACGATGCGTTTAAGCATTTTGGCTTCTGGAAAGGCTTTTTGTTTACATTAAAGCGCATTTTACGTTGCCATCCCTGGCATCCTGGTGGATTTGATCCACTACCTGGCAATCACGCTTCAAAGTAGAAAACGTTGCCGATACATCTTTTAAATTATTTAAATGGATAAAAAAAATACACTAATAGGCATTCTTTGCATCCTGGCAGGCATCGGTTTTATGGTAAAACAAACCGCTGATTTGCGCAGGCAGCAGCTGGATAACCTTAATGAAGAACGCCTGGCAGAAGAGGTAACGAAGGCATCGCAGACAGATGCCGGCGCAGTGACCACGCCGGAAGCTGAAACGCACAAAGTTGTTTCAGCTGATGGAGGTCTTGGAAAAGCGTCGCGTTTGATTGCCGAGCCGGTCCTTGCGATGGATATGGTGGACACTTCGGTTGCAGAAAAAATCGTGACCCTCTCGAACGAATTTATTGAGGTTGAGTTTACAACTGCGGGTGGCGCAATTCGGTCAGTCAGCTTCCTTCAAACTAAAAAGAGCGAGCGCGACTCGTATGTTTTCAACGAAATAAATCTTCTGCCCGCCTTAAGCCTAAATCTGACTGGTGATGAAAACGACCTGCGGGCCTTCACGCTTCCTTATACGATCGAAAGCCAGACGTCCGATTCCATTACATTTACCATCGAGCTGGAAAAGGGCGTTATGATAAAGCGTATCTATTCACTATCGGATTCAGATGCGGGTCAGGAGCCTTACAATATTCGGCACGAGACGATTTTGCTGAATCGTTCCGAAACACCTAAAGTATTCTCTACACTGTATTTTAATCTGGGTACAGCACAGTCCATTTCGGAGAAACAGCCGCAAACGTTCCTTAACGTCGGTTATTTTGACGGTAAAAAAGCCAGATTTACTGAAATCGGTAAACTGATGGGTGGGGGAGCTCTTAGCTTTATTGGCATCGGTAGCAGCGAGCCGGTCGAGAAGCTTGAAAAGACTGTGCGTAGCGAATGGGTATCAGTAAAAAACCAGTTTTTTGCATCCATTCTTTCCTCAGAAAATCCAGGTCGTGAACTGTCGATTTACAAGGTTGATTTGCCCGATCTGGAGGATAGCTCTCAGCAGCGTCCTGGTATTTCCGCAAGTGTTGGTTACGATATTGGGACAATTCCAGCTAATTCAACTGAAGCCCTGGAGTTTGATTTTTATGTCGGGCCCAAAGAATTCAAGCGATTGCAGGCCATGGATAACAGTCAGGATGAGGTCATGCAGTTCGGTTTTCTCAGTTTCATCAGTAAGCTGTTGCTGTCGTTTATGTACGGAATACACAAGCTGGTGCCCAATTGGGGCTGGTCGATTGTGATCATGACGGTATGCATAAAATTGCTGTTTTGGCCTCTTTCGGCAAAGTCCAGTCGCTCACAAAAGCGTATGGCCACGATCCAGGAGCCAATGAAGGAGCTGAAGGAAAAGTACAAAGACAATCCGCAGAAGTTTCAGCGGGAAATGCTTGAGTTATTTCGGAAAAACAAGGTCAATCCGGTCGCGGGCTGTCTTCCGATGATCGTTCAGATGCCGATTTTTTTCGCACTGTTCTACATGTTGCGCACAGCTTCTGAACTGCGGCACGAGTCCTTCCTCTGGGTGAGCGATCTGTCAATGCCAGACACGCTGGGGTACGTTGCCGGTTTCCCAATCAATCTTCTGCCAATGATTATGGGAATCACCATGTTTTATCAGATGAGTATGGCACCGGTTTCGCCGACAGCTGATCCCGCACAACAGAAAATATTCAAATTTTTACCCTTTATCTTTCTGATTTTCTTATACAATTTCTCTTCAGGTTTAGTTCTTTACTGGACCGTTCAGAACCTTTTGACGGTTCTACAACAGAAAATAACAAACCATATGCCGGATGAAGCAAAACCTGAATCAGTCGAATCAGTTGTTCCAGCAGACCAAAAAAGTCGCAAGCGTCTGACGGGCAAAAAGTCGCGTAAGAAAGGCTAACATAATCCGGTCCGTCTAATATTCACACGAATCTTAAACCAATGTCAGGACATAGTAAATGGGCTACCATCAAACGTGCAAAAGGTGCCGCAGATGCCAAGCGCGGTAAACTTTTCAGTGTTATCAGCAAAGATCTAACCCTCGCTTCGCGTGCAGGTGGCGGTGATCCGGCGGCAAATTCTCGTCTCCGCACCGTTATTGCAAAGGCCAAAGAAGCAAATATGCCGTCGGACAACATTGAGCGTGCGATTAAGAAAGGTACCGGTGAGCTGCCGGGTGTTATTTACGAAGAAGTGGTCTACGAGGGCTACGCTCCCAGTGGAGTCGGCCTTATCGTCGAGGTCACTACCGACAATAAAAATCGCTCCGCATCCGAAGTGCGAAGTGCAATGGGCAAAAACGGTGGTAATCTCGCCGGTGTTGGCTCAGTTGCCTTTCAATTCGATCGAGTCGGGCAGTTTATCATCGATGCAAAGCAGACTGATGAAGAAACCCTGATGGATGTAGTGCTGGAGGCTGGCGCCGAAGACATTAAAAACGAGGGCGATTATTTCGAAGTCATTTGCCCCATGACGGAGTACGACGCGGTATCCCAGGCATTGAGCGAAAAAGAGATCGAAACAGAAGAGTCCGATCTGGTCTATCTCGCGAATGTTTTGGTGCCGATCGAAGATAAGGAAAGCGCGCGCAAAGTGCTGCACTTGATCGAGACACTGGAAGAACTCGATGATGTAAAAGCAGTTCATTCCAATATGGATCTTGCGTTTGAAGTGTGAGTGGTGGATGGCTGACTGGTTATCCGTTACCCCCCCAGTATAGCCAAAAGAGACATCGGCGATACCAGTTTCTAAAAAAACATCATATATGTTTTGGGTTCTTCGCTTCGCTATTTTCAGTGGAAGCATGGTTCATCTGGAAATTCTATTTTGTTGTAGGCATGGCGTTCGGATAAAAAAAATAACGAGGATGGTCTAGGTGACCAGCCTCGCTATGGGTAGGCTGACGAGTGTATTCGGCAGCGGGGGCAACACGTTAGACCTTTTTTGCTCGGGGTTAGGGCTTAAACGGATGCACTATGTGAAACATGTTTTTAAGTAAAACTACTTTTCATTAAAAGTAAAACTAATTTTAATGAAAAAATTGTGTTACTCTTTGTCGGCAATCTTGGGGATTCATAGTCAAACGCGCTCTGTTCCGGCTCACGCAAACGTTTTACGTTTCACTACTCCAACAGAGAGCGTCCGGTCATCGCATCCGGTTGCTTGAGCTGCATCAGCTTCAGAATGGTCGGCGCGATGTCGCCCAGATTGCCGCTTGGTGCAATGGCGCTGCCTTTACAATCTCGTCCGTAGATAACGACTTCTACGGGATTAAATGTGTGTGCGGTGTGCGGGCAGTTGTTTTCAGGGTTCCATAACTGATCAGAATTGCCATGGTCTGCCGTGATGAGCGCCTGCCCGTTAACAGAATCCACCGCGTTCAGAAGATCCTGTACGCAGCCGTCGACAACTTCGCAGGCTTTGATGCAGGCTTCGAGTACACCCGTGTGCCCCACCATGTCAGGATTTGCAAAGTTGATAACGATCAGTCCGTATTTGCCGGATTTGATCGCATCCACCGCGGCATCGCGAATGCCAAAGGCGGACATTTCCGGTTTTTCATCATAAGTTGCGCAATCCTTAGGGCTTGGGATCAATTTGCGATCTTCACCAGCAAATGGCTCTTCTCGGTAATCGTTGAAGAAGAAAGTAACGTGTGGGAACTTTTCCGTTTCAGCGCAGCGAAACTGAGGGATTCCCTGATCGGCGATGTAGCTTCCCAGAATATCCTTCATTTTTGCCGGTTTGGAGCAGATGACATTTTGGCACAACCCTTTCTGGTATTCACTTAGGGTCGCAAAATAGAGATCGAGTTTTTCACCGCGATCGAACTCCTTGAAATCGTCCTGTATGAAGGCTCGGGTCAGTTCACGCGGACGGTCGCCACGAAAGTTGAAGAAAATTACCGAGTCACCGTTTGCAATCGATGCGACTGGCTTTCCGTCTGCGTTTAAAATCACGGTTGGTGGGCAGAACTCGTCGCCCTTGGTGCCAGCACTCTCCGGGTGATCGTATTGACGCTGAATGGCTTCGGTCGCTGAGTCGGCCGTGCGCTCGAGTTTGCGTCCGGTCAGGCAATCAAATGCGCGCTGTACGCGATCCCAGCGATTATCACGATCCATGGCCCAGTAGCGACCGGCGATGGTGGCAATGGTGCCCAGGCCGATCGAGGCCATTTCGGCTTCAGCCTGTTCGATAAACCCCTTACCACTGAAAGGACCGGTATCGCGCCCGTCGGTAAATGCGTGTACGTAGAGTTTTTTCACACCTGCATCCTTTGCGATGCGTATCAGCCCATACAGGTGATCCATGATTGAGTGCACGCCTGCATCTGAGAGCAGGCCCATCAGGTGTAGTGCCGTACCGTGTTTGTTTGCATTATCAATCGCGGATTGGAGCGCCTGTTTTTCTTTTATAGAGCCAGTTGCAAAGCCTTTGTTGATGCGAACGATTTCCTGATCGACAATACGACCGGCACCGATGTTCTGATGTCCCACCTCGGAATTGCCCATCACACCTTTTGGTAGTCCGACGTCCAGGCCGCAGGCCATCAATTCCGTGCGTGGCCATTCGCTTGTGAGGCGATCCGCGCAGGGGGTCTTTGCAAGCTTGACTGCATTAAAAGTATCGTGTTCGGGATGGTGGTTTTCACCCCAGCCGTCACGAATTATGAGAACTACAGGTTGGTATGGCATGTTTTTTTTTATTAAGAGAGGAGTTAGAAGTTAGAAGTTAGCCGTTGATTGGCAATGCTTCCCGAATGTGGAACTGTAAGCCAAATTGGAGACTAGCATTTGTCTTGTAAATATTTGAACATGAGGAACTAAATTTCAACTTTCAGCTTCTGACTGCTGAATGCAGGCTAAAATTTTAACTGAAAAATGCCGGATACAGTCAGGATGGAAAAGTACAGAAACAGTAAAAACACGCCTTCTCCGCGAGAAATCTGTGGCCGCTTTTTTGCCAGCCATAAGAAGATCAAAGTAATCATCATCATTGCCGGAAACTCTATCCGGAACAGTTTTGGATCGATAGGGATCGGCACAAAGCTGGCGACACTTCCGCCAATGAGTAGGATGTTAAAAAGATTAGAGCCGACAATATTACCGACGCAGATGTCCTCGTGCCCGGAACGCGCTGCCGATATAGATGCGGCCAATTCCGGTAAACTTGTTCCGATCGCAACGACGGTAAGCCCAATCAGGACGTCACTTACACCGAGACGGGCAGCTATTTCGACACTTGTGCCGACCAGCGTATCCGCTCCCAGAGCCAGAAAGGCGCTACCCAACGCCACAAACAGAAGGCCGGTAAGACTAGAGCGTGGCTTATCTGCATCCAGATTTTCCGGAAGCAACGCCTTGGCTTCTCTGGTCTTTGCAGAATCTTTCCTAGCCCATTGAACGACAAAATACAGGTAGGTCGCCATGATTGCCAGCATCACTAGTCCCTCCCAGCGCGTGAAACCACCAATTGCAAAAATAATAAACAATGCTGAAATAGCGATGAGCATCGGCATTTCCAGCCGAACCAACCGCTGTTGAATGGTGAGTGGGACGATCAGTGCAGTGATTCCCAGAATCAACCCGATGTTTGCTATATTACTACCCAGAATATTGCCGATAGCCAAGCCCGGACTGGTCTTTGCCGCCAGCATCGAAGTCATCATCTCCGGCATTGAAGTTGCCATGGATACAATCGTCAACCCGATGACGACCTTGTTAACGTGAAATGCGTTTGCAATGATGACCGCACCATCCGTCAAACGATCACCGCCATAATTCAAAGCTGCGAAGCCGACTAAAAGTAAAAGAACCAGCACCCAGGGCGGATAATCGGGAAATGGTAAATTGATAAGAGCAAGTGTCATTGGCCTAAAAAATTGTGAAATATTGAGCTCAAGAATAATGCGGTCGAGTCTTTCGGACAGTACGTCTGTTTATAAGGTGTCGTCATAGAGCCACGTTTCTAATCTGTTGCAATAGAAAATGTAGCAATCAGCGCTGAATACTGTGATCTGAATATGCTGTCGGGCACGCCGAAATCATCGGGCAAATCATTTACCGCAAATGCTTGACTTGATAAATCAAGAAAACAGACTGCCGCACTCTCATACATCAAGGCCAAAGTATACCATGGCTAAAGACCTCAAAGATACACTCAATCTGCCTAAAACTGATTTTCCCATGCGGGGTAATCTGGTCGAGCGCGAGCCTGTGCGAATAAAGCATTGGGAATCGTTGGACCTCTACAGAAAAATACAGGAGAAAAATGCTAAAGGCCCAGGCTTTATCTTGCACGATGGCCCCCCGTTTACAAACGGCGATTTGCACTTGGGACATGCCCTGAACAAAACTTTGAAGGATACAATACTTCGGTTTAAGTGGATGCAGGGCTTTAACGCTCCGTATATTCCCGGTTGGGACAGTCATGGTCTGCCGATCGAACATAAAGTTTCACGGGAGTTGCAAGCGTCCGGTCGAACGGACTACACAGCACTTGAAGTGCGCAAAGCCTGTGCAGAATTTGCCGATAAGTTTCGCCAGTCGCAGTGTTCACAATTTAAGCGACTGGGTGTACTCGCAGACTGGCAGAATGAATATTGGACCATCGATTCAGAATACGAGGCAGTAGAACTGGAAACCTTTGCCCGATTTGTTGAGCAAGATCTTGTCTATCGCAGTAAAAAACCGGTTTACTGGTCGATCCCATGTGCCACTGCGCTGGCAGAAGCGGAGATTGAGTATCGTCCGCACAAAAGCGTGTCTGTCTATGTAAAACTGGCGCTCTCAACCGAGGCGCTGCAGGCACTCGATATTAAACAACCCGCCTCCGTGCTTATCTGGACGACGACTCCCTGGACCTTGCCGGCAAACATGGCAGTCGCCGTAAATCCGAGAGTTGACTACAGTGCGATTAAAGCGAATGGGCACGATATACTGGTAGTCGCAACCGAGCTGATTGGAGCAGTTGCCGAAGCATGTAAGCTGGAATCGGTTGAAACCGTTGCCCGGTTTACCGGTGATCAGATGCAGGGGCTCGAAGCACGGCATCCCTTTATCGATCGGGCCAGTCCAATCCTCCTCGCCGATTACGTAACCACCGAAAGTGGCACTGGCTGTGTGCATACGGCGCCGGGCCATGGACTGGACGACTACATAACCGGTATCAACAATGGCATTGAAGTTTACTGTCCACTGGATGACGAGGGCTGCTACGTCGATGACGGTCGAATTCCTGCCGAACTCGTTGGTCTGTCTGTTCTGGAAGAAGGATCTATCAGCGAAGCCAATAAAGGCGTCCTCAAAATAATTGCGCAAAACGGTTCGATGATTGCTAAGAAGAAGATCGAGCATAACTATCCGCATTGCTGGCGTTCCAAAACTCCCGTCGTCTTCCGCGCGATGGACCAGTGGTTTATCGCACTTGATAAAGCTGGTGATCGGCAGCGTGCCCTGAACGCCTTGGATCAGGTAAAATTTATACCTGCCTGGGGTGAAAACCGCATTCGTGCAGCTGTAGAGAACCGGCCGGACTGGTGTATCAGTCGACAGCGTTCCTGGGGAGTTCCAATACCGGCATTTTACGACGAAGAGGGTGAAGCCTTTATCGATGCAGATGTTATCCGTGAAGTGGCAAAAAAAGTCGCTGTATCCGGAACTGACATCTGGTTTGAGAAGACGGCATCCGAACTGCTTGAAGGAATCACTTTGCCGGAAAACTGGCCGTCTGCGGACCAGCTAAAGTGTGGCAGTGATACTCTGGACGTCTGGATTGATTCGGGTACCAGTCACCGTGCCGTGCTTCAAAAGCGTGAAAATCTAAGCTGGCCCGCCGATCTATATCTGGAGGGTAGCGATCAGCATCGTGGATGGTTTCAAAGCTCATTGTGGACGTCGGTCATCGCCGACAAGGCAGCTCCTTATAAAACCTTGTTGACCCACGGCTTTATCGTCAAAGAAGACGGCACCAAACTATCTAAAAGTGATGGAGCGTCGCGACCCTTGACAGAGTGGATAGAAACTTACGGTGCGGACATTGTGCGCCTTTGGATCTGTTCACAGGACTACCGGGGCGACGTGCCGGTGTCAGATAAGATTGTGCGTAACATCGCCAATAACTATCGCAACATTCGAAACACTCTGCGCTTTCAGATCAGCAACCTTTACGACTTTGATGCATCGACTCAAGCGGTTGCGTTCGGAGAGCTAAACGCAATTGATAAATGGGCGCTCAATGAGCTCGCCGAGCTGGTGGAAAAAGTAACCGAGGCCTATGAAGCATACGAGTTTCACCGGGCCTTCAAAGATTTTATCGATCCATTCTGTGCGAATACGCTCTCGGCAACGTATCATGCAATCCTCAAAGACCGTCTATATACATTCGCGCCAAACCACCCCCTAAGACGTTCTTCGCAGACGGCCATCAGTATAATTTTCAGCGTCTTTACGCGCTTGGTAGCACCTCTGATCCCACACACGGCCGATGAGGCTTGGAGCTATGCCTATCAGCAAAGCGATTTTTCAAATGAGCCAATTGCATTGACTGACTGGCCCAAGGTAAATTCTTCCTGGAAGTATCCGGAGATTGCTGAAGATATACGTGCCCTGCGCAGCTTTTTATCAGAGCAACTCAATGATGGTCTTGAGGAACTTCGTCAGAAAAAAACGATTGGCCAGAGTCTGGACGCCTGTGCAAGGATAACCGGCTCACTGCAGAACCCTGAATTTGCCAGATTGAAGCGCTACGAAAACGATCTTCCCGAGCTGTTTATCCTCTCTCAGGTAAATCTCATTGAAGATCCCGAAGCCCACGAAATCAAGATCTCCCTCGACCACTCAGACGGGGTGCGTTGTCCGCGTTGCTGGCGCTGGGTGCCGGAACTGGTAAAAACAGATGCCTGGGGCGCGGTTTCACCACGTTGTGCTGAAGCACTTGAAGAGCCTTTACTACATACCTAAACCAACCATCCAAATTCACTCATGACAAAAAAAAGTACCAAAACGACGGCCAAAAAACCAACCAGGAAAAAAGCTGTTAAAAAAGAAATCGTGGAAAAAGTATCGACCAACGATGGTCAGCCAGCAGCAAAAAAGGCTTTGGTGTCGAGAGACACGAGCGCCAGCGAAAAGAAATCAGGACGGATTGCATTTTCTATCGATGATATAGAAGCGCTCGTCTCAACACGTAAGATATCTGAAGAGGTAGAAGCGCCAAAAAAGGTTGCCAAAAAGAAGACGAAAGTGGTTGAGAAAAAGGTTGTTGTCGAAGAAGCGCCTGCTGAGAAGCGTGTTTTGGGGGCAGCCTCACTTTCCGATATTCTGGGATTTAACCCTGCAGAAAAACAAACGTCGACTTCTCTGGAAGAAACATCGGTTCCTAAGAAATGGAAAAAATACTACAAATTGCTGATAGAACTGCGTGAGCATCTCAGCGAAGAAATCAGCCTGCATACCTCGGATACATTACAGCATAATCTGGACGATCATGCCGGTGATCGAAAGCTGGAAGATGATGCCGGTACTGATGCGTTTGACCGCGATTTTGCGCTGAGTCTGGTCTCCAGTGAACAAGAGGCTCTGAATGAAATCGAAGAAGCTCTGCTCAGGATCAAGCAGGGCACCTATGGTACCTGTGAAGTTATCGGTAAACCTATAAGTAAAGATCGACTGACCGCAGTACCCTTCACGCGCTACTCGGTTGAGGGACAACTTGAGTTTGAGAAAAATAATCGTCGTAAGGTAGATCGGACTGCGGTCGGACTTTTTGCGGACGGTAACGACTCGCCCAAAATTGCTTCAGATGATGAAGATGATAGTTGAGAGAACACTTAACTATCTAAATATTTCTTCAGATTTTGAACTCAAAAGCAAAGAAAACTAAGTACATTCACTTGTTTGTAACAGCAGCAATTGTATTGCTACTTGATCAGCTTACAAAGATTTGGATTGTTAAAAACCTTGCGTTTAGCAGTTACTTTTACCCTCAGGATTCAGATGTAATTGAGGTCATCAAAGGGTTTTTCTACATCGTTCACATTGGAAATGAAGGTGCGGCCTGGGGTATGTTCTCAGGACACAGCGAAATTCTGGCGCTTTTTACGCTAGTTGCTTTGGCTGCAATCTATAAATTTCGTCATAGTCTTGAGTTATGTCGAAAACCGGTACAAGTGGCATTTGGTATGCTCATTGGTGGAGCGATTGGCAATCTGATCGACCGCATATTATACGGCCATGTTGTTGATTTCCTCGATTTTCATCTTGGCTTCACAATACCCTGGATACTTCCAAATAGTCGTTATCCGGCATTTAATATAGCGGACAGCGGTATTGTTGTAGGTGTATTTATCTACCTGCTAACCGGTTTGCTTTACTCCAGATCAGAAGAAGAAAGAGATTCGAAAAAAGGGTCATGAAGCAAGAAGCTTTCAGTATGGCTCCGGACAATCCAAGTTTGGTTGTCGATGGGAGTAGCGTTTCAACGTTTGTCGGGCTGCTGGGGACGGATGACAAGTGGGTATCACAGGTTTGTCAGGAATGTGCCCCGCTCGAAGGTCTTTTCCCCTCAGTTGAGAAAACGCTGAATGCCGTGCAATTCCCTATTTCTGAAATTAAGAACTTTATCTATTGTGAAGGGCCAGGTTCTGTTCTGGGCCTTCGGCTCTGTGCAATGGCGATTCATACATGGGGATGTCTGTGTGAGCCAACGGCTCACTATTTTTCCTACAACAGCCTAGAGCTAAGCGCTCAGCTAGTTGTCCTGGATAATCCAAATATGAATCAAGCACTATTGATATCTGACTGGAAAAAAGATGCGTGGAATTCGATTGTAATCAGAAAAGGCCGATCTGGATGTGTTGTCAAAATGGACGATCGGGCGGTCAATAACTGGAAGGATGGGCCTCTTTTTTATCTTCCTCAACGCAAGGGCTGGCAGGAAATTCCTGAAAAAGCAATTACACTTGAATACAGTCCACAGCGCTTGCCTGAGGCCATGCATTTATTGAAAAAGACGAAAAAAATTGAACTTTATACCACAAATATGAATGTATTTCAGAAATGGATCCCGCAACGTCATCGCTTGTCCGACGGATCGTGATCCGATTCTTCTCAATACTCCCTTAAACAATTAAAACTTTGCAACATCGCTGCTGGGCTGAAATAGACCTCTCTGCATTTGAGCGCAACTTGAAGCGCATCCAGGCTGCATTGCCGTCAACTGTAAGCTACATGTCGGTCGTAAAAGCCGATGCCTACGGACATGGCATGCCGCAGATGGTTCGTCGACTGATGCAATGTGGCGTTGATCACTTCGCCGTAGCCAATGTCCGTGAAGCGGCTGAAATTCGCCATATGGGAAAAGGATGGCCAATTTTGATCCTTGGACCACTGCTACCCGAGGAAGACCACTATCTTATCGATTACGATTTGATTGGGACCTTAAGTACTATCGAAGAAGCGCGGCGTCTCAATGCGATGGGTGAGCAACGGAATGCAAACGTGACGGTGCACCTCAAGGTCGATACCGGGATGGGGCGTCTAGGTGTATGGCATGAACACGCCCTACAAATGGTTGAAGTGATCAAGCGTCAACCGCGACTTGTCTTAAAGGGCATTTACACTCACTTTTCAAGCGCGGATAACGATCCTGGTTTTACGCAGCTTCAGCGTGAGCGGTTTCTGAATTTGCTGAAACACGTTGAGACGGATGCATTATTGATTCATGCCGATAATTCGGCCAGCTTAGGCTCGCTGAGCGGGAACAGTCCGTTTAATGCAGTTCGTGTCGGACTGCTGCAGCTTGGTATCCAGCCTTATCCCGACTCAGTGTTGGGCCACGTTGAGGTAGAACCTATTTTCAGTTTTTACACTCGTGTAGGTATTGTAAAAGATTTACCCAAAGGAAGCTATATTAGTTATGGGAAGAGTTTTTGTCTGGAACGCGATTCGAAAATTGCTGTGCTTACGGCAGGGTATGCCGATGGAATACCGATTTCACTGAGCAACCGGGGGAGCGTTCTCATCGAAGGACAACACTGTCCTATCATTGGCCGCGTCACGATGGATCAGACGATTGTCGATATTACTGAATTGAGAGCAGACATTCAGTCCGGTGATCGTGCTACTTTTATCGGGAAAGACAAACAATCTGAGATAACGGCATCCACTTTAAGCAGAACTGCTGGAACCATCCCATGGGAGGTTCTTTGCTCAATTACGAAACGTGTGGAGCGGGTATACGTCGGTCCTAGAGATATTTGAAGTATACAGGTAAAAAATCAGACGTTGGCCTATTTTTTAAATAGATTCGACATCTTCTTAAACAGACCATTCGTGGTTTTACCTGTGTCGTCACGCAGATAAATTATCGAAAGCGCAATCGCAACGCGTTCGATTGCAGCATCGTTAATCGGTAGAAAGTAGCGCTCAATTGATTCGGTCGAATGGCAAAGCTGTTTGAGCTCATTGGTTTGCTCTCCAAACCAGGAGCAAAGTTCATTGAAACGGACTGCAATTACCTTTAACAAAGTTTCCAGATTTTTAGGGGCAGTTGCTTCTCTGGCTGAACTTTCTGAATCCGCAAGAGGTATTCCGGCTTGGACGAGTAATTCGATCCGAGCAGATTTATCGATATCACGAACCAGTAAGCCGATGGCTTCAGGCAGGTGCAGGCCAGACTGTCCGCTTCTTAGTGGAAGATGCTTGCGGATTGTAGTTTCATTGATGAGTACAAGGCTGTTAATAAAGCTGTAAAGGTCATTATCCATTTCTGATTTAGCCGATGAGCGATTTCCAAAATGAATGGCTTCAATTAACGTTTTGATGCCGTTACTGTGTAACAACTCTTTTGTTTTATGAGAAAAGGACATTAACCCGACTGGATAATTTTCAGAAACTCCCAGTTTTTTCAAAATATCTTCATAAATGCGATTTTCACCGCTCTTTTTCTCAACAGTATCCATCATGTTGGAGAATGGATCATCAAATGCGAGAATCTCTCTAAGTACGTCCATCAGGTCATTGACACGCTTCTTTTTGCCAATCAGCCCAGGAACGGATTGAAGCTCCTCAAAGCTGAAACTTATGTATTTCTCGGGAGTTTCACCACTGCCTTTGAATGGCCATGAGATTCCGACACTTCTACCTAATTCAGCGAGCTCTGTTGTTTTTAATATAGAATTGGAGAAACGCTTGCGAAAGTGTTCCCATTCTTGAGCAGAATATTTCTCAGGTGTTTCGGAGGCCATGATTAACTTTCGGTTATGTTTGTTTAGATTGTTAAGCTTCGTAATGACTGGTAATTAGTATTATTCAAAAAGACTTAAAAGGCAGAAGATGGATCTTGTAAATCGTAATTAGTGGCATAAAAAAACCCTTCCATTCAACTTGGAAGGGTTGGGAAAATAAAAAAGTGAGAATGTTACTCAGATTTGGTTTTTTTTAGACCGACGACGGAGTCGCCTTCTTTCCACTCGCCACGTTCGCGAAGTAGATCAACGCGTTCAAAACGTTTCAGAACGGTTCTGTTCTTTTTGCCACCGCCTGAGCTGGCGCTAAAACTGTTGTGTTGAGACATAACTAATTAATTAATAAAAAGGTAAAACATTAGGTGAAATTAGAAGAAATCAAGCCTTAATGTGAATTACTTTTAAAATTGGGGTAATTTCATTTTGTAGTGACGAAATCCAGACTGAAATCATCACAGGCCTCGATTTGTAATACTTCTCTGAAAATATGTACCGAATCTGGGTTAGGGTGATACCGGCGCGGTACAAGTGCTAGTCAATAAAACACGGATCTGTAGGAAAATTGAATCCTTGGTATCAACCGCCCGAATTTTTTAGTTTATCCCATCTATGTACAACTAGGCCTCTACCGTCTGATGAGTGAGGATCCAGATATCTGTAAAGCCATTCTATTTTTTCGTATGACAAAGAAATGCTATCGGTTGCACTATCTTCCCCACTTAGACTGTAACTCTTGCACCTGACTCCTCTAATGATACATTCAAGGATAATGGTATTCACTGAACTTGTGGCATTTTGGTTACATATGTGAATTGTTCCCTTGTCGAATCTTGTGAGATTGCAAGTCGCAAGTGCTAGTTTGGGTGAAGATCTGTCAATGTGTTTGGATATTTCCATTTCGGAGAGTTCACATGCACCACTTGCCTCATCATCACTAGGGGCTGAAATAGAGCAGCTGAAGCTGTCCAGAACGATCCAGTTCATGTGAAATGATTCGATGCATTCACCCATTATGGAGTCCAACCTCATGTATATTTCGTGTGCCATCTTTTAGTTTTTTCTAGAGAATAATTTATGTAAATTAGTAAACTCGGTTAAAATAAGAAATCATGTGATTGATTACCAACGTTTTACGCTTATCAACTTGCGCCTTTTGTGCGGTCATATTGATCTCCTCCAACTTGAACGCCTTTTTCATTTTTAAGAGTCCACTCGATTACACCAAACTGCAATGTGAAGCTCTCCGTTGGATATCCGCCGCCTCCGTTTAAAGAATAACTTTCTATAAAAACATCTTTAAGCTCAAATGTCAGGTAGTCCTTAAGCCCATTTGAGGCTACTAGTTGGCCACCAGGGCGGCAAAAACGAACAAAACAACCGCCTTCTATGGGCTTACGTTTACAAGCATAGTCCAAAAGTTTGGCTGTAGATTTATCAACTTTTTTGCTGAACGATATAGAGCTTACATCTGTGCCTTGATGTCCCTGTTCCCCAGTTGTTGAGCGAGCATCTACTTTGCTTGATACATTAAAACTGAAACTAGATACTTCAATGTGACCTGCATGTCCTGCATCGTCGGCATCTCCTTCAATACCTTTAAGCTCTAAAAAAATATCTTGTCCCATTATTTATTTAAATTAAATTTTGAAGTTATAAATACAGGTTATATGTCTCATATATAAAATTTTTATTGGCAACATTAAAATTTATTTTTATTACAATTTAAATCTAGTCAGCTAAAGGATCCAATCCCAATTGTTTACGCAAATTCCGGTCGCTAGGAGTGTTTTTTAACCAATACTCGCTGTTAATTATTCGGTCTTTAAGCACAGCTTGTGTCGTTCCTTGTGGGGACGTTTCCTCCCAGGCACGTATTATGTGTGGGAAATCAGAATCAAACGTGATTTTTAGAGATGTTTGAAGCTCAGGGTAGGTTAAGGTGTATATGCTTTGATCGGAGTTGTACTCCAATTTTCCAATCGCTCTGTGCGATTGTATGGGGCGGTGTGCAAAACGGGTCGTAACTGCGCCTGGAATCACCGTAGTTGAACCGATCGGTAATTTGCTGGGATCAAGACGTATCAATAGCCAAAGTTCATCCTCGAGCCAGCTTTTCTCAACTCTGTAATTTTGATCACCTTCTTTTTCGAAGTAAGAGCATAGCTTGATTTTCCAGCCTGCATCTTTCCAATTGATTTGTTGAAAGGATTGTCCGCACCAGTCCTGAACAGATGTTGTTGTTTTGAGGGCATGCGGAAAGCGTTCCAGATCAATCGGTTTGAAAGTGCTGGTCATCGTGCGGTAGCTGTAAATGCCCGTGTTAAATGTCCGTAGTGCATTTAGTTTCAACACATCCGTTGAGGGTTTTCCGCCAGTTTCGTTTTTGACCTGTGGTCCTGTTAGAAAAGGTTCGGTGACAAAAATGAATTCAACATGGCCCGGGTGCTGATGACCATATCTCGTCTGGTTCAAAGCGTAATGATTGATTTCCGCACCACTGAACCAAAATTCACGAATGGATTGGATATTGATCGCACCGACAGTTGTGTTCAAGAAGAGCACGTTAACAAGTGTAAGTAAGACGGGTAAACATTTCATCAAGTGAGTAAATCTATGTTCGTGAATCATTCAATTTACAGGTAGTAAAAATATATTCGATACGCGTCGATTTTTTGCCTCACTTGACATTTACTCGTTAAAGATAAGCGTCACAAAAAGCTCTATGACTACTCATTCCAAAACACCTCCCACATTTGACCGCAGCTTTCTGGTCGAGCTGGCCAGTGGTTTGGTTTATCGGCAGGCGGAATCACTATTTGAGACAGGCGCAGTTGTTTCAGTCGAGTGGGAAAGCCCGATACTGAAGGGAGTGGTCTCGGCGGATGGAGAGTGCTATGAGCCAAAACTTAACTTGCGGTCAACGGTTTTTACGCAAAATGACTGTAACTGTCCCGAAGGCCGACGGCGTAAAATTTGCGCTCATGCGCTTGCGCTTGCTTTGCACTATGAAGCGCTCCGGCAAGAAGCAATCAACGCCGTGCATTTTCAGCCGGAGCCGGAGCCTTCCGCTACCGAGCATCAGGAACCAGAGCAAATCCGCTTGCACTCCGTGAAACTCTCTGCAGAAGGCGATAAGCTGCGAGTACTGGTTTTTTTACCTCCCAATCTTGAATCCGCAGCGAAGCAGGATGCAATTGTTGTCAAACTGGATGCCGCCGTCGGCCGTGAAATTCTGCCGCTAAATCAGCTCAGCCCGACGCGAAATTATGCAGTTACTGAAGCTCATCTAGCTGCACTCTCGCTGGTTGAGTCCTGGTGCGGCGAAAAGTTGGCAAGCCTTTTGCAGCTTTCCGGTAAACGGCTTTGCCGACTGCTGGCTACATTGATGGATGAGCCCGTAATTTACTGGGTGAAAAAGCCGGATGTTCCGATTCCATGGCAGAGGGGCAAGCTTACGGGCGTGCATAAATTTTTGCCGAAAACGGATGTATCGGAGCTGACTGAGGAAGCCATTGCCGAACCGGAGCGTTCTGAGATTTTGCAGAAGAATGTTGTGGAGGCAGCGGTTTCGGTTTCCAGGCGTGAAGCAACAAAACCAAATCCACGCCGGATTGCCGAGGCGCGCGTGCATGAAAACTGGAAGACAAGGGCCGGTGATTACCCGACTGCAAAAACGGTTTCTGAATCAATGGACTCGTTTTCAGCAGACTGTGTTGTTGTCGATGGCTCACCCAACTTTCTGGCGATACGGTTGCCGGCGAGTGATGAGTCGATCCGACCGTTGCGAGAATCCTTGAAGTCAGAGGGATTTATGCTGGAGCCTTCAAACCGGAAATGGTGGTTACGCGACCGTCATAAGACCCTGAATTTTCTGGCCGATTACTGGAGAGAGCTTGAGGAGCAGTGGCATGCCAGCTTTACCAACAACTTTAAAGCTAGATTTGCGCAGATTAAACGGGCCAGTATCGAAATTGAAACCAAAGAAGATAGCGGTCAGTTTGTCCTGAACGTCAAACTTGGCAGGGACAGCGATGAGACTGATTTACGTCGCGCAATAGGATCCGGACGCAGCTATGTAGAAACGGCTGAAGAGGGTACAGCAATCACGCTCCTTGATAAGGCATCCGTCGCACAATTACATGCGATTGAACGAGCCGTGAGCGGGCAGGCAGACCGTCCGTTTACGCCTACGTTTTCAAAACGCCTGTGTACCCAGGATCTTGTGGATGCCGAGGAGTTGCTGGAAGAACTGGTTGATGGGTGGCAACCACCGCAGGCATGGCAATCGCGTAGCCGGGCGCTCAAGCAGGTAGGTGCACTGGAAGCGGCTCCAATCCGAGCTGATTTTGATGCAGTATTGCGTACGTATCAGCGCATTGGTGTTGCCTGGCTGTGGCATTTGTATCGTCATGAGTTGGGTGGAATTCTGGCGGATGAGATGGGACTGGGTAAAACCTTGCAGGCACTTGCGTTGATCGAATGTATCCATGTGACCGATGCCGAATCCGGACCTGCACTGGTAGTGTGTCCGGCCAGTCTGGTGGAGAACTGGCTTCGCGAAGCCGGGCGCTTTGCACCGGATTTGAAAGCTTTGAAGCACCACGGGGCAAAGCGTGCAAAAGAGCCGGTTGTACTTGAGGGTGCAGATGTGATCATCACCTCCTACGGCACGCTTCGGCAGGATATCGAACTTCTCTCGGCGTTCGACTGGGCCGTAATTATTGGCGATGAAGCTCAGCATATTAAGAACCGTCGGTCACAAAATGCCCGTTCACTGTCGCGTTTGAAGAGTCGGGGACGTTTTTTGCTAACAGGGACTCCGGTCGAAAATTCGCTGGATGATTTATTCTCACTTTTTTCGTTTCTGATGCCCGGCTATTTGACGAGTGCCAGGGGTAAACTCTCGCAGGAAGATCGAGCCTGGCATTTACGCCGTCAAACTCAGCGTGCGGCACCTTACATACTTCGTCGGACCAAAAAAGAAGTGGCTCCGGAGTTGCCTGAAAAGATTGAGAAGGTCTTCTTCTGTGAATTCGGTTCCAAACAGATGCGTTTTTATCAGGATACACTGGAAAAGACACGACGTGAAATCTTTAATCTGGAGATGTCCGGAGCTAATGCCGGCCGGGTTCAATTTGCTGCCTTCAAAGAATTGCTGCGCTTGCGTCAGGTGTGTGTAGATCCTCGTATCCTTGATGACAGCTTCCCTGCTGCTGAGTCGTCAAAGCTTGCCGCCTTTGGTGAGTTACTGGATGAGTGTCTGGATGCCGGAAGCCGTATGTTGGTATTTTCATCGTTTGTTTCGGCGCTCAAGCTGCTGGCGCAATATCTTAAGGGAGAGGGCCATACCTTTTGTTATCTGGATGGTCAGACCAAAAATCGACTCGCTCTGTGCGATCAGTTTAATGAAGACGCGAGCATCCCGGTTTTTCTTATTTCATTGAAAGCGGGTGGTACCGGTCTGAATCTTACCGGCGCGGATACGGTTGTGCATTTTGACCCGTGGTGGAATCCTGCGGCAGAAGCACAAGCAAGTGATCGCGCCCACCGTATTGGACAAGAAAGGGTTGTAACCAGTATCAAGCTAATTGCTGCAAATACAGTGGAAGAAAAAGTGCTCGAACTACAGGCAAAGAAGGCAGAGTTAATCAAAGAGCTGTTTGAGGAGAGCGAGGCTGCTAATTCGAAGGTTAGTTTGAATGACATCAAGGATTTGCTGGGATAGTACGAGGACGGCGGAGTTCCCAGCAGCTTAGGTAAGCCTCAGAAATCGTACTTACGGTTATGCGATTAAAACGACAATAGGGCAATCTATTCTTATTTAGCTATATTTCGCAAAAAAGATTTTATTCAATGCTGCTTGCTTTTTGGATTTCAGCCTCACCACGAATGATGCGTTTACCTCCGTCAAAGAAACGTACATATTCGTTTAATTGTTTTTCCCAGTCGTCACTAAACGCTTCATCTCCGGCAAGAAACAGAATGACATTTACAGAAGGATCCTGTACTTGAGCATAGATTTTTTCAATTACCTTTTCAAAATAGTCTTCGATCTCCTTAGGCTTGATCACAAAGCTGGGAGCATCCCCTGGATGTGGGTTTTTCCATTCGAGACCCAGTTCTTCAGAGCTTTTATATATATTGTTTGGGTCTGTCAGTATACGCGGTGGCTGCCCTCGACTTGCCCGTTTTTTATTGATTTCTGCTAATTCTTTTTGGATCGATGTTTTCATTGCAGCGATTTCTGCGACATGTTTGCTGAGTTTGTTCTGATAGGTTGATGAATTTACTTCACGTTCCCACTTTACAGCTTCAGCTTCGTTCATTGGTTGTCTAAGTTCTTCAAAGCCTCGATGATAACCGGTCAAGAAGAAGATTGCGTCTGCACTTTGCTCTAAAGCTAGCTGCGTAACCAGACCTACCTGATTTCCCTCCCATTGTATATTAGGAAGTACCTTATGTACCGGTTCCTCAGGTAAAATACTCAATTCGATGGGTACGGCGTCTTTATTATTTTCCAGGCCGATATTCGCCGAGTCAGCGTTTATCGGAGCAATCCAATCGACCAGTTTCTTGTGCGTATCCGTACTTGCCGTTACCAGCTTGGGTTGAAAGTAGAGTACATTTTTCCTATCAAACAATATAACGTTAAATAGTGTTCCGGGTGAAAACTTTTCAACGACATTGGCGACTTCATTTTTAATGGCCTTGTAGCTGTTTAACCCACCTTTATTGTCTGCAACCATTCTGCGATTTGCATCAATAAGGATTAGAAAACGTTCGGCCTTTGATTTTAGATTGAAGATGTTTACGGTCGATAGTCCCATATTCATATTCCCCCGGGCATTGCCCAGCAGATTGTCTCCCATTCGACCGATCCCAACGCTCACAGTAAAACTATCCTCCATGCCCGGCATGGAGAGATCCAAATTGCCAATAGAAATATCAGCAACCGAGGGCATTGTCAGCTTCTGCCCAAATTGTTCATTGGGTTGCTCTGGCTCGATTGTAGTAGTGACTTCGGGCGGCGGTTCCACTTCTTCTACAGGTGGCGGCTCCTCGAATTTGTTTTCATTCTTGATATAATTGATAAAGGTATAGGAACCCGCAATAACTCCACCAATCACATGAAGGGCCAAGCTGATGATAATCACCTTCATCAGTAGCGGGTTGAATTTCTTTTTTTTCTCGTTTACCTGAATCATGTCAAAGGGGCTAACTATTCAAATTTTGTTATAGATCGTAAGCAGCGAAGGATACTTTTTTGATCGTCGCTTTGGAGCAGGCATTGAGGACATCCATAGAGCGTTGGTGGGGCGAATCGGGGTCTGCCTGGATTTTAACAACCGTATCAATATCAATCCGGTCTGAAGACAGTTTCAGGCGTGTCAGCGTGGTTGCCAAGCGGGGCATGTTACGACTTTCGGTCGAATCCATTGGTGCGCCGTTGAGAAGTACCATTCCATTTGGGAAAATATCGACAATGTGTTCATTCGGCAGATCCAGTTCTTTGACTTCAGGTGGCGTTGTGCTGGGTAGTCGAATGCCAATATCTGCTTCCTGCTGAAGAGGGAGAAACATGAAATAAACGAGCAAAAGAAAGACAACATCGATCATCGGTGTGATGTCGACTTTATCATCGGATTCCAGAACTTTATTAATAGCAGCCATTGCTTAATCTTTATTGTTGGCGAATATGATGTCGAAAATCTGCGCCTGGGCACAGGCACTCATGACCTTATTAACATAGCGATGCGGTGAGTTTGCATCTGCTCGAAGATAAACTTTAAGTCTAGGATTTCGTTGCTTCGCTTTTTCAAGTTCCAAGGCGAGCGATTCGTAAAGAATCGGTTTGGCACCCCAGTAACTCTGTCCTTCGACATCAATAGAAATATATTGGCGCTCGTCCGGGTCTTCCGGTATTATTGATTCTTCTGCTTCCGGCAATTCGAGCTTGATAAGTTCTGAACTGATAAAGCTGATCAAGGTCATGAAAAATGCGATCAGCAAGAACACGACGTCGATCATCGGAGTCATTTCAAACTCCGGATCCGCTTCTTCTGGTGTCCAAGGTTTCATCGTTTTCAGTACTGACGGATGGGTTTAACCTCTAGTATTGATTTTCGTTTTAAGGGTGAATTGAAGATCACCGATTATTCGGGCAATGCGCGAAGTAATTTTTCCGTATTTGTTTTTGAAAAAGAAGAAGGCGAACATCGCAGGGATACCAATGGCCATTCCAGATGCAGTCGTGATCAGAGCCTCAGAAATGTTACCAGCCAGTGCCTGAGCACTGCCGGCGCCTTCCGTTCTGATCACGTTAAAGGCTTTTATCATACCGGAAACAGTTCCGAGGAGTCCGACCATCGGAGAGAGTGCAGCAATGATCGACAAGTAGTTGATCAGCAGATACGGATCCGACAGTTCTTCAGCCGAGGCTTCTTCCATGGCTTCTTTAATCTGTTCGGAGTCGTAGTCGGCAGGGTTTGTGCGTAACAGTCCTGCTTTTACGATACTTGTCAAGGGCCCCGGGTTTGCTTCGCAGATCGATTTTGCCTTTTCGATATCAAGGGCTTCAAGTGCCTGGTCTATTTCCGGCACTATCTGTGGCTGTAGTATCTGGTTTGTCTGAATCGCCATGGAATTGTAAACAATGAGACCAACCATACCGACGGACAGAAGGGTGAGTGGATACATCGCCCAACCTCCGGTTTTGTACATCTGACGCAGATTTGTTTCAACCTTCTCGACGTTTGCTCCCTCCGCAGCAGCTTTAGTTTCTTGAGCATTCAAAGGTTGTTGCAGCATCCACTGCAGAGCGACTGCAAAGAGCACAATTGCTGCAAACGAGGAAATTAGGTGTTTTTTGGATCGTTTCATGTTGGTTGTGTATTAAATCAATTGGTAAAAAATTAACTTTGAGAAGTTTCATTGGTTTTTTTGTCTTCTTTAAGCTCTTGCGAAGGTAATTTTTCCAGGGATTCGCTGGCGTTTACAGCCCAAAGTGAGTTCGGATAGAGGATTGTTATTTCTGTCCAGACATTACGTGCTGCGGTTGGATGTTCATTTTTTGCATAGCAATCGCCGATCAGATAAAGCATCTCCGGTACCCATGTATACGCTGTTTGTGCACGGACAAATCCACGAGTCAATAAATCAAGTGCCTGGTCGTAATTTCCCTTACGATGTTCACGAGAACCTTGTAAAAGCTTATAAAGTGAAAACAGGGTTGCTTCCGGAATCGGTTCTTCCAATTTATCAATAATCACAGATGCTTCGTCAATCTCATCTATCAGAATCAGGCTGTATGCCAGCCACATTTGTATTTCGGTGTAGGTCTCACCACTGACATATTTTTCTGCCCTGCGATAAAGCGGGATAACAGCGCGGTACTTGTCGGCGCCACGCAGGATATTGGCCACACGAATAATGTAATCGATATTGTCCGAATATATCCCATCGACAGGTAACTGATTGACGACCCTGGTTGCCGCCTCATAATCTTGCTCAGTCAAGTAGGCATTCAACAAATCAATTGCTAGTTCACCGTACTTGATATCGACACTGTTTAACGAAATCCTGGAAAGTATGTCTTCTGCTTCCGAGTAATTTCTCGATCTGATTAAGCTGTATATTAAAGCCCGTACCGGGGTATGTAATTCGCTGAACAGTTCTGGAACTTTATGAAATCGTATGAGCGGGTAGACCTTCGGGCGAAGTAATTCGGCGGCACCATAATAGTTCTCTTCGAAAATAAGCTTATTTGCCAGTTCCATTGCTTTAATATCCAACCGCAATGTATTAATCATTGATTTACTGAGGGGACGGGAGATTTCCGCAGTACCACCCCCAACATCTAATTCCATAGACAATCGGTTACCCTTGTAGTGTACGAATTTAAGGATGCGTTCCGTGTTTCCGTCGATTTGTTTTACATAGACAGGGTTTCTACCGTATTTTAACCAGTACTCGTTTTCCGCAAAGACAGAAGAATGGATCAAGAAAACAATAAATGAAGTCAAAAAGAGCTTTTTAAAGTTTACTTTTTTGCAGATACATAAGCTGTGAAAAGTCTTCATGGTGTCAGGAAGTTAGTTGATTCAGTATATCCTGGATAGATTTCATCAATTCATCCGGTGCATCTTGTGGGAGCACCTCGAGTGCTTCTGTCAGTGTCGCAATTGCATCTTCCTTCTGGTTGAGTGCAATAAGCGCTTTTGCGTCTTCCAGATAAGCATTGGCTGCCCACTTCCCAAAGTGAGAATAGGCCACAAATGTGCGCTCAAAATAACCATGTGCTGTTCCGTATTCTCTCTCTGCCATGTAGGACTCGCCGATTTGGAAGAGTGCTTGTGCATGCAGAATTCCTCTCCATGCAGTCACGCTGAGGATGTATTTGTACTCATCACGAGCGCTTTCTGTATCTCCATTTAAGGTATAGAGCTCACCCTGACGGAGAACAATCGCCGGTAGTTTTGGTGTCCCGGGGAATTGTTTTCTAACTTTGTTAAGGTAGTCGATCGCCTTGTTGAAGTCGTTACGCTTGGCACTTACATCAGCGAGTCGCATGTAAGCAACAATGGTAGCGTCGTCTTTGGGATATCGGCGAAGCAATGTGTTCCACGCTTCGATAGCGAAGTTCAGATCGGTGGTGCGTGTGTAGTCAGCAACATATAGGATCATGCGTGGCGTTATTTCATCAAGGAAGCCCTGATCATAAGGTTGTGCTGACTGGAGTACGATGTTGTTGCGGTAAAGCCCCATGAGCATACGGGTTGTTCCGATGCGGTTTCTCTGTCCTTGGAATTTTTTCAGTTGCTTACGGAAGAATTGTTCGGGTGTTTCCGCGGGGTACCGTGCGAGTTGTTCTCGATAGATGGATGTAAGGTTTTGAATAGGAGACAGGTCATCGATTAACTGTTCGTTAAATTCCGGATGCGTGCGCAAGCGATTGTACAGGTACTCGTCGACTGCTTTGTTTTTGAAAAAGTATTCAAACAAAAAGCCGCGGTCTGTTACAATCTGAGTTCGGAAGGTGAGGTCGTTTTCCAGTTTGTCCAAAAACTCGACGGTTTTAATCAGGAGCGTTTTATTGGTTTCATATTTTTCTGCAAAGCTTTCAATCAGAATGTCAACGCCCGCGTTGTTTGGATCACTTGCATATCGCTCAATATAATTGCTATAAAGTGTAAGCATCTCACTGTATTGGCTAAGAAACTCGTAACCACGCCCCAGCTGATAGATCGCATCGGTTGCCCTACTTACATTGCTAAAGCGTTCCAGGTAGTTCTTGAAGGTTTCCACCATTTTATCGTAACGCTTCTGTTGCTCGTAAATTTCACCAATACCAAACGCACAACTGTCATGGACTGCTTGTGACTTAGCCAGTTCATCCGCCGTTCTGAAATGTTGCAGAGCAAGCTCATATTTATGGGCGAATTCTTCCAGTTTTCCCAGAAAATAGAAGGCCTGATCAACCGCATAACCTTCCGGATAGGTGCTCGTATATTTGTAAAAAGCACTTTTTGAATCCTCAAACTTGCTGGCGTAAAAACAAGAAACCCCAATGCGCATTAAGCTGTCCTCCGCATATCCGCTGTCGGGGTATAATTCCAATACTTTACTAAAGTTCGAAACCGCATTTTCATATTCGCCCAATTGCAGATATGCCAGTGCGATCCAGTAGTGAAGCCCATCTTTAAATGCAGGGTTTGGGTGCATTTGAAACCAACGCTTTATTTGAGCAACTACTGCTTCAAATTGACTATCCTGAATCATGTAAGAGGACCATGTGGTTAAAAGGTTGGCAGCAACTTCATGGCATTTTTCATCCTTCTGTGGATATGCATCGATAAAATCTTTGGAGATTTGAACGTACTCGTTACTGATCCTCTGATCTCTCATCGTATTAACGATTCCCAAAGTGACTGAAGAATAATATTTGTCTTCCGGGAACTGTTTTCGATAGGCTTTACCAATCTCGATTGAAACTTCGTGTTTTTTAAGCGTCAGCGCGCTCGTGTAGGTTGCGTATGTAAAAAGTTCAATCTGTTTGTCATCTGGATTTTCTTTCATCAGATCATAAAACATCCAGAATGATTCGTAATTACGGCTGGTCTGGGCGTAGTTTCGAGCCCGACGCAACAGCAATTCAGTGCGAAGTGTCGGTAGGTCGCGCAATTTCTCCAGAGTCGATTCGTGATTGATAATTTCCTGATTTAATATCTCCGACTCTTCGGTTTTGCGACCCAGGCTGGAGATCAGTCTTATTCGAGCTTTCTTACTTTCAATGGCCGTTTCGTGATAGGCAATAATTACATCGTTGGTTTTAATTAGATTAAGCAGTATCGCGGCATCTGTGAAACGTTCTTTTTCAACCATTTGATCACTTGTTTGGAGCATAGCTACATTCAGGCGATACATATAACGGATTTTTGATTCGTTGGCCAGTGCCGGCAAGATAGTCATTACATCGTCGTACTGTTCCAGATTTGAATAGGCCTCAAAACAGGCTGCTGATCCCCAAGCTTTATCTTCTGCGTCATAAGCAACTTCAATAAGTTTCTTAAATATTGGCAGTCCCTCTTCCCAATTCTGCTTGCTGTAAAAAAGTCGGGTCAAACGAACCAACTGATCGCTGATCTCTTTGCGGTTAAGTCTAAAAGGGTAGTGGTTGCTGATCAGTCGTTGAATCAATTCAACGGCATCGTCTTCGCGGTCAAGTATCAGCAGAACGTCGACTTTTTTTAGCAAGGCATCTTTAAGTTTTGGGCTTTCCGGATAATTCTCTTCAAGTTTTTCAAACCAGCCTAGAGCCAATTTTAGAGCTCCTTTATCTTCGCTGTTAACGTACACCTGAATGTGTGCAATACCCAGAATAAATAATGGAAAGTCGAGCGCTACTGTGGCATCTGCGGAACCATCGATTCTGAAAACCAACTCTTCAAGTAGTGGTATGGCTTCCTCAAACTGGCCTTTTTCAACAAGATCGCCCGCAATTAACTGCAGGTTACTAATACCCATTTGACTGGCATCCTGGGCGCGCAAATCCAAGTTGCAGCTAATTAAGGAAACCAAGGTAACAATACCAAGTTTTATAACTGATGAGCGTGAGAACAAAATAAAACTAACGGAATTTTTTGAATTTAAATCTGATGAACGTACTAAAGCTTTACTAAGAAATATGAGTAAAGATAAATAATTGTCTGCGATAAGCTTTTTTGTAAAGTACTTGTTTGTTGAAAATTTTGATTAATGAATTAACTACCAGTTATTGCTACCTCTAAAATCCACTATAAGTTCCATGAGTATTCCCAATTATAAACCTTTTTTGCTTACATTTTGGTACAAGCCGGCGCGTTCGATGCGTCAATTGCTGGATTTGGGGCGTGGGCATTTTTATGCAATTGCCATTGCCGCGTTTTTTGGAGTGATCCAGTTCAGCCGTCTGTTTCCTGTCACATCCGAGGCTCTAGTTTTAAGCCTTACAGCCTATGGCCTGGTCGGAATTGCCTTTCTCTTTTTACTGAGCTGGTTGATTTGTAATTTCGGGCGCTGGTTTGGTGTTGAGGCGATACAACGTGAGGTGCGTACCGCCCTGGCGCTTGGAATATTACCATGGACGATGATCTTTGCGATTGTGTCATTGCTACTACATCTAGGCTTTAGCTCCGAATCGATCGTTGCCGATTATTTTCCAGTTGTTCTGGGTACATTTATCTACGGATTCTATATTCTGCTCTTTTCCCTCAAAGCAGCGTTGCGCGTGGGTATGATAACGACTCTTCTGTGTTTGATAGTAACCACTGCACTAAGCTTCTTTCCGCTATTGCTCCTTGTGCAATTTCTGGCACGTTATCTGGACCAATAACTTTGCCATGTTACAGTATCTTCAGATTAAAAATTTGGCGCTTCTAAAAGAGGTAACACTGGAATTTGATCCTGGTTTTACCGCTGTAACTGGTGAAACCGGTGCCGGCAAAAGCGTTTTGCTTGGGGCTTTAAGCCTCCTTTCAGGCGGGCGCGCTGACAAAACGATGATTCGACAGGGGGCTGATCAGCTTGAGTTAGCAGGTGCCATTTACTTTTCGGATTCAGTTGCAATTGATAGCCATTTGGAAGCTGCAGGATTGCCGCCTTGCGAAGAGGGAGTTCTGCTGTTGCAAAGACGTATCCATCGCGAAAAAATGCCACGGATTCAGGTAAATGGCAGTATGGCTACACTGACGCAATTAAAAGCACTTGGCGAAGAATGGATTGATTTCCACGGACCAGGTGAACCACAAAAACTGTTTAAAGAACGCTGTCAGCTGGAAATGTTGGACCTCTATGCCGGCAATACAGAGCGTTTAGCCAGATACAGAGACAGTTACCGGCAATGGTGCGAAGTGCTTGAATCCATCGACCAATTGCAAAACAGTGAGCAATTAACGGATGACGAAAGTGACTTCCTGCGCGAACAGATCCGACAAATCGACAGCCTGGAGCTAAGCGAAGCTTCGGTAGAGGATCTGGAACGAAATCACGCGCGTGCGTCAAACGTCCAGGAATTTGTGTCGCTGGCATTTGAATGCTCTGAAGGTTTAATGAGCGAACAAGGCTTATCGGATCAGCTAAACAAGATCACTGCCCGGTACGAAGCGCTGGCCGATTTGGATGATGACGCTGTCGCTCTATGGGAACGTATCCGTAGCCTGTCAATTGAGTTACAGGACTTGGGTGAAGAAACCGAGCGGCTGGCTAGTAATTTCAACTTTGATGCCGATACGGTCGAACACATTACCGAACAGATGAATCAGTGGCAGGAGATTCGACGCAAGCATGGTGGCAATGTCGAGGCAGTACTTGAGAAACGCGAAGTAATGGCCCGAAAACTTGCTACCCAAGGCGATGTTGATTCCCTGTTAAAGGAAAGACGGGTAGAAGTGGAAAAAATCGAAGGGTTGCTTCGGGCCAGTGCTGCTGAACTGCTCGCAATCCGTGAGGCAGCTGGCAAATTATTTGTTGATAAAGCAAAAAAGTTGCTGTTGGCTCTGGGATTTAAAGAGGCACAGCTTGAAGTTGCATTTATCAAAGAGCCAGAGCTAAAAGACTTTGGAGATAGTCGCTGCTCACTGCAATTTTCCCCAAACGCAGGGCAGGCACCGTTGCCGCTTAATAAGATAGCTTCAAGTGGTGAAATGGCCCGCGTGATGCTAGCGCTGAAAGCAGTCTTGGCGGAGGCAGATGCAACGCCACTGCTTGTCTTTGATGAAGTCGATGCAAATGTTGGCGGTGAAATAGGCCGATCTGTTGGCCGGGAGCTCGCTAGACTGTCAGTGCGTCATCAAGTGTTTTGCGTGACCCATCTTCCACAGGTGGCATCACTGGCACAAAATCATTTTGTTGTTACAAAGTTTCAGGAAGATAATTCAACATCTATACTCATTGAATCCATCCACAAAGACGGTGACAAACGTCTAGATGAACTGGCACGCATGCTGGGTGATCGCCAATCGAAGTCTGCAAAAGTACACGCGAAAGAGCTACTAGACAACTCTCTGTAATGCCTTAGAGACGACACCTGTTAATATAATCTTAATCAGCGTTGAAGACTATTGTTTTTTGTCTTCTTCTTTATTCTTATCCTTTGAGCTGCCCATTTGCCTCTTGGCGTTTGAAGCTTGATCACCGATTAGGGCAGTTCTTTGCATTCCTTGTCCGATCTTAGTAAGAAAACCCAAACGAAAGGTGCTTCCTATTGTCATTAATAATTGTGCAAGAGCTCTCATTTTTGTGTTTTAGTTAAGTAATTAAATATTTTCATTATCAAAAGACATAAATCATTTTTTAGTCAAATACATATTTTTATTTAAATGAGTGCTATTAAGAATCTAATCCGAACAGTTTCGGCATTACGTGATCCGGAAACTGGTTGCCCCTGGGATCTCGAGCAAAATCACCAGTCGATTGCCGACTGCCTGATCGACGAGTGTTGCGAACTTTTGCAGACAATTGATCGCCTGGATATGGATCATATGCAGGAAGAACTCGGCGATGTTCTACTGCAGGTCGTGATGCATGCTCAGATGGCCAAAGAGGCCGGGTATTTCGATTTTGATGCTGTTTGTGAACTGGTGGATGGAAAACTTATTACCCGTCACCCGCACGTTTTTGGAGACAAGAACACTCAAAAAAGCGTTAAAGATTCAGATGCGGTGCTGGAGCAATGGGATGCCATCAAGGCAAAAGAGAAAAAGCGCGGTCCGGAGCAAACCGGCCTTTTCAAAGATTTACCGAATCAACTTCCGGCGTTGTTATTTGCGAGAAATGTTTTCAAGCAATTGCGAAAGCTGGATCTGGAAACAGCAGCGTTGGTTGATAATGACAGAATTGAAAAAAAATCAGAAAACCTGAACGAGATGGATGTCGGCAAAGAATTGTTTGAAATCGCTGCAGCCTGTCGGCTCAGCGGGATCGACCCGGAGTCGGCCTTGAGGCGTCATGCTCAGAAAATCGTAGATGAGTTCGAGAGGAAACGAGTCTAGACAGCTCAATGCTTAACCATGCTTGTTCCTGATTGTATTGAGATTGGTGGCCGGACGGTGCCTCTTATAGTGCGTTTTCGTAAAGAAGCATGCTACATGCGGCTGCGGCTAAATTACAGAAATCAAGTCATTGTCTCAGCTCCAGCGCATCTTTCCGACAATCAGGTACTGTCATTCCTGAAAAGTAAATATTCATGGCTGGAGCGGCAAATGGCAGCCACGCCCGAGGTTACCGATTTAAGCGATTGGCTCAGGATATATCCACTCCTATCGGCCAGCGGAGATCGTTTTCATGCTTGTTTGCGATCGGAGGATTGTCGACGAGCACATTATCGGTTTGAAGAGGAAGGGCCAACGGTTGTTTTTTGTATCCCCAAAAACAGTGAAAAGCCAAAGTACGCACTGCTGAATTTGGTTAGGCTCTTTGCAAAAGACGCACTTGCCTGTCGGCTGAATGACCTGGCGCGTCAGTTGAACCTGACATTTACCCGATTGACCGTGCGCGATCAGACAAGTCGCTGGGGGTCTTGCTCAATCAAGCGTAGTCTTTCGCTCAACTGGCGCCTGGTTTTACTGGAACCGGAATTGCAGGATTACGTCATTCTGCACGAACTCGCGCACCTTACCGAAATGAACCATTCGAAACATTTCTGGGACTTGCTGGATAGCTATGATCCGCTTCGCCGGGAGCATGAGTCCGCTCTAAAAGAAGTGTCTAATAAAATCATGCGCATCGGACGATGTTGAGGTTGATCCTAAGCCGGCAAAGCCGGAACCAATACAGAACGGCCGAACATCGAAATTTGAACATCGAAATTTGAATAACTGACGCTGTTGGCTCACACGCGGCCACAAAGATAAAGCTCTGTGCCCTTGTGCTTCCGCGTGAGTGATTTCAAATGCTGACTTTGGGTTGATGGAGACCTATCTCAAATTAGTTTCAACTTTTTCAAAACGAACACCGATCATATTGTAATCAGCATATGTTCCCGGTTCGAACTGAGTATTCAGGGGTGGATTGAGCATGCGGCCTTCAGCGATCATGGTTAGCTCAATAGTATGAAACCCTTCGGCGCTCAGTCGCACGGTGTAATATCCATCATCCAAGTTTTTAATGGGTACGAGATTGCGACTGATAGATAGGTTGTCGACTGAGTAGGGGACGCTTCCGTCGGGTGCAATGAAATCAATGTGGGCACCGGGTCCCTTTTTGCCATATTTCAGAAAATCAATGGTATTTTCGTTCGAATAACGAATGCCAACGTGCAGTACCCCCGGAGATTTCTCAGTCGCCTTGGGTCCCAAATAAATGAACATGCTTCCAACGATACCCGTCAGCACAATCAGACAAACGACGATGTAAGGCCCGGGGATATCAAGATTTTCTTCTTTATTGGATTTCATTACAAATTATTGAGTAAACCTGAACTTGGAATCTAGAAGTTGATTTGTGTCAATTAGTCGGGCGTGATTTCAATTTGTAACAATTGCATGGCTACAACTTTTTTTAAAAACAAGGGAAATAGTTATCAAGCTACCTTGCCACCAAGGAACTCCATAAGACACTCTTTTTTGTCATTGCTTTCTTTTCGCATCTCTAAAGCATGCCCCACTTCAAATTTCTATCAGACTAAGAAAACCAACCAATAAGGAGTTCCCAAAGATACTTATGAAATTAAAATTACTTTTCCGTTTGTTGCTTTGTAGCCAGTTGCTTATCTCCAGCACATTTTTAAGTGCACAGGAAACATCCTTAGCTGAGGGTGCAACTGGCGCTGCCAAGGACGTGCAACTTGACTTAGACAAAGTAGTTGCTTCAGCAGCAACCGAGGTCGAAGCCGTTGATTCCAAGACATTTGAAGAGGGCTATGCGTTGTTTATGGAAACACCGGGCGCCGATTTCTTTACCGTCAGTAACCTGTGGCTCTTGATTGCGGCAGCGTTGGTTTTCATCATGCACCTGGGATTTGCGACGGTTGAGTCGGGTCTTAGCCAGTCGAAAAATACAGTTAATATTCTATTCAAGAATGTCTTTATAATAAGTATGGGGCTAATTACTTATGCACTCTGGGGATTTAACGCAATGTATCCGGGCGAGTGGGCTGTCGATGGAATATTTGCGCTTGGTTCCTGGTTTGATGAGGATGGTGCAACGGTCGGGTTGATGACGGCTGAATACAACAACTATACGTGGTACACGGACTTTATTTTTCAGGCGATGTTTGCCGCAACTGCAGCGACGATTGTTTCCGGTGCTGTCGCAGAGCGGGTCAAGCTTTCCTCATTTATGATTTTTGCGACCTTGCTGGTCACTTTTGCCTACCCACTCACAGGTTCCTGGAAATGGGGTGCTGGCTGGCTGGATGCAAGAGGGTTTTACGATTTTGCAGGTTCGACGCTCGTCCATGGGTTTGGCGGATTTGCTGCTCTGGCATGTGTTATGGTTCTAGGCCCACGCGCCGGTAAATACGTAAATGGTCAGATCAGGCCGATTTTGGGTCATAGCATGCCACTTGCCACAATTGGTGTTTTTTTGCTGTTTCTAGGATGGTTTGGATTTAACGGTGGCTCGGTTTTGAGCGCGGACCCTTATCTGGTTTCTTTGGTTTTTGTGACAACAGCTCTGTCTGCAGCGGCAGGTGGTCTTAGCTCAACCTTTATTGCCTGGGGGTTTCTCAAAAAACCGGACCTGTCGATGGCACTCAATGGCATCCTTGCCGGCTTGGTTGGCATTACTGCCGGAGCTGATGTGATCGCTCCTAGTTATGCAATACTGACAGGCCTCATTGCAGGCGCTTTGGTGGTTTTCTCGATCATATTGCTGGATAGAAACAAGATTGACGACCCTGTCGGAGCGATATCAGTCCACGGTGTTTGTGGTGTTTTTGGTACTTTGGCCGTTGCGTTTTTTGGCAATTGCGAGGATGGTGTCGGTGGATTTGGCATCCAGTTGATCGGTGCCCTTGCAGTCGGTGCAGCAGCTTTCGTCTTCTCTTTTATTGTTTTCGGAGCACTTAAACTTTCACCAATGGGCGTTCGTGTTTCACCGGAAGAGGAAGCTGAAGGTCTCGACGTCGGTGAACATGGTCAGGAGGCGTATCCTGATTTTAGAAGTGCCTCGCGTTAATAAAAATCCTAGCTATTTAAAATAAAACACTTAGCCTGCAACTATTATGAAACTGGTCAAAGCAATCATTAAGCCCTTTAAGCTCGAAGAAGTTAAAGAAGCCCTATCGGAAGTCGGCATCGAAGGAATGACAGTTTCCGAAGTTAAAGGATTCGGTCGTCAAAAAGGGCACACGGAAATTTATCGCGGCAGCGAGTACACCGTCGATTTTCTACCAAAGGTAATGATCGATATTGTTGTCGATGACGAACTCGTCGAAAAGGTTACCAGCGCAATCGTGAAAGCCGCTAAGACCGATAAAATCGGTGACGGCAAGGTGTTCGTCATTCCGGTCGAAAATGCTATTCGCATTCGCACTGAAGAATCAGGACCTGAAGCGCTCTAAGGGAACGTTGAACATCGAACTTTGAATATTCGAGATTCAATTTTAGATGTTCACAGCGTTTAGTTCGACTAGTTTGGCGATGATTGCCTTTTGGACATGGAGGCGGTTTTCGGCCTGGTCGAAGATTATGCTCCGTGAGCTGTCCAGTACTTTCTGGCTGACTTCTTCGCCGGCGTGGGCAGGAAGACAGTGCATGAAGTAAGCGTCAGGTTTCGCCAGAGCCAGGATCTGTCTGTTGACTTGGTAGGGCGCCATTCGGTTGCGTCGTTTTTCCGCTTCGGCCTCATTGCCCATAGATATCCAGACGTCCGTGTAAATCACGTCAGCATCCTTGGCCGCTTCTTCAGGGTTTTCGGTGTAGATGAAATTGACTGGCAGGTTGTCCGCCTTGAGCTGATCGATAATAGCCTGCTTGGGTTCAAAACCCTTCGGGCCGGATACTGCAATCTCCATGCCGAACAACGCAGCTGTGAGAATCCAGGAGTTGGCCATGTTGCAGGCGCTGTCACCAAGGAAGGCTACTTTCTTTCCTTTAAGCGATTCGATGCCAATGGATTCAGGCGAGTAACGCTCGAGGAGCGTGAAGATATCTGCGTACAGCTGGCAGGGGTGATTAAAGTCGGTCAGTCCGTTGATAATTGGGATTGTTGCATGTCGAGCAAAGTCTTCGACGATGGAATGTTCAAAAGTCCGAATGACAAGACCATGCAAATAACGCGACAATACCTTGGCGCTGTCAGCGGTTGGTTCACCTCGTCCGATCTGCGTCTGTTTTGCATTCAGCACGACAGGATGTCCGCCCAGTTCGTGAATGCCAACTTCGAAGGAGACACGTGTACGCGTGCTGCTTTTGTAAAATAGAAGGCCCCAGGATTCTTTATCCAAGATGTTGGGTGTGCTTCGGCGATCCTTTTTGAAGGATTGTGCGAGTGAGAAGACAGACTGTGCCTGTTCGAGTGTAAAATCAGTGGCTTTCAGAAAGTGATGCATACTTTGAGAGTGTCGAACATTGAACGTTGAACTTCGAACATTGAATGAAAAGACGTTGAAATTTGAGTTTTAGATTTAGAAATTTGAGTGTTTTAAGGGATTCGATCTTTAGCGTTCGATGTCCCCAAAGACTTCTTCAAGAATCTGAACGCTTTTGGTGAGATCTTCCGGAGTGGCGATCAGGGCTGGCAACAGGCGTATGGTATTATGTCCCGCAGGAACAATGAGCAGACCTTTTTCTTTGGCCGCGGCTGTAACTGCCAGCCGGTCGGCGTGAAGTTCCAGGCCAACCATGTAACCAATGCCTCGCATACCGGCAATATGTTGTGGATACTTATTGATCAGGTGGTGCAGTTCCTTATGCCAGAGCACGCTGTTGGCCGTCACCTTTTTAAGGAGCTGCTCTGACTCGATAATGTCGAGTGTAGCATTTGCAGCAGCACAGGCCAACGGACTGCCACCAAAGGTCGTGCCGTGGGATCCGGGCTGAAACAGATCTGCGTAGGGCTCCGCCACCCAGATCGCGCCAATCGGATAGCCGGAGCCGAGTCCTTTTGCCATGCCGATTGCATCCGGGTGGACGCCACTGTTTTCGAAAGCAAAGAAGTTGCCGGTACGACCGACCCCGCATTGCACCTCGTCGAGCATGAGAAGGACATTTCGCTCGGTGCAGAGCGCTCTTAGCTCTTTGAGGAAGGTCGGCTCCGCAGGAAAAATGCCACCTTCGCCTTGAATCGATTCGATAAATACTGCAGCGACCGAGTCGTCGATTAATTGTTCGAAGGTCTCGATGTTATTGATCTGACCAAACCGGAACCCATCGAGCATGGGGCGAAACCCACCCTGAATTTTCTCCTGAGGCGTTGCTGCCATGCCTCCAAAGGTGCGGCCATGAAATGCATTTTCGGCGGAGACAACTATATAGCGCTGGCCTTCCTTGCCAGCGGAAAGTTTTTGGCCATGCAGGCGTGCGAGCTTGATCAGGGCCTCGTTGGACTCGGCGCCGCTGTTGCAAAACAAGACACGGCCCGGGCCTGCTTTTTCAACCAAGCGGTCGGCCAGCTTTTGCTGTCCGGGGATGCCGTAAAGGTTGCTGCAGTGTACCAGTTTAGCAGCCTGGTACTGAACCGCCTTGACCCACTTCGGGTGGGAATGACCAACAGCGGTAACGGCTATTCCACTACCAAAGTCGAGATAGGCCTTTTTTTCAGAGTCGTAGAGATACATACCCTTTCCCTGCTCGGCATTGAATGCCGGTGGGCCATAGTTTTTCATGAGAGAAGGGTGATGCTGCATAGTAAATCAGTCGTGAATGATTTCGGTACCGATGCCTTCGTCGGTAAAAATTTCCAGAAGAAGGCTGTGAGGTGTTTCTCCGTGGACAAAGTGAACACGGAACACGCCGCCTTTAAGCGCTTCAACAGCACTATCGGTTTTCGGGATCATGCCTTTGCTGATGATACCTTTATTGACTAAAGTGCTAACGTCTCGGGCTTTCAATGAAGAAATGAGCGATTCCGGTTTGTCGACATCGTGCATCAGGCCCGGCACATCGCAGAGATAAACCAGGCGACGTGCCTGGAGTGCGGCGGCAATTTTGCCTGCGGCGGCATCGGCGTTGGTATTGTAGATTTGACCGTTCTTGTCACAGGCGATCGGCGAAATGACTGGTATGCACCCATCGTCAAGCGCGTAGGTTATGGATTCAGTGTTTACCGTATGAGTTTCTCCAACGTAGCCGATGTCTATTATTTCCCCGTCAATTACGACTTTTTTTGGATCGCAAAGCAGTATGCTGTTTCCGGGGAGTCCTACTGGTAGCGTTTTCTGTTTTTTAAGGAGCTCACAAATACTCGGATTGACAACTTCATTGAGCGTATGTTCGACAATTTTAACAGTGTCTTTGTCAGTCACGCGCAGTCCATGCTCAAATCGTGTGGGTATATCGGACTCAGCCAGCGCGCGAGTGATCGCATTTCCACCGCCATGCACGATAACGACCTTAATTCCAACGGCAGAGAGAAGAGCAATGTCGGTAGCAACACGAGTCCGTACAGTGGGATCGGCACTGTCCATGAAAGCCCCGCCGTATTTGACAACAAATATGGCATCGCGGAATTGCTGTATGTAGGGCAGTGCCTCCAGCAGTACGGCGGCCTTTGTCGTTACATCCAGATGTGAAGTGTCAGTCATGATGAACTCTTCGAACATTGAACGTCGAACGTTGAACGTTGAACGTTGAATGGTTAGAAATAGTGAAAGGTTGGAAGAAGTGAAAATTTAAAAAGAGCATTCTCATTAGTTATTTAAAATTCAATGTTCGACGTTCGACGTTCAATGTTCGACGAGTTCTCTACTCGGATTTGTTGAAATCGACATAGGCTTCGCTCAGATCAGAGGTCAACATGCGGTAGTGACCATCACCCTGGTCTAAATCCAGAGTGATCCGGAAGCGCTTCCTAGTGACGATGGCCTTCCACTCGGCAAGTCTTTCATCCTGTGGTTTGCCGTTAATGAGCGCGGGAACCTCATCGTAGTAGATGCTGAAACAGTCTTCCTTTAATCCTACGCGTGCGTACCCGGCAGCATCGGCGAGTCGTCCCCAGTTTGGATCGGAGCCGTACCAGGAGGTTTTTACCAGAAGAGAATTGCCGACTGCCCGGGCAATTTTTTCAGCATCAGCACCGGTGCGACAGCCCTTGACGATTAACTCAACCAGCTTAGTAACTTTTTCACCATCACCGACAATCTTTTCAGCGAGGTCGTTGCAGACTTCGTTGACTGCTTTTTGGAACGCATCGAGAAGTTCGATTGTTTCATTTGCCTCAATGCCGGAAGCGCCATTGGCAAACAGTAGAACCGTGTCATTGGTGCTCATGTCGCCGTCGACTGAGATGCGATTGAAGGTGAGGTCGCTGGCTTTCTTAAGCACGGTTTGGAGCAGGGCGTTTTCAGCTTTGATGTCTGTTACAAGAAAGGCCAGCATGGTTGCCATATTTGGCTCGATCATACCCGCACCCTTTGCCATCCCCGCAACAGTGATTTTTGTGCCCTTATATTCAAATTGTGCAGTCGCGACTTTTCTGCGGGTATCCGAGGTTAGAATGGCATCAGCAGCATTCAACGAAGCGGATGGGCTCTTTTCAAGCTTTTGTGCCGCGTCTGCGATTCCCCGATGGATCGCGTTCATCGGAAGCTGCCGTCCAATACGGCCGGTGGAACAGACTAGAAACGGCGCTTTGATTCCGGTTGCTTTCTGAGCAATTTGAGCCATGGCCTCGGCATTTGCCATGCCTTGTTCGCCGGTGCAGGCGTTGGCATTGCCGCTGTTTACGACACAACCGGCAATGGTGTTACCATTTTGGTCGATTATCGATTTGCAAAGTCTTACCGGGGCGGCGCAAACATCGTTGAGCGTGAATACTCCGGCTGCGCTGCAAGGAGAATCCGGGACTAGAAGAGCGAGGTCCAGGCTCGGATTACCTGTCTCGCGCACATCACTGTGAACGCCTGAAAACCGAAACCCCGGACAATCGAAAAGCCCATTTGATTGTTCAGCTAGATGCACTGTGATGGATGATGGCATTTAAGAGAGAAGTTAGACTGGGAGCGCCGGTGTCCTCGCCGGCATAGCAGAGCTAATGAATACGTTGACACTCAACACTGTAGTACCGGCGGCGTCCCCAGTAACTAAAGGCCAGCACTTGTTTTGTAAGGATATGAACATAATGAACAGACTTCCAACTACTAACTCCCGACTTCTTTTCAAAACAGACCGGCAGTTTCGTCGAAGCCGTACTTGAGATTAAGGATTTGAACTGCCTGACCGCTGGCGCCTTTGAGTAGATTATCAATGACTGCCGTAATTACGAAGTTTTTCGTCCGTGGATCGTAGACTGCAGAGAGATCTGCCCGGTTTGTACCGACGACATTCAAGGTGTCCGGGAAAATGTCGCTGGGCAGGACGTTGACAAATGGCTTTTCCGCATAGGTTGCGTTCCAGACCTTGTAAAGTTCGTCAATTGATGCGCTGGCCTTTGCTACAATAGTTGTTGAGATTCCCCTGGAAACCGGTGCGAGGTGCGGGTTAAACTGTACGATGCAATCGGTGAAGGCGGCCTTGCTAAGCTGTTCCTCGATTTCAGAGAGGTGCCGGTGTTTGGGCATGCCGTAGCCCTTCATGCTTTCGTTGCGCTCACAGTAGATAAAGTCTTCGGCAACTTTACGACCTGCGCCGCTGACGCCACTGTAGCTATTGATAACAATGCCGGACGATTTGATGATATTATTTCGCAGGAGCGGAACGAGAGGCAGTTGGATGCTGGTTGGATAGCAGCCCGGGCAGGCGATTAGCGAAGACTGCATCCACTTTTTATCGGCAAGCTCCGGAATAACGTAGACCGCTGCTTTCAGTAGATCGGGCGCCGGATGCGGATGACCATAGTAGGCTTGGTAAACTGTCGGTGAATCAAGCCTGAAGTCCGCACTCAGATCCAGCACAGTCTTGCCTGCCTGAAACAAAGGCTGCGCAAATTCCGTCGCCACTCCGTGTGGCAAAGCCAGAAAGTAAACGTCTATATCGTCATCGGAGGCGAGTGCCTCCGGATCTGATTCGGAGAAGACGAGATCGCCGACCAGATGTTGCAGTGCAGGCATTACTTCGGCAACCGGTTTGCCTGTAAGCGAGCGCGAAGTAACCGCAGACAGGGTCACGTCTGGATGTTTCGACAGAAGCCGGACCAGTTCCTCTCCGGAATATCCGGAGGCGCCTACAATAGCCGCTTTCATGTGATTAGTTGATTGTAAGGTGGAATAAGAATTTGTGCGGCGCGAGACATGTCCTGCGAAGCTCGTAGAGTGTAGCAGGGACGTGCCTGCGTTACTTTTTGAAGTTAAAAATTATACTTTCTAAGAAAACTTTTGGATAAATAACTGAAATCCTGGCTTGGTAAAAACAAAAACCCTCCGAAGCACTATGACGGCTAAGGAGGGCTTTGGAAATGCGTCTGCGCCGCTGGGCTGTATTAACGCTTGGAGAATTGGAAGCGTTTGCGTGCTCCGGGTTGTCCTGCTTTTTTGCGTTCTCGCGAACGCGGGTCACGGGTGAGAAGACCTTCCCGTTTTAGAGGAATTCTAAATTCTCCATTAAGTTTTTCAAGCGCACGGGCAATACCTAGACTGGTTGCGACTGCCTGACCATTGAGCCCGCCACCATCGGCTTTTACGATAATATCGACTTGGTCGCTCATCTCAGCTATTTGGAGTGGCAAGAGGGCAGAGCGTGTAAAATCTTCTGCTTTAAAGTAATCAGCAGGTTCTTTACCATTGACGACGATACTGCCACTGCCGGGAGTTAGTCGCACGCGAGCCCTGGCTTTTTTGCGGCGACCGATGGTTACAAATGTCTGTTTGTCCATAATTATTTAATTATTTAAAGTGTTACTTAGCCAGTGGCTTAGGTTGTTGTGCTTCGTACGGATGCTCGGGGCCTGCGTGGATTTTAAGCTTTTTGAGCATTTGGCGACCCAGCCGATTGCGAGGCAACATCCCTTTTACTGCATGTTCGATAATGAATTCTGGCTTTTTTTCACGCATTTCATCCATGGATATGTAGCTTTCGCCACCCATCCATCCGGAGTAAAACATGTAGCGCTTGTCGCTGTTTTTCTTGCCGGTGACTTTTATCTTTTCGGCGTTAACTACAACTACATAATCTCCGGTGTCAGTATTAGGTGTATAAGTAGGTTTGTGTCGACCGCGCAACACATTGGAAATTTTCACAGCAATGTGACCAAGTGTTTCCTCTGCTGCGTCGACCAGATGCCAGCTTTTAGAGTGGTCTGTGGATGTTGCTAAAGTTGTCTTCATGATTTATGAGAAAACCTCTAAAGCTGGAATTTTAGTAACATCTGTCAATAAATTTTTTGAATTCCTGCGCTTTTTTATTGCAAACATATTAATAAGCCGGATTTTAAATGGTTTTTAAGAGTTCAATTTTAACAGGAGTGTCATTTTGAGAGACGACTATTTACAGGCAGCACAATTAGTAATTCCCGATCCAAATATTTTGGTCAATGTTATTTCGCGTCGCGCGAAACAACTTAAAAGCGGTTATAAGCCACTGATCGAGTCGCTGGAGCGTCTTGCAGCGGAAGATATTGCCTTGCGCGAGGTCATCGAAGGTAAAATTAGTTACCAGTTGGGCGAAGATGAAACAGAGGCTGTTTAAATGCAGCGCTAATTCGTGTAGCTGATCTCGCTATGGCCTTTTCCCTTAACTGAAAGGGCAATATTACAGTGTGTGCAAAGAAGAAAAAAGCGAACGACCGGATCAGGGAGATTCGCAACGGAAAAGCTCACCACAACTACTTTGTTGGTGATCGTTTTGAGGCGGGGATTGTCCTGAAAGGCACCGAGGTCAAAGCGATCCGCTCTGGGGATGCGCAGATATCAGAAGCGTTTTGCCGCATTGAGAATAGTGAATGCTGGCTCTACAACTCACATATCGGTGAGTATAAGTTTGGTAATCTGCAAAACCATCCACTGCGGCGAAAGCGCAAATTACTGCTGCGTCGTCGGGAGATAAATAAGCTCTTTGGCGCAATGGAAACCGGTGGGAAGTCTTTGATTCCACTGCGCATGTACATCGCTCACGGTCTGATCAAGATTGAGATCGCGCTGTGTGTTGGCAAAAAGCTGTTTGATAAACGCGAAACTTTGAAAAAGAAGGTCTTGATGCGCGAGGCAGAGCGCGATCTCAACCGTCGCAGATAATCATGATCCGGCTCTGCCGGATTATAGTCCCACTTCTTTTTCAAGGAGTAGGATTCTCTCTTCGACGGGAATAGCCGGCATTTCGATGACTTCGATGTCACATTCTTCGTAAGCAGTTTGAAGGGCATGTTGTGTCATCTGCGCTTCTTCAAACGATTCTGATCGAATATGGTCGCTTTGATAAGTGCCTACAAAGTCGCAAAAGAAGGCTTTCCGGTAATGCGCAGCTTTGATTTGATTGTGGAGATCAGACAAAAGGTGCTCGCAATCGTTCATTTTCGCATAGGCAATCGTGTCGATCAGAGACCGGTCGAGTATTGCTAGTCCAGGCTCCGACGGCAGATCTTTTTCCAGTTCAATGGCCTTCGCAATTACTTTGGGGCCGAAGGCAGCGTAGTTATTCCAGGGAAATGTACCGACATAGCCCTCTTGCGATTTTTCTTGCCGGTATTCATTTTCGATTACCAGCGTCGCCGCTTCAGGAATATATATGTAATCCGGATGTCTGGATTTAAGCACGCCTAAAAGGGTTGTTTTACCCGTGTGAGGTGCGCCGGTGATAATTATTTTTACCATAGTCGTTTTCTTTGAAACAGGGATAGTATTTCTCGTGGATTGGCTACTTGGTAATCCGGTTTTGCACAATAGAGGTCCACGGAATCGGAATTCACTAGTATGGTTTTCATGCCGATACTGTTGCCGGGGATAACATCATCCGTCTGTTTGTCACCCACATATATGGCGCGTTCCGGTGTAACTCTCATTTTTTCGAGTGCGGTAAGAATCGGTTGCGGGTGCGGTTTTCGTTCCTCGCAGTCATCTCTGTTAATTACAACGTCAAATGCTTTATCAATTCCATGCATGGACAATAATCTTGGCAGGGAATTCGAGCCTCGTGTGCTTACCAATCCGATCTTATAGTTTTGCCCCCTTATGTAGCTGAGAAGTTCAAGTGTTCCATCGGCGAGGCGAAACCGGTCATCGAATTGACCGGAGACTGCCTGATTGATTGCCTGAAATTGATCTTCAGTCAGTAGTGTACTCGGATTTCTCTTATTGTATTCCAGTACCATCAACTTTCTCATTTCGCGATAGTCAGACAAGTTGCCGAATTGCTTAATTTCCTCGGGAGTAAAATGCATTTTCAATTGTTCAGAAATAGCTCCGAGGCGAGCATGCAGTTCATCCTTGTCGCCGACTTGCAAGGTATTATCAAAATCAAACAAGACTGCATCCAGCCCTATCAAATTATGAAGAATCCCTGAATTCACATTTGACCGCAGCGCTTTGTAATCACTTACAGCTCTCTTTGCGTTTTGTGCAGCAACCCCAGTATAGGTTTCAGGTGTTGCCGCAAGCAGTCTTTCCTTGATTTCAGAGTCGGGCACTTCGGATTCAATGACTTCTCTCAGGGACTCACGGTCAAGGCTTCGTCCTCGTGTCAATTGTTTAATCTTCATGTAAATGTCGTTTACGCCAAGCAGTCTCCCTCCGATTTGAACCGCTTCGCTTAAAACTTCAGGAGTCGTTCTCAAATCATTGAGTGCCTGCTGGTCATTGACTCGCAACGTTTCCAGACCTTGGGAAATATAAGTAAATCCCACCAGGCTGCCACCAAACATTTCACCGTATAGTCGCTCCCATGGATGATCCGTCAGATCGCGTTCAAAGACACTTAAAAGCAATCCGTCCCTTGCTCCGTCAATCAGTCGATTGGTGATTTCAAAATACCCCTGGCCAACTTCAAAGAACCATGGGTTGATTTTATGAGGCATCACTGAAGAGCCCACATGAGATGCCTTTCCTTCCTGATAGAGCCAGCCCATCATCACATTGTGTCGTACATTTTCGCAAAGATCAGCTGCGAAAGTATTTGCAATGCCAATTTCCTGCAGGATCCGGACGATGTCCTGATGCGAGATTCTTTGGTTTTCAACCGGAGCGTATTCAAAACCGAAACTTTCTACAAAACCTCGCGCGTAAGCTTCCATATCAAAGTCCGGAACAACTGTATGCATGGCATTGTGGTTCCCGACAGGCCCCGAAAATTTCCCCTTTAACCTTAATCCAGAAAGGTGTGCGATACTGTCCGTGAACTTATCCAGAGTGTAGCCAAACCGTTTTCCAACAGTGGTTGGCGAGGCATTCATACCATGGGTTTTTCCAAGAATTGGAACGTCCGCATGTTCTTCAACGATCGCAGCCAGTTTATCCAGAGCTTCAATGACCTTAGGCAACCAGACTTGGTTAATGGCGTCACGTATCATCAGATTGTACGCCAGGTTATTAACATCCTCGGAAGTCATTGGGAAGTGGACAAATTCCAAAAACTCCGCAAGACCCTCATTTTGCAGGCGTTCCCTCAAGTAGAGCTCTACACTCTTGACGTCATGCTCAGTCGGTCCAATGCCATTCCTTCCGAAATGGTCGTAATCATTGACTGCAGAAGCGTCGAACGAGCCTTGAGAAACGATTTCTCTAAGTTTAACCCTCTGTTGTTCGTTGATGGTGGGCTTGTTGGGCAAGTTGCTGTCTGCCAAGCTTATAAGATTCTCAACTTCAACGACAGCCCGGTATCGATGCAGGGCGCCCTCCGATAAGATGGTTCTCAGACCTTCTGTGAAAAGTGCTTCCCTGCCATCAAACGGACTTAGATTTTTCAGGGATAGGTGGGATAATTCTCTTGGCTCCATGTTGTATCTTCGGCCTGGTTTGTGTCAGTAATAAAATTGTTAAAAGCGCAGGCTGTTATCCGGAATTATTGATTGCAAGCCTGTTCATACTCTCTTGTGCCGTAAAGCCGGTTTGATTGTGCCTGTAGTAAAAATCAGTCATAGCAAACCTTCAAGAATTTGCTATCAGCTGCCAGCAAGGCTGCGAATCCCGGATCGTTGTGTTTGTAATTCTTACCCCACCGTGCAACTCTTTACTGGAGAGTCTTAAATTCTCTGTTTATAGACCCTGTTGTAGCACCGATACTCGCCTGACCTGATCTTGTCGATGGTGTCGCTGTTTCTGAATTATCCACATAAAGAGCTTCGAAAAAGCCACAGGTTGGGATTGCACGGGTAGTAGCAGAAAACGATAACTGTTTCTTCTGGTAAACTAACTACTTACATATCTTATGACTAGTATGGACGTAACAGAACGATCGCTTGCAATGGATAAACGTTATGCGCCCTTTGCGGATTGGCGTTCAATTCTCGATGAAGGTTTTTTTGCAGGGGCTTCAGAAGAGCGATACTGGCGCACACCAGAGGAGATTTTTGCGCTCCGGTCAAAAGGAGATTTGCCGTTGAAGGGACTTCGATTGGTTCTGGATCCCGGCCATGTCGGTGGTCAGTGGGCGGCACATGAAGACCGCGAGTTTCGTATCCACAAAAAGGATTTTTACGTTCGTGAAGCAGAGTTGACTCTGGAAGTGGCCAGGCATGCATATACTCTATTGATTGGACTGGGCGCAGAAGTGACGTTGTTGCGCGAGGAACTGATACCGGTTAATCCAAAGCGGCCCGTTGATTACCTCCGGGAGGTAATGGAGCAGCTGCCGTTTCCGGACAGCCATACGCCGGAAGCCTGCAAAAACTATGCTGAAGCTGTGCGCAGTAAAGCCTTAAGAAAGGCGTTGGTCGCCGGTGAGTTAACGGAGCGCGCACGTCTGATAAATGAGGTAATTCGGCCGGATGTACTTATCTCAATACATACGAATGCGACTGCCTGGCCCGGTGCTGCCGAGGATGGTTCGGTTGATGTGTTACAACTGGTAGACTCCAATGACTTACATGTTCTGATATTTGGTTGTATGGATGAAGGAGAGCTGAAGTCTGAACAACAACAAGCGCACCTAGCCGCTAAACTGCTCAACGGCAGTGGTGCCGTTGAGCAGTGGCTCGGTAATATTATGTCTACGGTGCTGGCAGGTGTAATGCAGCTGCCGCCAGCAACCTATGAGAAGCAGAATGCAGTGCTACTGGACTCGGACAAGCCGTACGTCTATGCAAGAAATTTGCTGATACTGCGCATGGCGGAATGTCCGACAGTGCTACTGGAACCGTATATCGTCAACAGTAAGCCGGTTTATCCACGACTGCAGTCTGCGCTTGCTGACCGGGCAGAGGGGAACTCCCCGGCAAACGATGACATACTTGTCGAATACGCAAACGCAGTCGTTGCCGGTGTGCTTAAAGCTTACGCAGGCGCTGAGTGATTTTTGCAGCCTTGGTTAAAGAGTCGAGAGGTCAGGTGTCCAAAAGTACCTTTGTGAACCTATTTCAATACGAAGATTACTGATTGAATTTGCAAAAAACAAACGACTTGAGATCGTATAAAAATCTTAACTCTTTTTCTTTGCGATAGATTGCAGATGCTTTCATAAAGTCATACTTACTAACTATCCCGCAGCCATTCCTCGTATATCAAGTACTATGCAGAAAATCATTGTTTTGTTGTTTTTCCTGATCAGCTTCCACTGCCTGTTCGCTAATCATACGATAGAATTGAAAAACGGCAGTACAATTCAGGGAGACATCGTCCTGGAGCATTCTGATGCGTACTATGTTGATGTGGGATTTGATCTGATGATGATACCTAAGGAAGCAGTTCTCCGGTTGAGTGAGAAAGACGCTGAGAGTGGTCCATCGATCAGTGCCGATTCATACAGTAAACTTTATCGCGTATCGAACAATCACAGTGACCGACCCATTCGAGAATGGGTCGAGCAACTGGGCGAAGGGGTCGCTCTGATTCAGACGCCGATCGGTTTGGGGTCTGGTTTTGTTATTCACCGGGACGGTTATGTTGTCACCAACGATCACGTAATCTCCGGAGAACATCGCATTTCAGTAACTATTTTTAAAAAGAGTGAAAATGAACTAAAAAAAGTTACCTACGAAAATGTACGAATTGTTGCTGCCAGTTCGGAGCTGGATCTGGCCCTACTAAAAATCGAATCAGAGGCGGATGCCTTTGATACCGTACCTCTGGCTGCCGGGTATGGTGAAGTGCACGATGGACAAACCGTATTTGCAATCGGCAGTCCCCTAGGCTTGGACCGGACGGTTTCGGAGGGTATTATCAGTATTACCAACCGTGTGCTTGGCGGTCGTCTCTACCTGCAAACGACGACTCAGATCAATCCGGGCAACTCCGGTGGACCCTTGTTTAACTTACGTGGCGAGGTGGTTGGTGTGAACAATATGAAAGTTGCTGCAATTGGAGCAGAAGGCCTTGGATTTGCCATTTCTCTGCGCGTCCTAAAATCATTTCTTGATAATCGCGACGCCTATGCCTTTGATCCTCGCAACCCGAATACAGGCTTTCGTTATATAAGCCCACCGGAGCTAGACTCAAACAACCATTAGCTGCCACCCATTAACCCATTTATGAAAAAAATACTCCCCGCTATCTTGTTCACTGCACTCGCAACTTCACTTGTAGCAGCGCCGCCATTTCAACAAATCATTGGAGAAGATGTAGAATTGTTCATCAGCGTTCGCAGTTTGTCCGAGCTTCGTGAGCAATGGTCGGAGCATCCCATCGCTGAAATCTTCCAAGACGAGGACGTGCTGGAATTGTTTGATAGCTCGCAAGATGATGTAAAGGACGACGAATCTTTGGGCTTTTTTGAAAAGATTGAGGATATCTTTGGACTGACTGAAGACGAATTCTTTGAGTTGTTTCCAGGGCAGATCAGTCTTGCGCTCTACAATATGTCTGCTCAGTTCCTGCAAGAAGACGAGCAAGTCGAGTTCATTTTTATGACTGAATTTACCGGGGATGCCGAGCGGCTTGATGAGCTGATGCAGATGCAGTTTGAGCGTAATGCAAAGATGCAAAAAGAGAAAAACCCGCTCGTCGAGCATGATATGGTCGAAGAAAAATTCATGGATGAAATCCTTCACTTTGATGAGACCTTTAACGGAGAGACAACCTACGTCGAAGATGGTTATGCCCTGGTAGATGGCATCTTCGTTTTGGCAGCTCCGGAGAGTTGTCTGCGCCGGGCAGTCGAAATGATCAAAGAAGGTCCTGAAACACCTCTTGCCAGTCTGGAGGCCTACCGACGCTCGCGTGAGCATTCCGGGCGTGGTGATTTATCCCTTTACCTGAACCTGCGTGAGCTGGTTCCGCCGCTTAATGCGGCCTTGGGTGAGCTGCCGATTAATAATGGTGCACTGGCACTTATGGGAGTGACGCCACAAAGCCTCCAAAGCGCGCTTTCGCTGGAAGTGTTACAAGGGTTATTCTTGGATTTTGATATGGTTGAGGACGGAATCCTTGGGCATTATGGCAGTTTTTACAGTGAAAAAGCTGGGCTCCTAAGTCTTCTTGAGTATGTCGAAGGCGAGTTACCCGAAGCTCCTTACGTCCCTGAAAACGTTTTAAGTAGCTCAGTTACCTTGTTTGATCTCAGTGCGATGTACAATAGTCTGGAGAAAATACTGAGTACCGCGAGTCCGCATATTCTCAGTATGGTGGACATTCAAATGCAGCAAGTCCAGTCGAACACCGGTGTAGACCTACGGTCCGGACTGTTGGAGAATTTCGGTACGCAGCTCGTTGTCTTCTCCGTTTTAAAGGAAGATGCCTCTGCGACGGAGGTTGGACTTATAAAGCCCGAACAGGTTATTGTTATCGATCTCAAAAATGCAGAAGCCTTTAGCCAGTCATTTAACGCGCTCATCGATAGTGCAGGAGGCGTCCGGTCCTCGATCCAGGAAAGTACCTTTGAAGGTGAGACTATATACAGCATTGTAAACTCGGATATGAAAACTGGAGAAAGTGTAGAAGTTCACTACGCAATCACCCGCTCCAACTTAATCCTTGTAGTTGGCCATGTCAGTTTGTTGCACAATGTTATGACGAAACTGGACAATGACATCGACGGGTTTTGGCAGGATCCTGAGTTGATTGACTTGTTCAATCGCATTGCCCAGCCCAATCCAGTGACACGTTCCTACTATGATGCCGAGCAACTGATCGAACCTTTCTTTAAAATGATGGTAGGTTTTGGCCGCTTTGGGAGTCCTTCCGCAGCCGGTAAGTTCGAAGAAGTTCCCGAAAGTTTAAAAGGTGCCTATCGCATTATTGTAGAAGGCAATGAAGCACCTGGCGGATTCTTTGGGCGAACATTGATCCTCAAAGCTAAGGAAGAAAAATGATTTTTGATCGGAAATCCGCTCACAGTTGTGCCTTTGGGTTTTTAAGGAGCGTTTACTCTACGGTTCGTATAGTCCGCAACATTCTTTGCACCTGCCTGTTGTGCACCGTCCTTAACTGCGAAGTGTTGGCGCTTTCCTTCTCAGGTCCGGAAGTGCTAAAGCTGGACTGGAGTACCCGTTCGCTCACTGTCAGCGACGTCGACAACGATGGACTGAACGATCTGATTGTGATCAACAACGATACTGCAAAGATCGAACTACTGTTTCAACTGCCTGAAGATGCAGATGGCGTGCGCAAGAAGCGACAATTTAAACGAAATCGTTGGGAGCCGGAACTGGAAGATGCCCGCTTCGAAAGAGAGGCAATCACGATCGGATTCCCGCTATTTGATCTAGCTATAGGTGATTTGAACGGAGATGGTCTGGACGATCTGGCCTACACCGGCCGCGAGCGTCCGCTTACGGTGCGCTTCCAGGGAGAATCCGGAAGCTGGACGGAGATTGAGGAATTCGATGGGTTCGAAGCATTGGGATGGACCGGGACGCTGAAAATTGCCGACTTGTATGCCGACGGAAACGCAGAGATGGTCGTTGTCTCCGCCGAAGGGCTGCGAATTATCGAACAGGGAGATGACGGAAACCTCCACGAAAAAGAGCTCTATTATATCACTGGTCAGAATCCGTTTAACCTCATTATCGACGATGTCACGCGTGATAATCGTGCCGACATTATCTATGTAAGCTCCAACGGTAAGCAGTCACTTGTGTTGCGCGAACAGCTCAAGGAAGGCGGCTTTGGGCCGGAGCTACGGTTTCCATTTGAGAAGCCGATGCGTTCGATCCGCGTACTTCCCCATCGCAAAGGTGAACCTGTTGCCTTTTGTGCGATTGATTCGCGCAGTGGAAGCCTTGAATTTTTCGAACTAGAGCGGCAAAAAGCTGCCGCAGAAAAAGCCGATATTCCGTCTGAACAGCCGGAAGTTTATCCTATTTTTGGGAAGAGTAAGTTAGCGCCGAGCTATGCGTTTGGCGACCTCAATAGCGATGGGTTGGAAGATATTCTGGTTGCCAATCCTGGCAAAGCAGAGGTTGTACTGTTCCTAAAAGACACCGGCTACTTTCACTCGCCGCAGACCTTTCCAAGCTTTTCGGAGATCTCATCGATGTCTTACGGTCATTTCTTTGAAGGGGATCACCGTACTCTTGCTATCGTTAGTGCCGGAGAGAGCATGATGGGCATCAGTCACATGAGTCCGGAAGGGCGGATCGAGTTTCCTCGACAGCTTAACATCGGTGAGGGAGATCCGCTGGTGTGTGAAGCAGTTGACCTGGATCGTGACGGCTACCACGAACTGGCCTTTGTCAGCGAAGCTGATGATAGGACGACTTTGATCCTGGCACGTCCCGCCGATCGCAGTGATGCTGAAATCGAGTGGATCGAGATCGCGAGTATTGATCTTAAGGATATAAGGCGTAAGCCAAGCGCGATTCGTGAGATCCCTGCCTTTGACGGCAACAAACCCGGGCTGATGGTATTTATACCCAGAGAGGCTCCGCTCTTCTTTTCCATAGATACTGCCGATACACTTGAGCTGAAAGAAATCGCCAGTACGTCCAATCTTCGGGAAAGTTTATTAAAAGGTGTCCAGCCCGTTCAGGTGAGTGTTATCGATATAGACGCGGACGGCAGGAACGAAATTGTGGTAGGTCAAAAGGGATATGCACGTGCATTACAGATAAAAGGTGAAACGCTTGAGATGGTGGATCAGTTTAATGCGCGCAGTAGCGAAGACACGGTTTCCACAATTATTCCTGTTTACAAGGAAGGCAGTGTGCAGCAGCTGGTTCTTTACATTGAGGAAGCCGGAGAGTTTCAGCTCGTCAAACGCGATGCCGATGATGTATTTCGCTACGAGACTTCGGTGGATGTAGGCAGGATTGAGCTGATCGATTGGTATAAACTTTCAAATTCTCAGGGCGACGAGTCCTTTATCTTCGTAGGTACAGACCGTTTCTGGAATCTGACAAACGGTGCCGACGTATGGAAACGTGTCGTTAGTGGAAGTTACGAGACAGAACTTGAAGACGTTTTTTACAACTTTGTTGAGAGCGCCGATTTTAAAGGAGAGGGCTCGTTCGAGCTGATTGCGGTCGATGGACAAAACCATGTCGTCGAAATTATATCCAAAAAAGGGGATCAACTGGAGAGCCAAATGTTCTGGGAAATCTTTGAACAAAATCTTCACTACCAAGGGCGCAATGGCAGTCAAACAGAGCCGCGTCAGGCAGTAATCGCCGATCTTACCAACGACGGAAAGCTAGACTTCGCTTTCTTGGTGCACGATCGTATTTTGTTTTATCCTCAACGTTGACGAGGCCCCCTCAAACTCACGTTTAAATTGGCAAACACAGAACAGCGGGAAGTCATCCTATGTGTGCTAAAAGATGCACACCGACCACTCACGCGTGAAGAGATACTTGGACGCGGTCGCAAGTATTTGCCGCGTCTGGGTGTTGCGACCGTGAACCGTGCCATCCGCACGATGACGGAAAACTTTGAAATCGTCGGCGTCGAGTATCCCGGACAACCACGACGTTATGAACTGCCGGTTGGTCGAGAACACCCGCATTTTATCTGTCGGAAGTGTGATCGGGTATTCGATCTGCCGCCGCCCATGCGATTGCCATCCGTAGACGTACCCGAAGGCTTTGTGGTGACCGGTGGCGAGATTGTTTACTCAGGCAACTGCGCAGAGTGTTCCGCTGACTAGCCGTAGGCGGGTGAGTGAAACAATTATCTCTGCTACTGGGCGCGCCGACGTCCCCGTCGGCGTGGCAGTTTTGAATGCCGATCTAGTAAACTAGCCTTTGTAGATCCGCAAAAGTGCGTCGGCGATCTCAGATGGATTGCGGGCGATGGAGACACCAGCGTCTTCCATGGCTGCAAACTTGGCTTCTGCAGTTCCAGCACCGCTGGCGGATACAATGGCTCCCGCGTGTCCCATAGTGCGACCTTTGGGTGCCGAAGCTCCGGCGATAAAGCCGGCAACCGGCTTTTTCACATGTTCTTTGATGTAGGCACAGGCTGCTTCCTCGGCATTGCCGCCGATTTCACCGATCATGATAATCGCATCGGTGTCCGGATCTTCGTTAAACATGCGTATGGCATCCAGCTGTGAAGTGCCGTTGATCGGGTCGCCGCCGATTCCGATACAGGTGGATTGGCCGTGCCCGCGCTGGGTCAGTTGATAGACTGCTTCGTAAGTCAATGTGCCGGAGCGCGAAACCACGCCGACTCTACCGGGCTTGTGAATGTAGCCGGGCATAATGCCGATCTTGCACTCACCGGGAGTGATGATCCCCGGGCAGTTGGGGCCGATCAGTCGTGTATTTGTATTGTGAAAGAAGAGGCGACGACGCACTTCGGCCATATCGCGCACCGGGACACCTTCAGTAATGCAGATGACGAGCGGTATCTCCGCATGAATGGACTCGAGTATGGAGTCAGCAGCGAAGGCCGGCGGCACATAAATGACGGAGGCATTGGCACCGTGTTCTTTAACTGCTTCGGCTACGGTGTTGCAAACCGGTACTTTGTCTTCCCAGATTTGTCCGCCCTTGCCAGGAGTTACTCCGGCAACAACGTTGGTTCCGTACTCAATACACTGTTTTGTGTGGAACGTTCCAGTTTTACCTGTGATGCCTTGGACAACCAAGCGGGTGTCTTTATTTACGAGAATACTCATAGATACCGTTTAATTAATGATTAATTTGAAAAATCAGAATACCATAACCCTTTCCAATGGGAGTCAAGACTTCGAACGTCGAACATTGAACGTCGAACTTTGAACATTGAATTCATGGGTTCTGCTATGGAAACCGTAAATTCTATGTTCCGCCAAAATAGTGTTTCCAAGAAAGGAAAGTGAAAAAGCCGTAAAATTAATTCGTGTCGATTCATGGTTTCTAATTATCCCACCACTTCATTATTCAAAGTTCGACGTTCAAAGTTCTATGTTCCTACGAGATTATATTTTTGACGAAAGCGAGTTGTTGGCTACTTGTGCTGTTTATATCTTATTAATTTATGATCGATGTAAAACTACTTCGAGAGCAGCCGGATGCGGTTCGGTCTGCAATTTCTCACAAAAAGTTCACCTGTGATATTGATGCGGTTCTTGAGCTGGATAGGCTCCGTCGCGAAAAAATAACGGAGGCGGAGCAGGCGCGTGCCCAACAGAAGGCCGCAAATAAGGAAATGGCTTCCCTGCCAAAGGGGTCTCCGGAGTTCATTGAAAAGGTCAAGGAAATGAAGACCATCGGAGCTGAGGCGAAGGCATTGGAGTCAGCAGCAAAAGATGCCGACGAAAAATTCCAGCAAGCCTTGCTCTCAATTCCCAACCTGGCGGATGCCTCGGTGCCGGTCGGCGATAGTGAAGATGCCAATGAAGTCGTTGCGACTTGGGGGGATGCCGATGCAGCATTCCCGCACGCGTTACCACATTTTGATATTCCATGGTTTGAATCGCGGGTAGACTTCGCCAGAGGTGTCAAGGTCGCCGGAGCCGGCTTTCCATTCTATGTGGGTGAGCTGTCGCGCCTGGTGCGTGCGCTGATCAACTTTTTTCTGGAAGAAGCACGCCAGTCCGGATACGAGGAAGTGACGCCGCCGATCCTGGTAAATGAAGAAAGCGCGACTGCGACCGGGCAACTCCCCGACAAAGAAGGGCAAATGTATGCCGATGCTAATGAGGGCCTCTATGTCATTCCCACCGCTGAAGTGCCGGTGACCAACTTTTATCGGGGCGAGATTCTGGATGCTGATCAACTGCCGATACGTCGCTGCGCGTACACACCTTGCTTTCGTCGTGAGGCCGGTAGCTGGGGCGCGCATGTTCGCGGATTGAACCGTCTGCACCAATTTGACAAGGTCGAACTGGTCAAATGGACCGATGCAGAAACCAGCATGGCTGAACTCGATTCCCTTCGATCGAACGTGGAAAAGTTACTTCAAAAACTGGGCTTGCCCTACCGCGTCTTATTGATGTGCACCGGGGACATTGGATTTACGCATGCCAAGCAGTATGATCTCGAAGTCTTTGCCGCAGGGCAGAAGCGTTGGCTGGAGGTGTCGAGCTGTAGTAACTTTACAGACTTTCAGGCCCGTCGGGCAAACATTCGTTACCGTGGGCCGGATGGTAAGCCGGTGACTGCACATACCCTCAATGGCTCTGCTCTGGCAGTACCTAGAGTACTGGCAGCGATTCTTGAGAATAACCTACAGGCCGACGGGCGCGTACGATTACCCGAGTGTTTACATCCGTGGATGCAACAGGAGTATATTGGAGAGGTGTGATTTATTTTTTAGTCCGCAATTAAAACGCGGATTTTACTAATAACAGGGCGGTTCAGACAGGCTTCTGGTGATCTTCGGAATCGCTGATTTCGATATTATCGGTGTTCGGTTAGGCAATTTATGTTGCAAAATCAACACTGGCATTTCAGGCCAGAAATAAATTGTCTTTCTCAAGTTAAGCCATTGCTGTAAATCAAGATTAAGTACTATGGAATTTTTCCAGGAAAATACATTTCTCTATAACGTGACCGCCGGAATTGTCGTACTGGTGTTGTTTTTGCTGGTTCTGAAATTCGTGGAGAGTCTTGCCAAGACCCTCCTTATTTCTATCGGTGTCTTGATCGTCGGATACGGACTGATCAAATTCTTTCCCAATGTAGCCAGACCAGTCACCAAACTTCTCGGTAGTAGCTGGATGGACAATGAGAAAAGTAGTGATGAGAACAGTGAGACTCGCTCCGAGAGCAGTGACTATTACGATAAGAGTACTTACTATGACAGTAAAAGTAGTACCCACTATGACAGCAACAGTAGTACCCACTATGAGAGCTATAATTACGATGGTAGCAGTATCTATAATGACGGAAATACATATGATGGTGACAACACGTACGATCAAAACGGTATCTACGATGACAACGGTACCCAAGATTATAACGGCACCCATGATTACAAAGGCACCTACGATGATAGTTATGATTATTACGAGAACGACATTTACTATGAAAATAATGACAACTACAGAAATGTTGGTGAGTAAACTGCACAATTTGATATTTGTCGTTGCTCACATCCGTCAGGGTTAGTTTTTTTCTGTTCAATGGCAAAACAAACAAAGCACGCAATTACACCCACCCGGAGTGAAGACTACCCGGAGTGGTACCAGCAGGTTGTCAAAGCCGCTGATCTCGCAGAGACATCACCGGTACGTGGTTGTATGGTCATCAAGCCCTGGGGGTATGCAATATGGGAAAATATCCAACGCGATCTGGATCGTCGTTTTAAGGAGACGGGGCATAAAAACGCGTACTTCCCGCTGTTTATTCCGATGAGCTACTTGCAAAAGGAAGCTGAGCATGTAGACGGTTTTGCCAAAGAATGCGCTGTAGTGACGCATTCACGTCTCGAGGCAGATGCGGATGGCGTGCTTCAACCGGCAGGCAAGCTCGAAGAGCCACTCATTGTACGACCCACTTCCGAGACGATTATTGGTGAACTCTTTTCGAAGTGGGTAAAATCGTATCGAGACCTTCCCCTGTTGATTAATCAATGGGCCAATGTTGTCCGCTGGGAGATGCGCACACGTCTCTTCCTGCGCACTACGGAATTTCTCTGGCAGGAAGGCCATACGGTGCATGCAACTGCAGAAGAAGCAATCGAAGAGACCCGACGGATGCTGGATCTGTATGCAGACTTTGCAGAAAATGTCCTGGCAATGCCGGTCATCACTGGAGAAAAAACAGCCGCCGAACGCTTTCCCGGTGCCGAGGCTACCTACGCAATCGAAGCCATGATGCAGGATCGCAAGGCGTTGCAGGCGGGTACATCACACTTCCTTGGTCAGAATTTTGCCAAATCCAGCAATATTAAATACCTCAGCGCCGAGGGCGAAGAGACCTTTGCATGGACAACATCCTGGGGCGTTTCCACCCGTTTGATTGGTGGTTTGATTATGACACATTCCGACGACGACGGTCTTATATTGCCACCACGTATTGCACCCTCACATGTAGTGATCATACCGGTAACACCGAAAGAGGAGACACGTTCGGCAGTGCTCAACTACTGTCACGAATTTAAACAGGCCCTGGAAGCCAAGCACTACATGGGCGAGCCAGTCAAAGTTGAGCTGGATGATCGCGATATGCGCGGCGGTGAAAAGGTGTGGCACTGGATTAAAAAAGGGATTCCGATACGTGTCGAAATCGGACCACGTGACATGGAAAATGACAGTGTCTTCGTCGGTCGCCGCGACAAGGCTCCAAAAGACAAGCAAAGCTACAAGCGCGATGAGTTCACTTCCAGAATCAGTGACCAGCTGGATGATATCCAGGCCGTATTGTTTGCTCGGGCAAAGAAGTTTCGCGATGATAATACTCGAGAAATCAAAAGTGAGGCAGAGTTCAAAGCCTTTTTTAATGCTTCAGATGAATCCGGTGGGTTTGCCTTGATGGGTTTCTGCTGTGATCCTGAGCTTGAGGAGCAAATTGCCCAAAAGTACAAAGTCAGCGTGCGTTGCATACCCAACAAGACAGGGGATGAATCCGTGCCTTGCGCATTTACCGGAAAGCCTGGTAAGCGCGTGATTTTTGCAAGATCGTACTAACTTTTTTGCTAACGCCTTACTTTGACGTGGAACTAAGATAACCGGGTCTGGCGGGGTTTGGTAAAAAAAGTAAAATTTTTAAAATTAGAGGGTTGACGAACTTAAATTAACTCTCTTTTTTCTACCGTTCTTCTCTAAATCTAGGGATACACAATTTTTACTTAACCACTAACGCAGGTTTTTAGTCAACGAAGTACCCACTTCGCCTGCCAATTAGTATTATGAACATTTCTTTACTCGGAAAAAAAATAGGCATGACGCAGGTATTTGACGATATGAATCGTCTTATTCCAGTCACTGTTGTAGAAGCAGGTCCGTGTCCGGTTACGCAAATCAAGTCTGCCGAAAAAGATGGCTACAATGCCATACAGATTGGTTATCGTGAACAGAAAGAGCAACGGATGTCCAAAGGTGAGCTGGGCCATTTGAAAAAAGCCGCCGCCGGGCCAGTTTCAGAGTTAAGTGAGTTTCGTACAAATGGTGAAAATGAAGTAAACGTGGGCGATGTGCTCACGGTTGAGCATTTTAAGGAAGGCCAGAAGATTGATGTTATTGGTTCTTCTAAAGGTAAGGGCTTCCAAGGTGTTGTTAAGCGTTATGGATTCGCAGGTGGGCCGGCATCGCACGGTTCCATGTTCCATCGTCGCGGCGGATCCTATGGTTTCTGTCAATGGCCTGGCCATGTTATCAAGGGCAAGAAAATGCCAGGTCGTATGGGTGGTGATCATCGCACGGTGCAAAACCTCGAGATTGTTAAGGTCATTGCTGAGAAGAATCTAATACTGATTAAAGGCAGCATACCCGGCTCACGAGGTGGTCTGGTGACCGTTCGCACTGCAATTAAAACCAAATCTGCTAAATAAATTTAAGGAGTAAAAGGAATACTAAAATGAAACTTAAAGTATATTCAGTCGACGGAAAAGAAAGTGATGAAAAAGACTTTTCCGCGTTTCCTATCTTTGAAGACGACAAAGGAGTTGCGGCTCTTCGTCAGGTCGTAATTGCGCAGCAGGCAAATCAACGTCAGGGCAATGCCAGTACCAAGACACGTGCTGAAGTAAGTGGCTCTGGGAAAAAGCTTTTCCGTCAGAAAGGTTCTGGTAGAGCGCGTCAAGGATCACGTCGCGTACCGCATCAAAGACACGGTGGCGTTGCACATGGACCTAAACCACGCGACTATTCTCAGAAAATTAACGACAAGATGAAAACGCTGGCATTCCGCCGCGCGCTTTTTGAGCGTGCCTCTGAAGGCGGGCTTTCTGTCATCGAAGCATTTGAAGTTAAAGAGTCTAAGACCAAACTGTTTTATCAAATAATAACATCGGTGCTTCCCAATTACAGAAAAGTTTTAATTATTGACGACTTTTTTGAGGAAAAAACTACACTTGCGGCGCGTAACATTGAGGGACTTTCCTTCGCAACAGCCAGTGATTTGAATGTTTTGGACATTGTCCAATACCAGCAAATTATCGCCAGTTCAAAAGGTATCGAAACTGTAATCGCCCGTGCAAATAGAAGTTAAGTTATGATCATCGCCAACAATATTTTACGTGAATTTCGGGTGACTGAAAAGGCAGCAAATATGGCTGCAACCCTGAATCAGTACACATTTCAGATTGATCCGCGTGCAAACCGTACGGAAGTTGCACGGGCAGTTGAAGCAGTATTCAACGTTACTGTAACCAATGTAAATATCATTGTAAGAAAGCCCAAGGCTAAGACCGATCGTGCTCGCCGTGGACGTCCCGGAACAAAGGGCGGGCACAAAAAAGCCATCGTTAGTCTTAAAGAGGGTGATAAGATCGAACTCGTTTAAAATTTTAAATTTCCACGTCACATGCCACTTGTAAAATCCAGACCATTAACTCCAGGGCAGCGGTTCCTCACACGCAATAAAGCAGAGGTTTCCGACAAAAAGCCTGAACGTCAACTGACGACTTACAAGCACCATAAAAAGGGTCGCAACTGTTACGGTCGCATTACGTCGCGTCGTCGGGGCGGCGGACACAAGCGCGCTTACCGCATTATCGATTTTCGCAGGGACAAGATAGATATCCCTGCAAAAGTACAGGCCATAGAATACGATCCGAATCGTTCTGCAAACATTGCACTGCTGGCGTATGCAGACGGTGAAAAACGTTACATCTTGGCACCTCGCGGTGTTAAAGAAGGTGACACACTTTTAAATGTAAATGAGCGCGTCGAATTCTCAGCAGGCTACAGCATGCCGCTCTCCGTCATTCCGCCGGCTACCAAAATCCATGCAATTGAACTGCATCCCGGACGTGGTGCACAGATCGCTCGTTCTGCCGGTCAGTCCGCACAATTGGTTTCAGTCGACGGCGAACGTGCAACGGTCAAACTTCCTTCCGGTGAAATTCGTTACCTGAATTCCCGTTGTCGTGCAACCATTGGTGAAGTGGGCAATCATGAACATCAGGGCCAGAGTCTTGGCAAAGCAGGGCGCAATCGCTGGCTTGGCCGCAGACCTCGTGTTCGAGGTGTTGCGATGAATCCGGTTGATCACCCAATGGGCGGTGGCGAAGGCCGCACGTCCGGTGGTGGACATCCTCAATCACCCTGGGGTCAATTATCCAAGGGATTTCCTACTCGGAAGAAAAAGAATCCAACTAATTCACAAATTTTGGTGCGCCGCAATGGTCGCCAGTTCAAACGAAAATAGATAGCTAACACTTCGATATGTCTCGTTCTCTAAAAAAAGGTTTTTTTGTTGATCCGCATCTTGCTAAAAAAGTAAATGTGGCTCAATCAAGTGATGATCGTAAACCAATCCAGACTTGGTCTCGGCGTTCAACGATTACTCCTGATTTTGTCGGCTTGAATTTCACCGTACACAACGGTCGTAGTTTCCTGCCGGTTTATGTAACTGAAAACATGGTGGGACATAAACTGGGTGAATTTTCACCGACCCGTACATTCAAAGGCCACGATGCCAAGAAAAAATAAAAAGTAACTTTTATACTTTAGTTTTCAATGATTTCACGCGCACATTATTTATGTAAATTTGCTTTCTGTTTCCTGATTGGGATTCAGTTTGTAGGTTGTTATGCATGCGCAGGCGTACCTGATTTCATTAACAGCTCAATCTACAGTTCCAACCAGGCTAAAGTATCCAGTGTCGACCCCAACTTAGCTGCCGACTTAGTGATGCTTGATGGCGGACTTGAGCAGGGCCTGCGTCTGGGCATGGTATGTTCTGTAGAACGTGGTAACAAAACTATTGGAGGGCTCATTATTATCGAATCCAAAAGCAACTGTTCAGCAGCGCTTATCCTCAATCTTAACGACTCAACTATCCAGCCCGGCGATATTGTCCGGATCAAAACATTTCAAAATAGCTGACTCTCATGCAGATACAATCTTACACAAAATACGCTCGTATGTCTCCCCGCAAGGTGCGCGAAATTACTAATGCTATTCAGGGACACAAAGCTGCTGAAGCAGTGGAAATCTTACGTTACATTCCGCGCAAATCTGCTCGTCTTGTAAGCAAGACGCTTGAGTCAGCAATCGCCAACGCAGAGAATAACAACAATCTTTCTTCCGACACGCTCACGATTGAATCAGCAATCGTTGAGCAAGGGCCAAAACTCAAGCGTTTTCGCCCGGCTTCGCGTGGCTCTGCTCACCCTTATTGTAAATCGACAAGCCACATACGCATCGTTTTAACGGACTAATTTATAAGCAAACTCTTTTATTATGGGACAAAAAGTTCATCCAAATGGTTTTCGACTGGCAGTAACCCGCGACTGGGACTCTCGCTGGTATGCTTCCAAGAAAGACTTTCCTCTTTTCGTCAAAGAAGATTACACGATCCGTGAGTTCCTTTCCGAAAAGTTGCGTTATGCTTCTGTACCACGTATCTTCATCGAACGTGCTTCCGGTCGTATTCGTGTTAAAGTCTTTACTGCTCGTCCGGGTGTGGTCATCGGCCGCAAAGGTACAGAGCTGGAAAAACTGAAAGAAAGTTTGAACAAGATCGTCGATAAAGACATCATGCTCGATATTCAGGAGGTAAAGCGTCCTGAGCTGTCCGCACAGCTGGTTGCCGAAAGTGTCGCCTTACAACTGGAGCGTCGTATTGCGTTTCGCCGGGCAATGAAGCGCGCGGTTCAGACAACAATGTCAATGGGTGCCGATGGTATTCGTGTTCAGTGCAGTGGTCGTCTGGGAGGTGCTGATATTGCACGTACGGAACAACAGCGTTTGGGCAAGGTGCCATTGCAAACACTTCGCGCGAAAATCAGCTACGGTTTTAGCGAAGCCAGCACAGTTTATGGAATCATCGGAGTAAAATGCTGGATATGTCTTCCTGACGAAGATGAAGTTTAATTCAGCAAGTTAAACCCAGCAGATCAATCTCAATTAAATCCTAACCAATCATGCAACATTTACCATCGCGTACGAAATACCGCAAAGTACACAAAGGCCGTGTTCGCGGTAAAGCTCAGTCCGGAAACGAAGTTTCTTTTGGGGAGTTCGGCATCCAGTCGCTTAGTCGTGGTCGTATGACCTCACAGCAGATTGAAGCTGCTCGTGTTGCCATGACTCGTAGTCTGAAGCGTAAGGGGAAAGTCTGGATCCGCGTGTTTCCACACAAACCAGTGACCAAAAAACCTGCTGAAACCCGGATGGGTAAGGGCAAAGGTTCCGTGGAAAAATGGGTTGCACCGATACGTCCCGGTACAATGCTCTTCGAGGTTGCGGGTTGTTCACAGTCTGCTGCTCAGGAGGCGCTTCGCCTAGCGGATACAAAATTACCCTTCTACTGCCGGTTTGTAGTACGCGATGATACAGCCTAAGTTTCTACACAATTAATTATTTTATATGAGCACTACAAAAGACATACGGGAGTTGTCCGAGTCCGAAATTGAAAAGAAACTTCGCGACGTACGCGATTCTCACTTGGACCTTCGCTTGCGCAAACAGACTGGCCAAGTGGAACATCCGCACGAATTCAAGCAGCTGCGCCACGAGATCGCTCGCCTGGAAACTATCCTCAGAGAGAAGAAACTCTCTGCTGCCGTTGTTTGAACTGAAACCACTTTATTTTCGTTATTATGGAAGCAACACGCAATTCACGTAAGACTTTGATTGGAACAGTCACCAGCAGCTCTGGCGATAAGACAGTTAAAGTAACTTACCTATACAAAATCCCACACCCACTTTATCGTAAGGAAATCAAGCGTAAAACGGTCGTTCACGTCCATGACGAGGAAAACGATTGTGGACTTGGTGATAGAGTAGAGATCATGGAAACACGTCCGATTAGCAAGCTCAAGCATTGGCGTATCACAAAGGTTCTCGACAGAGCGCCCAAATTTGATGATGAAATTTTCGAGGAAACAAACTCAGATTCTTCCGAAGAACTTGTTACAACAAAAGATGAAACAGTTGTTTCTGAATCAACAGAATAACCCGTTTTTAATCTGAAAAGGAGACTTTAATCATGATACAGATGAACAGTCGCGTATTTATCGCGGATAATACAGGTGCCAAAGAGGCGGAAATGATTCGTCGCCTTGGACAAAACAAGCGCACGGCCGATGTCGGTGATGTAATCGTCTGCAATGTCAAAGTGGCATCTACCGATTCATCCGTGAAAAAAGGTGAAGTCGTTCGCGCAGTTGTTGTTCGCACCAAGGCACCGATACATCGTGCAGATGGAAGTTATTTACGGTTCGACAATAATGCCGTGGTTATACTGAATCCAGATGGCAACCCAAAAGGAACTCGTATTTTTGGGCCAGTAGCCCGCGAGCTTCGTGCAGAGTACATGAAGATCATTTCATTAGCTCCGGAGGTTTTATAATATGGCAAAATCAATCAAAAGAGAACAGGAAGTTGTCGTTATTGCTGGTTCCCATAAGGGTAAGCGCGGCAAGGTACTTTCAGTAAAAACCGGTGAACGTATAGTCGTTGAAGGTGTGAATCTTGTTACAAAATATATTCCTAAGTCACAGGAAAATCCTGAAGGTGGCAAAACGGAACGCGAAGTATCGATTCACTACTCAAACGTAATGCTTGCAGAGAAATTTGATGCTAAAAATAAAGAAAACTAGACTTGCCAGACTATAGAACTCATTCATTTTAACGAATCTTTTAACCAATACAGAATTGTTATCAATCAGGTCGGTTTAGAAATCCGGCCCCAAAGACGATGCAAACACCCATATTAAAAACACACTACACCGAGAAAGTTGTACCTGAACTGATGAAAAAGTTTAGCGTTGGCAACGTTCACCAGGTGCCAGCAATCAAGAAAATCGTAATCAATTCTGGTTTTAGCGCAACTGCGGACAAAAACCATGTGGCTTACGTTAACGAGGAAATTGCTAAAATTGCTGGCCAGCGTCCGGTTACAACAAAAGCTAAATTAAGCATCTCAAATTTCAAATTGCGTGAAGGCCAACCTGTTGGTTGCAAAGTGACGCTACGTGGCAAAGTCATGTACGAATTTCTCAATCGCCTTATAAATGTAGCGCTTCCCTGTATTCGTGACTTTCGCGGAACGCCTGCCAAACTAGATGGTAAGGGGAACTATACTTTAGGTATAGATGATCACTCTATCTTCCCCGAGGTTAACGCAGATGGTACTTCTGCAACTATGGGAATGGATATTTGCATCAATACCAGCGCTAATAACGATGTGGAGGGTCAAGAGCTGCTTGCGCTCTTCGGCATGCCCTTCCGCAAACAGACAGCAGAAGTTGCTGATCAGGAAGAAACCACCGAACCTACAAACTAGTTTTATTATATGGCAAAAAAATCATCAATCCAACGCAATCTTAAGCGTTTGCGACTCATTGAAAAATATGCTGCAAAGCGCGCTGAACTCAAGGCAATCATAGCAAATCCTGAGACGTCCGACGAAGACTTTTACAAGTCTCAGGCCAAGCTCACTAAGTTGCCTAAAAATAGTTCACCAATACGCGCTCGCAACCGCTGCTCCGTCACTGGCCGTCCGCGGGCCTATATCGGTAGATTCGGACTTTCTCGCATCACATTTCGTGAACTTGCTTCACAGGGAAAAATCCCTGGTGTGATCAAAGCATCCTGGTAATTTATTAAAGTTACGCTCACTGAAAACCCATTAGCAAAACTATGGCAGTTCACGATACAATCGGCGATTTTCTCACTATCATTCGCAACTCAAGCTCAGCTCGTAAAGATGTCTGTGTAGCACAGCATTCCAAAATGCGTTCTGCGATATCAGCAATTCTCAAGAAAGAAGGCTATATCAAAGATTTTGCTGAGGGCGAAGATGATCGTGGTTTTAAAACACTGGAAATAACTTTGAAGTTTGTTGGAGACACACCTGCCATAACTGGTCTTGAGCGTCACAGCAAACCAGGTCGTCGCCTCTATTATGGAGTCAATGAAATTCCACGCGTTCTGGGCGGTCTTGGTGTCGCCATACTAACAACTTCCAAAGGTGTCATTAGAGCTCGCGAGGCGCGTAATCTAGCGGTTGGTGGTGAGCTAATCTGTAAAGTTTGGTAATAAATAGGTCATTATAATGAGTAGAATCGGTAAAATTCCTGTATCTATCCTCGATAAAGCAACTGTAGCCGTCGATGGCCAGACTGTTCGTGTCGAAGGTCCAAAGGGTAAACTTGAAAAAACGTTTGATAGTGCCACTACTATTGAAGTGGTGGACAAAGAGGTTCACGTAAAGCCTGTTGGGGACAGTCGTCATGCCAAGGCGATGTATGGGACGGTTCGTTCTATAATCAACAATATGGTGGAGGGCGTTGTCGAAGGTTATAAAAAAGAACTTGTTCTCAAAGGCGTTGGTTTTCGAGCAGCACTTTCAGGTAATGTCCTCGACCTTGCGCTTGGCTATTCGCATCCCTGTCTGTTGACGATTCCTGAAGGAATTACAATTACAGTTGCCGAAAATACCAAACTGACTGTCGAAGGCGTTGACAAACATCTCGTTGGTCAGACAGCGGCGACAATTTTTAACTACTATCCTGCCGAGCCCTACAAAGGCAAGGGTGTCCATATCGTCGGCAAATTTGTTCGTCGTAAGGAGGGCAAGAAGTCTGCTTAATTTACAAACACACCACTTTCTATGAAACTCGAAAAGAAAAGAGCACTCTTACAACGCCGTCGCTGGCGTATACGCAAAAAAGTCAAAGGTACTGCAGAACGACCACGCCTATCATTGCGTTTTTCTAACAAGCATATTTACGCGCAGTGTATTGATGACACAAAGGGGCATACCTTGGTCTTTATCTCTTCGCTTACGAAGGATTCAAAACTGAAAGCAAATTCAGAAAGTGCTCAAGAATTGGGTAAATTACTTGCCGAAAAAGCAAGTTCCGCCGGCATTGAGTCGGTAGTTTTCGATCGTTCAGGACGTCGTTACCACGGATGTGTAAAATCATTTGCAGATGCAGTTCGAGAAGGTGGACTTAAATTTTAATTGATATATGAGAAAGCAAAATAGTTCATTTTCTAAATCAGAAAAAACTGATGAAGTTCCGGAATACACCGAAAAAGTAGTCCACATCAACCGCTGCGCCAAAGTAGTTAAGGGCGGTCGGCGCTTTAGTTTCTCCGCGCTCGTTGTAGCGGGTAATCAGAAAGGTGAGGTCGGTGTGGGTTATGGTAAGGCAAAAGAAGTTCCCGAAGCGATTCGTAAAGGTACTGAGCAGGCAAAGAAAAATCTCGTTACAATCAAACTGCGTGGCGACACAATACCGCATCATGTTGTTGGTGAAGCTGACGGCGGCAAGGTTATCTTGCGTCCTGCTTCCGACGGTACTGGAGTTATTGCCGGTGGCGGATGTCGCGCGGTACTGGAATCTGTGGGCCTGAAAAATGTCCTGTCAAAATCACTGGGTTCGAACAACCACCTTGCAATGGTAAATGCCACAATGGCGGCATTGAAACAACTTCGCTCCAATGATGAAATTAAACAAATTCGCTTTGGCAAACCAACGGTAGCCGCCGAATCCTAAAGGAGTAATCAAATGAATCTCGAAAACATTCCAACAATTGAAGGCGCAACTCATCCAACCAAACGCTTGGGTCGTGGTGAGGGAAGTGGTCATGGCAAAACCTGTGGAAAAGGTCATAAGGGCCAAAAATGTCGTTCCGGCGGTGGTATACCCATCGGTTTCGAAGGTGGCCAGATGCCGCTTTATCGAAAACTTCCACGGCGCGGTTTTAATAATTACAACTTTCGTACAAGCTACCAGCTGGTTAATATAGGGCAGCTGGAAAAGCTTGAGGGTGATACTGTCTCCCGCGAAACTCTGATTAATGCAGGATTGATTCGTGACAATGACGAGGGTGTCAAACTATTGGGTGATGGCGAAGTATCCAAAGCATTCACGGTGACTCTTAACAAAATTTCCAAATCCGCAAAAAGCAAAATTGAAGCAGCCGGTGGCAATGTTATTGAAATGACTGCTTCTGCTGATAAAGAAGCACCCGAAGCTTAAATGGTATTTCCCATTTTTGTAAAAGCTGAACCAAGCCCATGTTTTCTGCATTCACAAATTCTCTGAAAATACCTGAACTTCGGCAGAAGATATTCTTTACGCTTGCACTACTGTTCATTGCACGTGTCGGGGCAAACATACCGTTGCCAGGTATGAACATTGGACCCATCAATGATTTTATGGCCGATCAATCATCGGCCAGTGGTGGTTTAGTGGGTCTTTATAATATGTTTACGGGCGGTGCGTTACTGAACGGCGCTGTTTTTGCGTTGGGCATCATGCCTTATATCAGTGCTTCGATCATCATGCAACTGGTCGGCGCGGTATTTCCTGTCATTGCTCGCCTTCAACAGGAAGGTGATGTCGGTCGCCAGAAGATTAACCAGTACACGCGTTATCTGACAATTGTTATTTGTGTTGTCCAGGGGCTGTTACTACTGGTAGCACTTAGTACAAACCCAGGTAGTATTATCGGTCAGGGATTTAATCCTGAACAATACGGCTCGGTTGTTATTGCAAACAAGTTTCAATTTTTGATTACGGGCACGATCTTCCTAACTGCCGGCGCAATGATTCTAGTCTGGTTGGGGGAGCAGATTACGCAAAAGGGCATTGGCAACGGGATTTCACTTCTGATAACAGTAAGTATTATTTCAGAGTTACCTGCAGCAGTCATCTCTGCCTACCAGATGTTTGTGGCACCTGTAGGATCCGAAAGCCCACAGCTAGGAGTTCCCGAGGGTATTTTGATGTTGGTGTTACTGTTTGCAGTCACTGCGGCTTTGGTAAGCATTACTCAGGCGCAACGCAAAATACCAGTTCAGTATGCAAAGCGTGTCGTCGGTCGCAAAGTTTATGGCGGGCAAAGTTCCTTTTTGCCCCTTAAGGTCAACTACGCAGGCGTGATGCCAGTTATCTTTGCATCTGCCATCCTCATGTTTCCAACACAAATTTTGAGTTATTTGGGAACAGTGACTAACATGCGGTTCTTTAACGATGTCGCAAATGCACTTGGTCGTGGTGAGTTGTGGTACTATCTGCTGTTTGGATTTCTGATTTTTGTATTTAGTTACTTTTGGGTTTCGATGATGTTCAAACCGGTCCAGATTGCAGATGATCTTAAGAAAAATGGTGGTTACATACCTGGTGTTCGTCCGGGTAATCCAACAGCAAAATTTTTGGATCATATCATGACCCGCCTCACGCTTTTTGGAGCTCTGTCATTGACTTTGATTGCGCTCTTCCCGGATATTTTACTTTTCAGTTACAACGTCCCGTTTTCTGTTGCTATATTTTTTGGAGGTACCGGCATGCTAATTACGGTTGGTGTTCTTCTGGATACAATGCGGCAGGTCGAGACATACCTATTGCAGCGCCACTACGACGGGTTTCTTAAAAAAGGGAAAATTCGCGGTCGTTCTGCAGCGCGCAATAAACAGTTGGTCGATTCAGCAGGACTACAAGACTTCTGGACTGCATGGCGTCCACTCTTATTTATTGCAGTGTGTCTCTTTGCTTTAGGCCTCGTTTCTTGGGCGCTTAAAACGTTTTCATGATTAAGTAGGTGTTGTCTCTGACAGTATCTGTTTAGACCTTTTGTTCTTTGCTATAGTTTTTTCTTTTGCAGCCAATGAAGAAAGTCCGCTCTGACGAGGAAATCCAATCGATTCGTGAAGCATGTCAAGTTGCTGCAACAGTTCTGAAACAGCTGGTCGAAAGTGTTTGTGAAGGAATGACAACTTATGACCTCGATCAGCTGGGTCGTAAAACTATTGAATCCCTTGGGGCCGAGAGCGCCTGTTATAATTACCGCTCAGGAGACAGAATATATCCCGCTTACACGTGTATTTCAGTAAACGATGAAATCGTTCACGGTATTGGCAATATGCGTCGTATTATCAAAAATGGCGATATTGTATCGATTGATGTAGTTGTTCGCTATCGTGGTTATATTGGAGATAATGCTTATACAGTTCCAATCGGTCTAGTTTCTGAGGAAAATCAGACGCTTCTTGATTCAACCCAAAAAGCACTGCAGTACGCAATCGGTTTTGCTCGGTCTGGTAATCGTGTTGGTGATATATCAAATGCCGTTCAGCGCTTCATTAAAAGGTGTAACTATGGTATTGTCCGCGAGTTTGTTGGTCATGCTGTTGGAACGTCCATGCATGAAGAACCACAGATACCTAACTATGGACGTCGTGGAAGTGGAGTGCTGCTGAAGCCCGGTATGACATTGGCCATTGAACCAATGATCAACCTGGGCGGCTCTCAAATCAAAATGCTGGATGATGGTTGGACTGCAGTTACTGCCGATGGAAAACCCTCTGCTCATTTTGAGCATACCGTGTTGGTTACTAGCAAAGAACCAGAAATATTAACTATTCCAAAGAAATAGCTTTTCAAACTACGATTTGCTGTTACATTTCCACTTTTTTCCCTTATTACAAAAATCAAATTTAAATTTTATTATGCCACGCATACTTGGAGTTGATATACCTGCAAACAAGAAGCTAGAATATTCGCTTCGCTATATTTATGGCATTGGACCGACACGTGCCAGTACACTTGTGAAAGAGTCTGGTTTCGATCAAGACCGTCGTGCCAGTGACTTAAGCGAGCAGGAGCTTAATCAGATTGCTTCCCTTATTAGCGAAAAGCAGTACGTCGTCGAGGGTGATTTGCGTCGTGAACGCACCGCTAATCTCAAACGTCTTATTGCCACTCGTAGTTTACGAGGTATTCGTCACACCAGAAGTCTGCCGGTAAGAGGGCAGCGCACTAAAACCAACGCCCGGACGCGCAAAGGAACCGTAAAACCAGTCCGGAAGTAAGTAAAATCATTTAATAACATAACTCCAATGAGCGAAGAAGAAACAAATTCCGAAGAAGAACCAGAAGCAGTCGCAAAAGAAGCCGTTGAGGCTGAAGATGTTCCTGAAAAGAAACAGGAAACCGCTGAGGATCTGCTGAAGAGTGATCTAGACGGCGTGAAGATCCGGCGTGCTAAAGGCAGCAAAAACATAACCGTCGGTATTGTAAATGTTTTGGCTACCTTCAATAACACCAAAGTGACTTTTTGTGATCAGCGTGGAAACGTAATTTCCTGGTCCAGTGCGGGAAAGTGCAACTTTCGCGGTTCACGCAAATCAACTGCTTATGCTGCCCAGGTAGTTACTCAGGATGCGGGTCGTGTTGCAATGTCTCATGGCATGAAGGAAGTTACCGTTAAGTTAAATGGTCCTGGTATGGGACGTGACTCCGCAGTCCGCTCAATACAGTCTTTAGGTATGATTGTTACTGACATCATCGATGTAACTCCCGTTCCTCACAACGGATGCCGACCACCTAAACGTCGTCGTGTCTAGCGTATATCTGCTACGCAGACACATTACTATCAAGTTAGCAGAAAAATAACAGAAAAACATTATGTCCCGATACACAGGACCCACCACGCGTCTCAATCGTCGTTTTGGTCAGGCTATATTTGCCCCCACCAAAGCATTCGAACGTAAGCCACACATGCCCGGACAACACGGGCCAACGCTCCGTCGAAAAGTAAGCGAGTACTCAATCGGCTTGAATGAAAAGCAAAAGCTTCGATATATGTACGGAGTTACTGAAAAACAGTTTCGCCTTACTTTCGAAAAGGCAAAAAATACACGTGGAGTGACAGGTGAAATTTTCCTGCAGATGCTGGAATCGCGCCTCGATAATGTTATTTACCGATTGGGATTTGCAAAGTCTCGTGCCGGTGCGCGCCAGTTGGTTTGTCATGGGCACATTCGCGTGAATGGTCATAAGACAGACATTTCCAGTTTTATTGTCAAAGAAGGTGATGAAATAGAAGTGCGCGAACGCACCTCATCGCGCCAGCTTGCAACACGTAATGTGGAAGGAAGTCAGGGGCGTACAGTACCCGAATGGTTATCCCTGAATGCGGATGCGCTCAAAGCTACGGTTAGTCGCCTCCCGTCCAATGATGAGGTAGAAGCTAGCATCAACATACAGCTTATTGTTGAATTCTATAGCCGTTAAACAGCGTACAAGAAGAGTCTTCATTCACCTTTCAAACAACCCACTATCTCAATTATTTAAATAAAAGCATACTATGCCAAAACGTTTAGGAAAATTCGAACTCCCCAATCGACTGACAAAAGTCGAAGAAACCGCATCTGATACATTTGCTGTCTTTCAGGTTGAGCCCTTTGAAACCGGCTACGGACATACACTGGGTAATTCTCTTCGCCGTGTACTCCTTAGCTCTATCGAAGGTTCCGCCATATCATCAATCAAAATTGATGGTGTTCAGCACGAGTTCCAGAGCATTGAAGGTGTTGTAGAAGATGTAACTGACATTGTTCTCAATCTCAAAAAAATTCTCTTCGTCTCAGAATCTCGTGATAGCGTGAATCTGATCATCGACGTTAATCGCGAGGGTGAAGTAACCGCTGCTGATATCCAGCTGGCTGCAAATGTATCGATCGTAAATCCCGATCAAGTCATTTGTACATTGAACAAACCACAGCGCTTTCTGGCTGAGTTGGAAGTAAAGACCGGTCGAGGCTACTGTTCTGGAGAAGAGAACAAAAAACTGGAACAGCCAATTGGTGTTATACCTGTTGATTCGTTATTTAGTCCGGTCAAGCTGGTTAAGTACTCCGTCGAAAATACCCGCGTTGGTCAAGAGATGGACTATGATAAGCTTATCCTCGAAATCACAACAGATGGCCGTATCACTCCGGATGACGCATTGAAACAAAGCGCTGCAATCATCAAGCACCACATGGATGTATTTGATGAAGTATCCAATGAAGACATTGAATTTGAGAATGAGAGTAAAGAGATCAGCGAGGAGCAGAATCGTCTGCGCAAACTGCTCAACATGAGTGTCAATGAGATCGAACTCTCCGTGCGTGCAGCTAACTGCCTGAATAATGCAAACATTACCACAGTCGGTGAACTTGCGATGAAGTCAGAACAGGAAATGCTCAAATACCGCAATTTTGGTAAAAAATCGCTGAATGAAATCAAGGATAAGCTCGAACAGCTTGGCCTCTCTCTCGGTATGAAAATAGATGAGCGCTTGTTGGATCAAGTTGCTGAATTCTAAAATTTCACGACGTTACAAGTACACAATTATAAACTAGCTCAAAATGCGTCACAGTAAAAGAAGACACAAACTCGGGGTTTCCGGGCCACACCGCCTTGCTCTACTGGCTAATCTTTCAGTTGCATTGATTACCCATGGACGGATCAAGACAACACTGGCCAAAGCCAAGGCACTCCGCCCTTTCGTTGAGAAAATAATTACAATGGCCAAAAAGGCGGAAAGCTCCAACGAACCTGAACGTAAGTTGCACTTTCGTCGTTTGGCAATCTCACGTCTGAATAATCCGGGTGCAGTTGCCACGCTTTTTGATGAGCGCGTCTCTGAGTTTATGGAGCGGCCTGGTGGCTATACACGTATTTACAAGCTTGGCCAGAGAATTGGAGATGCTGCGGAAGTGGCGTTGATTGAATTGATTGATGGTAATGACGAAGGTTATACCAAGCCAACTTCCAAGAAGAAAGCATCATCCAAAAAAGCTGAGAAAAGCGTTGAAAAAGCTGAGGATGAAGGCCCAGAAGCAACTACCGTTGAAGAAGAAGCCCCTGCTGCTGAAAATACAACGATTGAGGCAGAGACTACTGTTGACAGTTCTCAGGACTCAGCCGATGGAAATGCAGATAAAGAGGTAGATTCACCAGCAGATACACCCAAAGCAGAAGAGGCTGAAGCTGAACCTTCGGGTGAGACTGAAGGGAAAAAGTAGTTAAACTTTTGAGTGACCTTATTGTTAGCGAGTAATCTCACTGCGATAATCCTTTGCCGATATTTATAAAGCAGTGAGCCAACTATAACATGGAAGTACTAACTCCACTGGGAATTTGGGACTGGGCCGTTATAAGCCTGTTTTTTTTGATAACGCTGGGCATCGGCCTTTACTTCTCCAGGCGTGCGACCGGAAGTATGCTCGAATACTTTGTGGCCGGTCGTAAGATGACCTGGTGGCTGGCCGGAACTTCGATCGTAGCGACATCTTTTGCAGCGGATACCCCTCTGGTTATCTCCGGGTGGATGCGTTCTGTTGGTCTGGAACGCAACTGGTTCTGGTGGGGCGGAATCATGGGCATGATGCTCTGTACCTTTTTCTTCGCCCGGCTCTGGCGCCGTGCGAATATTTTGACGGATGTTGAATTCAATGAACTACGTTACGCTGGTGCACCTGCCGCCGGTTTAAGGATATTTCATGCGACGTATCGTTCTTTAATTCAAAATACACTGGTGATGTGCTGGGTAACGCTTGCCATGAGCAAAATCCTTGAGGTAACGCTCAATCTGCCCACTCTGGTCTTTGTTGATGGATCGTTGCTACCTGAAATGGTAGCAAGTGGTATCGATGTGATGTCTCAGATTGATCCTGAAACAATAGTGAACTGGCCAATTGTCGGACAGGCGATCATCGCGCCGAAAATTACCGGTATCGTTATCTGTCTGTCGGTAGCTGCTATTTACAGTGCAATCTCAGGTCTTTGGGGTGTTATGGTCACTGACTTTTTCCAGTTCTGCCTGGCAATGACGGGTACCTTTATCCTCATGTTTGTTGTCCTTTCTATTGTCGGTGGTCCCAAAAATATGGTGCTGCAGGCAAAAGAAGCGATTCGACAAGGAAAAGTTATCAACAAACAACCACTGCAACGAACTCTTGCAAAACAGAATGAAGTGCTGGAGGCTGCGGGTCTGATTCGTCACAACGAGACAGAAGACATCTGGATATGGACAGAAGGCAGTTTGCCTGAAGAACAATTCATAGAGCGATTGCTTCAGGCAGAGGTAGAGGAGACCGATGATGCTCTGGCCCTATGGCAGAAGAGCTTTACCTTAAGTAAGGCAAAATTTACCGACTTTCACGAAATTGACAAGCTACTGGCTGCTGGAATTCTGATTGAAGACACTATCGATGGTCAGACTGCTGAGTACTACCGCATTTCTGACATCACTTGGAGCGATGCTACTCTTCTCAAAAAATTGGATACAGTTGGAGTTGAGAATAAAGGAGAGATCATGGCTGCGTGGCACGATGATCAGGTCGTTTCGGAACGGAAGATCACTAGCTTTTTACCACCCTTCGATCTTAAAGGTGGTGGGCTTCTCGCAGTTTGGTCGCTAGTTGTTTTCCTCGGATTACAGTGGTGGGCTGGTGGAGAAGGTGGCGGCTTCCTTGCACAACGCCTTTTTTCCTGTAAAAACGAGAAGCATTCAATGATGGCAATGCTTTGGTTTAACTTGGCGAATTATGTTATACGGCCCTGGCCCTGGATCGTTGTTGGCGTTGCTTCACTGATTCTCATCCCCGACGTGACTGTCTTTGGTGCGCACTTTGATCCGGAGCATGCGTATGTCATTATGCTCATGAAGTATCTTCCCGTGGGTCTTAAGGGCTTGATGGTCGCAGCGTTGATGGCAGCTTATATGTCGACTATTTCGACTCATGTTAATTTTGGTGCATCCTATGTGGTGAATGATCTGTATGGTCGTTTCATTAATCCTGATTCAAGCGAGCGAGGGAAGGTAATCGTCTCTCAGGTAACCTCTGTTTTTCTAGCCATTCTGGCAGGCGTGGCCGCCTACTATGCCACGAACATAGGTGGGTTGTGGTTAACGATGTTTGAACTGATGTCTGGAGCTGGATTTGTGGTATTGCTGCGATGGTACTGGTGGCGAATCAGTGCCTGGTCCGAATTGTCTGCAATGTTCTCCACCCTGGTCATGTGGTTTCTGTTAAATAAAACGCAAGTGTTTCACGGTCTATTTGAGATGGCTGGCTGGCCGCTTTACCTGCTGGACGATTATGCTGTGCGCTTTACATTGAATTTAGTGGTGACAACCGCTATTTGGGTCACAGTTACATTTCTGACGCCGCCTGAAAAAGAGGAGCAACTGATTAAATTCTACAAACGCATCCGACCGTCCGGCATCTGGAATGATATACCGGGCAAAGCAGGCAATCTGAACCATCTTACTGTCGGTAAACTAGAATGGGCTTGCTGGGCTCTGGGTGTTACCGGATTGTTCTCAATGATCGTTTGTCTAGGTAAGCTTTGCTTCGGCCTCTACTTACAGAGTGCTCTGTTTGCCGTGTATGGTCTTATTGCCACGATACTACTGTTTAAACTGATTGGCAAAATGGACTGGTCTGCAATCGAAGTAGAAGAGTCGCCAGAAGTGTGAGACTAATCCGGCAGAGCCGGAATGAACGTCGAACATTGAACGTCGAACTTTGAATATGTAAATCTGTATTATAGCTAAGTGTGTAATCATCTGGCCCCATGATTCTTATCCAAAATGGTAGCAACTGTGTCTCTAA
>CAWUII010000002.1:0-72864 GCA_963922575.1 uncultured Opitutia bacterium
AAGGGTTTGGAACCTTCTATGCGGTGCCAGAGGCACACGCGCTAACTCTTTGAACTTCGAACGGTGAACTTCGAACGGCGAACTTCGAACGGTGAATGGCTTACGCTGATGCATTTGGCTCATGCGAAGTCGCGGAGAACACGGAGTTTAATTCGATCCTGAAAAAATGAGTCGACGAGGGTTCTGTTTTATAAGCTGCTTCCAAGCGTAGCGATACTCAACCGAAGGGCGAAGCCAATAGACGCTGATTTACGCGGATACTGTACAACGCCAAAAGGGCGACGAGCTTCAAATTTGTAACCGACTGATGATCAGCAATTCACTCCTCACTACTCTTTCAAGGTTAATGGCACAGTCATTGCAAAAAATGATGGTGCGGGGTTCGAACGAGTCGTTCAGTATATTCTGCGTAATCCCTTTTAAGATTTACGACTTAGGCAAGTAACTCAGTCGCTATTCCGTAGCGCAGGTTACAAGCCGATAGTGTAACGGTTTGGCAACCTGCGCATTCAAGTACTGTATCAATCGTTATCAAAGCGGTCGGAAGGATATCAGCTCGAGACACCGGAACTTTGTATGCCATCAGTCGATCCAGAAGAGGAATATTTTTTAGTGTGGATCTAAGCGCAGCAATATCGGCTTTCTGGAGTATTTGAGGGGAAGAGGTGGTTGCGTTTGCATTTGAGGCTTCTAATATGTTGTAAATCACCTTGAATGCCCCGCCGGTTACAATAAAGGGCACTGTTTCGGGGCCAAAGGCAAAACCACTGGATTTGATTGCCTGACGGACATGCTGCTCAATCTGCGATTCCGTTTCCGGTGGGATTGGCGCGGCGCTATCATTCACGAACCGTTCTGTCAGTCGTACGGCTCCCAGCTGTAGCGAACAGACTTGCTGGAGGGTTCCGTTGCCGAAACGGATGAGTTCCAGGCTGCCGCCACCGATGTCCATCTGGATAAGTTGTTCCATGGCAGCTACTTTTGGATCACTGCACAAGCCTTTCCCAATGTAGTTTGCTTCTTCGATACCGGTTAGTATGTCTATGTGGATCCCGGTGAGTTCATTGACTCTTCGGGTGAATTCTGAGCCATTTACTGCATCACGGACAGCGCTGGTGGCGACAATTTTGATGACCCTGGGTGAGTATTTTCGGGCAATGCCTACCAGTTCTACAATCGACTGACAACCTGCGGCGATGGCTCCCTGAGTTAATGTTGGTTTCTGTTGGCCGATACCGGTGCTGATACGGGTTTCGCGGCCTTCTTTGCAGGACGATTCAATGAGTCCAGTCTTAGGGTTCTTGCGAGCAATGAGCAATTTTATCGAATTACTGCCAACATCAATGACTGCGACGACGTCTTTCTGTAACATGTTTGGAATTCAAATTTGATTACCGATGAAAGTCAAGGAAGTGGCAGATTGGTAAATACAGAGAATACGGTGTTGCAATTATACTTCAGGGTAACTTGAAATGAGTATGTTTTTTGATGAAGTAAAAGTGCACTTTAAAGCAGGCAACGGCGGCGATGGCTGTGTCAGCTTTCGGCGCGGTAAGTATGAGCCCAAAGGCGGTCCGGACGGTGGTAACGGCGGTAATGGGGGCTCTGTGTATGTCGTAGCTGATACAAATGTGGCCGATTTGACGGACTACCACTTCAAGCCGAACTGGAAGGCAAAGAACGGTGAGCCTGGCCGCGGCAGTCAGCAGCATGGAGCCGGGGGTGCTGACATCGTGCTCAAGTTGCCGGAAGGTACGGTTGTTATTGATTTGGAGACAGAACAGGTTGTAGCCGAAGTGTTGAAGCACGGAGAACCTCTACTTCTGCTCAAAGGTGCTCGAGGGGGCAAGGGAAACGAAACATTCAAGTCTTCGGACAACCAAACACCGCGTCAATTCACCCTGGGGAAAGCTGGTGAGGAGGGTGCGTTCAGGCTTGTGGTAAAGACCATTGCAGATGTCGGATTGGTGGGGTTTCCGAATGCTGGTAAATCGACCTTGTTGAACATGCTTACCAACGCGCACCCAAAAACGGGGGCCTACCCATTTACAACCCTTTTCCCCACTGTGGGTGTGTTGGAATATGAGGATCAGTTTAAGCGCATCACATTAGCCGATATTCCGGGACTGATCGAAGGTGCCAGTGATAATCGCGGTCTCGGACATCGTTTTTTAAAGCATATCGAGCGCTGTAAAGTTCTGTTAATCATGATCGATATGGAAGGTACGGATGATCGGGAGCCGATTGCCGACTACCGGACCCTGCTCAATGAATTGAAGCTATATAAGCCCGATCTTTCCCAAAAACCTATTTTTATTGCCGCTAACAAGATGGATGAGCCCAATGCTCTTGAGAACCTTAAGGCGTTTGAGAAAAATCTGAACCAGCCCGTTTATCCGATTTCTTGCGTTTCCGATGAGGGGATTGAAGCGCTTAAGGGAGTGCTGCTGGAGGCTGTTCTTGCCGTGCGTCGCGCAGAGCAGGACAATCCTTGAAAGTGAGAAGTAAGGACGGAGTTGCTGACTGGCAGCAGCTCCGTCCTCTGTGCGCACCCGCGTCGTATAATACCGGGCGTTAAGCGGTCCTCCTAAATCCGGCAGTTGAATCGGGGCATATGAGTCGGCAGAAAAAATCACATGCATACAAGGGTGTGTCATCCGTTGCAGTATCGATGCAACTCCTACAAACCTTCTCGTATTATCCAGAGTTCTTTGATCCGCTCTTCATCAAGAAGTGCGGCCCAGCGACCATAGGACCAGAGTTCGCCGTTGGTCACTGCTTTCTTGTGAAGAGGTGGGCCATAGGGTTTGAGTGTGTTTTTCGGGTCGCCCAGGTTTTTCCGGAGCACGATCATTTCGACGATACCGTCCATCTCTAGGACGATGCTTGCAGGTGTCTGATAAATGATTCCACTACTGGCTGTTTCACCTTGCCAGTTAAAGGGGAGTTGCTGCCAGTCGTGGAGTGGGTGTTCTTCCTGTTTTAATTTCCAGGAGTCGAAGCCTAGCTCGACGTCGAGTGATTCTGCTAGCTTCGGCTTGTTGCTTGCCTCCGGTCTTTGCATTTCTTTGAGGCAATGTTCTACTGCAGATGGGTCTTCCAGTCGCTCACAGAGGATTCGCGCGATGGGCCCGGGCAGTTCACTTTTGTGAGTGGTTAGTTGTTGCCACTGGCGTTCGGCGGAGCGGTCCCGTGCTTCCAGTAAGCGAGCCCAGTTGTAGTATATGTGGAGTGGTAGTGTATTGGGCGGGTTGTTTTCGGCCAGGGAACTAAAGATGGCTTCTGCGTAAGGCCAGGTGTCCATTGGTTGCCCTTCTTCAAAAATAATTAGGGCGCGAAGGCCTTCTATTGCAGGATCATGAGGCTTTAGTTGGCGTGCTTCTTCTATGGTGGCACGTGCTTTGTAGATTTGGTCCAAGTAGAAGTATGCAACCGCCAGATTGATGTAGCCGGCGGTGTATTTTGGATTTTTTTCGATCGCGGTGGTTAGGTAGTGAACTGCCTGCTGTAAGCGGTCTCTGGCAATACGGATCCGGGTGCGGTCTCTGAATATTGGCAGGACCATAGATCGGTCCATAAGGGTCCCATGGTCCAATATGTTTGGTAGCCAGTATTTATAGGACAATTCGGGAGGTAGTTTCTGCAGGGCCGTTTGCAGGTAACAGTATCCCAGATTGTTAAACACTTCGTGCCCGGGAAAGACTTCCTGAAACTCACGAAAGAAGTAAATGGCATCTTGGTAGCGTCCAAAGTGGGCCAGACGCACTCCTGTGTAAAAAAACTCTAGGGCGTCTTTTTTCTGTTGTAAGCGTACGCGCAGGAGTTCGGTACGTTGAATAGCATCTGGATGTGTTCTGCTCGATTGGGTATGTGTCCGGGTCACCCAGTAGCTCAGAAAGTCGTTTTCACGAGCCAGTAGTGCGTCGACGGAAAATCCTGCCATTGCTGCGTATAGGAATCCTTTATCATCTGCCTTCAGCTCTTGTTCTACTAAATCCTTTGGGTTCTGATCGATTTGTTTTAAGAGCGCATCTTCTATTTCACCTGAAAGAGCTTTTGACTGAAGCAGGTATTTTACTTCGATGCTCCAATCGTCATCACTGGCTAGATGCGCTAACTCATGGCCCAGTATGAAAGCTAGACGTGCGTTGCCTTCCCAGCGCGGGACATCTTCGTAAATAATGTTCAGGGCTTTTTCTGCGAGTACCAGATTGCCGTCCGGTAGAACAATTGCCGGCGGTCCGGGTAGGTCCTTGATGATAACGAGCTGGGGAAGTTCACGATTGTTCAACTCTGCAACTGCACGGATTTTTGTGAAGACTTCGTAGACATGAGGTACTGTTTCGGGATTCACGCGTCCGCCAAAGTTTTCTATGTAAAAGCCAACGTGATGATAGGCGGGTTTAAGTGCAAAAGCTGTTTGTGATAGGCAGCATAGCAGCAAAATCTCTAGAATGCGGTTGCTCAGTTGTCTAATGTAATTCATGTGTAGCTGAGGTTCAAAAATGGCATTCTGATCTTTGCGGAACTATAAATTTGTCGCTTAAAGTGAGGGGATTAGACAGTAACGCAGAGCGATCAGTGTCTGCTCAAGCTGTTTGTATAGTTTTGTGTTCTGAGTGTCTTCAGTTAATTGCAATAGTGTCGCTTCAATGTTTTCTAACTGCATTGCAACTGATTTGATTTCGGCAGTATGGGGCTCTCTCATTTGCTTGGTGTAGTGTGCTTGCAAATGATCCAATATAACCAGTTGTTCCTGCCAGAAATCCTTCGGCATCACTATTTTTTGCTGAGATACAGTCCACAATACAGCATACCAGCGACCTAGCTGGTAATCTTCCTGTTGGCTATCATCCAAAGCAGTTTTGCCGGAAGTTTGCGATTTCGGTATTTCCCAGTCATGCTCTATTCCGACTCTAAAAGCCTGTGCGCTTTGGGACATTTTTCCTGCCTGACTGAAACTTAGGTGTTGTTCTGTCTGTTGAAACGAATCGGCAAGAGATAGCCAAATGCGTTGAAAGCTTTCCTGGTGGCTGTTTGAAGCCGCCATCTGGTAGGCCTGATCAACTGCTTGGTCCAGTTCAAACCTCTGCCCGCGCCACATCAGAACGGTTCCTATGATCAACAGAGCCGCGCAGCTGGCGATGGCGTATGGCATGATCGTAAATAGTAAGGGCGCGCGAGTCGACTGTGTTGCCTGTTTGCCCTGCTGGATCCATCGATTATAGGCTTGTGGATTGCTGTCTAGATAAGCGAACATAAGTTCTTGCCGCTCTTTTGAGAAGCTTTCCGGGTTTGCAAAAAATTCAGTCAATTCCTCTGCACTCGGCGGTTGCTCAACCGTTTCGTTTTCCTGTGCAGCCAGCGCGATGAGAACTTCTTCTTTGCTTAAATTTTGTTGTTTGTCTTTGTGTTTCATGTCGTTCCGGGTTGGTTTGGTCAGGGTATAGGTTAAATTACAAAAGACTTTGGAGTGTTTCGTATCCCATTGTATTAAGTAGTTTTCGTATCTGTGTCTTAAGCTTTCGATGATAGGCGTCTGCCTGCCACTTGCTCATGTTGATGCCAGGCAGACGACCTGCTTCCGCTATGGTCATACCATCCTTATAGACTGCACGTAAAAATAATCTTTCTTTGGGGCCTAGCTTAACTGCATCCGGAATCTCGGATGTTGGAATTGCCATCTCGTTGTTTTCCTGTGGTGCTGCGTCTGCAAAGAACCATCGACCAATTTCTTCCAGATTCTGCTGTCTATGTAATTCCACGGTGCTGTCGGTTATGGTTTGGGTGCTATAGCCACTTTCGTTTTCTACATTTTCCAGCGTTTCGAACTTGGGTTTATTTTTACGTAGGTAATCAATCAGTAAATTGCGGATGACTATATAGATGTAAGTGGTGAAACGAACGGCCTTACTTTCTTTATACGATTTGAGACGTGCAAAATTGTCCTTCATCAGCTTATTTTTTATATAACCTTCGGCATCCTGTCGTTGGTTTTCGTTTTCGATTCGATAACGGTTGGTCCAGTAGCGGATTGTCTTGGCACATTCACCAAACCAGACACCGTAAGTAAAGGTTTCCAGGATATCTTCAACCAGTCCTTTTATAAACACGTCAGAAGGCTCTTTTCCGTCGTATTGACGTATCAACTCCCAGTCATTTTCCGCCAGGCGTTTGTTGATGTGGAGTAGGGCCAAGGGGATCAGGTGCTCATCTTGGCCACAATGATCGGTAGCCAACTTCTTTAGGGCAGATGATTGCTGTTTGACGAGATTCCGTGCCTGTTTTGCGTCCATGACTCTCTTTTCGGTTATTAAGAGGGAAAAATGTGTTCTACGAAACAGACGAATGCAAGTTACTACAACAAATTTGAGACCATTTTACAACAGGGAGCTAACGATTCGCGGCGACCTGTATTGCCAATTTCGTACGGCGTTTTCGTTTTGTCATGGTTTTGTTTGGTTTAACCCTACAAAACGCTTACCCAATGCCGTACTTTTTTTGGGAAGGAGGTCGCCATTACCGGGGTTCAGATTGTCATTATTTTCTTGCGCCTATACAGCTAAGGCTCTTTTAACTTAGAAAAGGTCCAGTACGCATATCAATTAGTCCAGATTTGAAATGACCATTGTGGCGACGTAATCAAAAATTAAAATTTATGATACGGAAAAAATTTAGTGTTTGGCTGGTTTGCATGCTTCCGATGAAGCTAGTGGAGCAACCGGTGGAAGTATTCAGGTTCTTGTTACAACAATCGGATTGTACGCGGCCATCTGGGCTAATTCTAAGGTTGAACTGTGGAATTTAATCTGGATGCCTTGAAGCGCGACTGGATCGTAGGTACTGCGGGAAGTGCTTTTTTGAAGCTTGTACAACAATATATCGGGCAGATTGAAGATGTCGTGGACGCGGCACGTGAGCAAGGCGTGGTGATTGCCGAATTGGATCCGGTCAAATTTGCAGCGGCTTTTTTTGCCGCGAGTCATTCCGGTGTTCCGACAATTCTTGCTAATCCGAAGTGGCAGCGGTATGAGTGGGAGCGTTTATATCAGCAGGTGAAGCCTGCCATCGTTTTTGGAGTATCCGTAAATTTCAAATCAGCACCTTCTGAAACGAAGAGCCCTATGCCCGGCACAATTCTGATTCCGACTGGAGGTAGTTCAGGCAAACTTAAACTTGCCGTTCACACCTGGGATACACTCACAGCTGCTTGCGATGGGTTTCGGTCATTCGCAGGTACAGAGCCAATTCACTCCTGTTGCGTGCTGCCACTGTACCATGTAAGTGGATTGATGCAGATGATACGTTCGTCTACGTCCGGAGGACAAATTGTATTTACCGATTATAGAACTCTTCAAAAAGGGCAATTTCCAAAAATAAAAGCGGAGAATTTATTTCTTTCATTGGTACCAACACAACTTCAGCGCATCATTGAGCAGAAAACGGTTGTGGACTGGCTTCTCAATTTAAAAGCGATTTTTCTTGGCGGCGCTCCGATGTCGGCAACTTTGCAGGCACGTGTCCGTGAAATGCGTCTACCAGTAGTTCCGTCCTACGGTATGACCGAAACTGCCGCAATGGTTACTGTTTTGCCTACAAAAGACTTTCTTTCCGGTAACATTGGCGTAGGGTATCCTTTACAACATGCCGATATCCAAGTGTTCGGTGACAATCATTTACCCTGTGCACCTGAAGAAATCGGACACATCCGGATTCGAACTGAATCATTGTGCCTCGGCTATCATGAACTGTCTTCAGAGATTTTAAAAAACGGCTATCTGCTGAGTACAGATGAAGGTTATTTGGATCATGATGGCTGCCTGCATGTGATCGGTCGCAGTGATCGTATAATTATAAGTGGTGGAGAAAAAATTGATCCACTTGAAATTGAGGATGCATTTCTGAAAACAGGCGCTGTCGATCAGGTCTTAGCGATGGGCTGGTCAGATGAGGAGTGGGGGGAGCGATTGATTGCCTTTTATGTTCCGGCAAATGATAAAGATAGTGTCGAAGCTTTACGGCAGCGTTTAAAATCGGTGTTGATTAATTACAAGATTCCCAGGGCAATTATAAAAGTTTCGCAATTACCGCTGACTTCTAGCGGCAAACCAGATCATAATCTGGTTGATAAGCTCTTAGAGAGATATGTGTAAATTTACTCGTTTTAGATATTGGCATCTGCCATCAATCGAGGTTGCGCCTCAGTAAAAAACCACACTCAAATAAAGACATCTGGGATTAAAAGGGTTGACAATTCTTTTTCACAGTATGCGTTAGCCTATTTAACTCTTATTATCAAACACACATATGCAACTTGAAGTTAAAGTACAAAAAGGCGAGCCAGTCGAGCGTTCGCTGCGTCGCCTTAAAAAATTACTTGATCGCGAAGGGGTTCTACATGCAGTCCGTTCCAGAAGATATTTTGTTAAGCCTGCACAAGTGAAGCGTCGCAAGAACAAGGAACTAGACTTTAAGAATATGCTCCGTGTTCGCTATAACAAAAGCTGATTTGTTAGATACTAGTTATCTATAATTTAATTTCTGAATCCCGATTTGCTTGTGCAAGCCGGGATTTTTTATTTTTTTAGATAAGCCATGAGTCGAATTGTCGATCGTCTTTCCCTATCTACCTGCTGGTGTTCCAGACGCCATACTGATGGATATGCGATGATTGAAGAAATGGTGGGTCTTGGTTTTAAGAGAATCGAATTAAGTCATGGTATTCGAATGTCACTCGTTCCCGGTATTCTTAAAGCGGTTGACGAAAAGCGGGTTGAAATCTCCTCGGTTCACAATTTTTGTCCACTCCCGGGTGCCGTGAATTATCCTGCGCCCAATTTTTACGAACCTTCGTCCACGGATAAGCGTGAGAGGTCTTCCTGGAAGCGTTACACACTGCAGACAATCGACTTTGCTAAAAAGGTTGGGGCCAGGAAAGTTGTTTTGCATTCAGGTCATGTCCGTTTTTTTCAATCACCGGAAAAGAAACTAAAAAAGTGGATACAGTCGCAAGGATTAGGGGCAAAACAATTTTGTGAAAATAGGAAGTTTATCCGTAAGAGAGATCGTGCAATACAACGTATTCAAAAGGCATCTCGTAAGCCAATGCAACACGTTGAAGCGAGTTACCGGGAGGCAATCGAATGGGCCAAAGAGTACGATCTGAAATTATGTGTCGAAAACCGGGAAGGCTTGATGGAGATGCCTCTGGACGATGATTTCCTTGAGTTCATCCATACACTGTCGGCTCCGGAACAGATTGGTTACTGGCACGACACCGGTCATGCACAAATTAAACATCAATTTGGTCTGTTAGACCATCGCGAGCATCTATGTTCTTTGAAAGAACATCTAGCTGGATTTCATTTTCACGACGTTACAGATAATGGAATCGACCATCAGCCGATAGGAATCGGCGAAGTTGACTTTAAGATGATTGCTGAATTCGTACGTCCAGAACATGAATTAGTTTTGGAATTAAGCCCTCAGTTGACTCCACAAAATGTTCTGACTTCAAGGGATTACCTTTGTGAACTTCTCGGTTCATAACCAATAGATGCCAAATTGTATCTGTGACAAATTCAGTCACCTGAGATTAAACTGCGAGTAAAATTTGAGACAATTTGTCACATTCAGTGTTCCGTTTAAATACTACAAATATTTTTATACCAATAACTTACGTATTTATTTTAGTTGGTATAGAATTTGCATAATAAATATTATCCTAAACCAAAAGAAAGGAAATTAAATTATGAAATTAATACATTACAAATATCCAACTACAACAGATTCCAATTCTCTAAGCCGTCTATTTAGTTTTGGAACGCCGTCATTTGAGCGTTTTGAGACATTTTTTGACGAGTTTTTAGAAGCGAAATCTCACAAAGATCAGCTGGCTTCCGATTTGTACGAAGACGATAAAAACTACTTCGTTCGATTAGAGCTGCCAGGCATTGATAAAAATGAAGTTAATCTGGAACTCGAAAATTCGGTACTAACTTGCAGTGGTCATCATTCAGAAAAAACAGAAAACGGGAAAGCTGAATACAGCTTCAAGAGCTCTATTCCCGTACCTGAAGGAGCTGCTTCAGAAGATGTGTCTGCAAGCTATAAGGACGGTGTGCTAATCGTCACCTTGCCGAAAAGAGAAGTGTCGATACCACGCCAGATAAAAGTTAAATAAGAACCATTAAAACGAAAGGAATTAAAATGGAAACAACAGAACTCGATACCGTTAAAAACGAACAGGCATCAAAGCCGCAAAATTGGCGCCGACCTCACTATGATGTTTCGGAAAGTGATGATGCGTTTGACGTTCAGGTGCATTTGCCGGGCGTTGAACGCAGTGGCATCGATATCTCGATCAAAGACGATAATCTGACTGTAATTGGCACGCGTGCTGAGTTCAATACACAGGATTGGCGGCCTATTAGACAAGAGTTGCCGCAAGGTGACTTCCGTCTGGATCTACGTCTGAACGTGCCCGTTAAGGAAAGTAAGATTAGGGCTCAAATTGAAAATGGAGTACTCAATCTTCAATTTCCCAAAAAGGAAAAAATCAAACCAAGAAAGATTAAAATAAGTTAAGCTAGTTGCTTAACAGCAAAAGTAAAATCGGCTGTTCTGGCTGGGCAATAGCCTATGCTGGAACGGCCTTTTTTATTCGTTCCAGGATCATGAATACCTCGGGGTGTCCCGGTGACCTTTGTTTGAATCCGCAACCCATGCTTTTCCTTGCATTCAAATTGTTAATAGATATTTTAAGTTTTGTTAATTTAAAGTAGTAACCATGTACAATATACCCCAAACTTTTTTGCTAATTGCTAGCTCAATTATCTTTTCCGCAACTTGCCTGGATGCCGAGGTTGTAAAAATTTTGATTCAAGGTGATAGCCAGAAAATAATGGATCCAGGTAACGGCAAGCAGGATAACTTTATTCCCTTGATGGCAAAGTTGCTGACTGATCCACTTACCAGAGACGCGGATTTCATACTTCAGATGGGTGACATTGTTGAGTCTGATCTGGATGACAGCGATCGGTCGCAACAGTACGCTGTTGCACGAGAAGGTTGGAAGCAATTGGATGGAAAAATACCGTATGTCTTGAATTTAGGCAACAATGATAATGATGACGAATATTTCGCTGCTTTTGGTGATCTTCCTGAACCCGTGGACAAAGATTCAGATAACCGAAACTTTGCATATTTTTTTCAAGCAGGAGGTGTTGATTGGCTGGTTATTTCAATGCGGTTCTGGCCGCAAAGTGAATTACATGCTTTAAGAAAAGCTGAATTTGATTGGGCGAAAGGTCTTATTGAAGGAAATCCAGAGGCAAAGGTCATTTTTATCAAACACGAGGTTAATGTTAAAAGCTGGGTGGTCAATCAGTTGAAAATATATCCAAATGTGGTCTTAATACTATCCGGACATACAAACTCCGAATACCAAATGTTAACTGGAAACAACGGTAACAAAATTGGCTGGATCAGGACCTGTCATCACAACGCAAATCTTGATTCGTATTTTCGTATGTTGCTGATTGATACCGTTCAGGGCACTGTCAGCAGCAGTTTTTATTCACCGCAATATGAAAAATTCTTTCATGACCCAACGGCTCCCTATCATCGCTGTATTGATAATGCTCCCTGGAAGCATACAGGATTTGATTTTGGCGTGGCCAACACTGCCGAATCTGAAGCTCTTTCAAATGACGCCAAATTCATCTCTCTGGAAGTGCCGTGTTGTGTCATCGCTGGCAGCGAATTTGATGTAAATATCAAAGTTTTGAACACAGGGACAGCGGAATGGAATGCAGTTCGTAAGAAAAAAAAATACAAACTCGGTAGCCTAAATCCAAAAGGTAATAGTGATTGGGGACACACAAAAAATCGAACAGTTATATCGGAGAACGTTCCACCCGGCTCCGCCTACACATTTGAAATCAACTGTACTTCGCCGGACAAAACCGGCTACTACAACTTCCAACGCCAGATGATCAAAGACCGCAAAGGCGGGTTTGGAGACTACTCAGAGAACCGTGTGATCTATGTTGCCTTCAACGAAATGGAAAATGGTTCCTTTGAAGATGACGGTACATTGGACACAGTTTGGAAAATCGGTGATGGAGCCAGTTGGAACGATCTGGAACAGAAAAGTGGGATTTCGTCACTTCGGCTCTCGGGGCCTTCAACAGCAACCACACAAAAACTCCAACTTAAGAAATACACTAACTACAAATTAGATTTCTGGGCAAAGAGAATAAATAGAGACGATCTGACCGCAGAAGATATACAAAAAGACAATGTGATTTTGAATATTCATGATCCTTCCAGCAAAAAAAGTGTACTCGATCTGATGATAGTCCATGGAATGAAAGATGGAGAGTGGGCTCGATTTTCAGGCGATTTCAACAGCGGATCATCCGGTTCTCTTAATCTTAGATTGTATGGGAACAATTTAAAGAGTACCGTTTATTTTGACGATTTGATTATCAAACAGGCAAATCCCTACAGTACGGATTTTGTCTCTGGATCTACTTTGATTGCTTACAGAGACATTGAATTCAGCCACAAAATTGACGTTACAGATTTCGATAATCATTCATTAACGTATCGTTTGGTTAGCAAACCAGAGTGGTTGGATTTTGATGAAAAAACAGCTACTTTAAGCGGTATGCCCAGAGATGAGGATCTTGGTATACATGCATTAACGCTCCATGCCATAGATAATCAAAGAGAGGAAATATTCACATTTGTCATCAAAGTTTTAGAGACGTCTCCTCTGGATAATTGGAATGAATTACATGGTATCTACGGAGAGACTTCAGACGGTGACGGGGATGGGCTCGTCAACTTGTTAGAATTCGCTTTGGGAGGAGATCCTAACAAAAGCGATGTAAGCGATAAACTGCCTAAGCTAGTTCGAAGTAGCTCTGGTTTCGATTTTGAGTTTAGACGAAATCAGCTAACCCTAACGTACACTATCAAAGAAAGCACTGATTTGATCAACTGGTCGTTTTACGCAGTCGTTGATGATCTTCGCGGATTTGTTGGGGACACTTGTACAGTCAACGTACCGGCTCTGGATGAAAAAAAGTTCTTTAAACTAGAAGTTAACCAATGACCGATTTTGGCTATCAGATAATAAAAGATATCAAACTTCAAAAACTGCCTGAATTTCAACCGTTGAATCTTTGGGAAGGCCAGTAACAGCAACTGCCGCTCGTGTATGCCGACCACGGGCACCTAAGATTTCCACCATAATATCAGATGCTCCGTTGATGACTTTGGGACTATCAGCAAAGCCAGGAACTGCATTTACAAACCCATTCAGTTGCACGACCTGTTTTATCTTATCCAGGTCACCCAACTCTTGTTTTGCAACCGCGAGTAAGTTCAGTGCGCAAACACGAGCTGCCGCCTGAGCGTACTCAATATCACAACTGTCACCAACCTTGCCACTGTGGGTCATTTTACCCTTTACCAGGCAAATAGCGCCCGAGAGATAGAGCAGATTGCCGACTTGCAAAGCCGACACATAATTACCGGCAGGTGAGGGTGCTGTGGGAAGCTCGATTCCAAGCTCTGCGATACGTTGTTCGGTTGTCATAAAGGGAACATTTAACATCGAACGCTGAACGTTCAACTTTGAATAAAAAAATATTCAGCATTCGATATTCGAAGTTCTGTAGGGCTGTTCGCCTTCACTACGAGCGATAATAACAGCCCCGACTGTATCACTGAAAACATTTACTGAAGTGCGACACATGTCCAGAATCCGATCGGTCACCCAGACAACTCCGATGGCCTCAACAGGCAGTCCAACCGCGGGCAGAATGACGGCAATTGCAACCAGACTGGCTGCAGGAATACCAGCGACGCCTATGCTGGTGGTTAATGCGAGGAAAACAATCAGCAGTTGCTGGCTTATGCCGAGAGCAACTGCTCCTGTCGAAGCATAGAGCTGTGCGATAAAGAGAACGACCACACATTCGTAAAGTGCGGTCCCGTCCATGTTAACGGTTGCACCGATTGGCAGTGTGAACGAGCAGGTTTTCTTGGAGACCTTGGCACGTTCTTCAACGGTATCGATTGTCAGCGGCAGGGTAGCAGATGAACTGGCTGTCGAGAATGCAGTTATTAGTACCGGAGCCATTTCCTTGTAATGTGTAATCGGGTTGATTTTGCCAAAAAACTTCAGGGCGAAACCAAGGCTGACGATGAAATGTACTGACAAAGCGAGTAAGACCGTCAGGAAGAACCAAAAGATAGCACCGATCAGGTCTCCAATCGGTGCATTATATAAAACCGGAGTTACCAGGCCAAATACGCCGACAGGCGCAAAACGGATGATAAAATCAGTAAACTTAAGCATGACTTCCTGAGTGCTCTCCCAAAAGTTTTGCTGTGTTTTCCGATGATTCTCGGGAAGCTTGCCAATAAATAATCCAAACATTAGAGAGAAAGTGATCACACCCAGTAATTGACCGTTATTGCTGGCCGCTTCCACGATGTTTGACGGAAACATACGCAGGAAAATATCAAAGAGGTCACTGGTTCCTCGACCCGTTACCTTATCCATTAAGCCTTCGTTGGTTGCGGTTTCACTGCCTTGACCGAGCATAGCGGAGGCTGTTTCACCATCAATAATACCGGGGCGGATGAGGTTAACCATGACAACGCCTACAATGACCGCGGCTAACCCGCTGAACGTGTAGTAAAGAAAAGTTTTAGCGCCGATGCGACCAACACCCTTTTCAGCTCCCAGATGCATCACCCCGGCAATAATCGATGCAACGATCAGGGGTACGATCAACATCTTGAGCGTATTCATAAAAAGGTTTCCGATAAATCTACAGAAAACTTCAATATGACCACTGGAGGGATCCCCGATTAAAGGCATCAATGTATAGGCGAAAAGGACAGAAAGTGAGAGCGAGAGTGCGATCTGCCAGTGCAATTGCCAGCGAATAGGATTCATAAAATTAAATTAGAAATTTCGGAAATGCTTGGAATGTCAATGTTACAAAAGAATCTCCGCTAGATTTTGCCAATGCTCAATCGCCAGCTCTTCAGGACGTACAGTGGCCTTGACGCCTGAGACGATCAATTGTTCGAACCACTTGTATACTTCCGGCCGAGAATCGTTTTTGCACAGAGTGCCCAGCTGTTTGCGGCGTTGAGTAAATATACGCCGTATCGAATCCCGTGCAGCCGTCGGAAAACGAACCGGATTCTCCAGTAACGCCAGATGTAGCAATACCGAATCTACTTTCGGTTTCGGATAAAAGCAGCCCGCTGAAACCGAATGTTGGCCCTGCACCTTATATGCGGATTGTAGAAAAATGGAGATCGCACCGAAGGTCTTTTTGCCGTGGTTTGCACAATATCGGTCAGCAGCCTCCTTTTGCAGCATTAGCACCATACGCTGTGGAAGCGGTCCGGAGAGAATCGCATCCATCCACGGTGTTGAAACCGCATAGGGCAAATTGGCAACGACCTTAAAGCCCGATCGGACCTGCTCTTCCGGCAGCTTTGCACGTGGATATTGCAGACAATCGCCTTCGATCAGCTGCAGAGTAGGAAAGTCAGGAATCAACTCTTTCTGCAGATGTTCGGCAAGTGCTGGATCATGTTCAACTGCCCACACATGAGCACCGGTTTCCAAGAGTGCACGTGTCAGCGTACCCAGCCCAGGACCGATTTCAATAATCGCATCCTCCGTCTGGACTTCCGCCATTTTGATGGATTTTCGCACAATATTGCCATCAATAAGAAAGTTCTGCCCCAGCTTTTTGTTGGGGAGGTGATTCAGCTTATCCAGCAGTGAGCGGGTTTCTTTAAACATATTGAACATCGAACATTGAACTTCCAACGTCGAATGGGGAGTGATTTTTTTGCAGGTGGTATTGGATTTTGACGAACTTGAGCTAGACATACTCTCTGCTCCAGAGCCAGAGTAAGTCGGAGAGACGATTAAGGTATTGAATAAGTTCAGGGCGTACAACAGCACCGGATTCTCTAAGCATAACAACGTCTCGCTCTGCGCGGCGGCAAGTTGTGCGGGCCAGGTCAAAATAGGCGTTCAGCAGCGATTCACCGGAAAAAGTCCAGCCTTTGAAGGGTGTTTGGTTTTCTTTTTGTTTGATGAGTCTGTTCAGATAATCGATATTTTCGGTACTGATTACGTCTCTACCATGTTTGTCGTGGAAGCGAGACTGATTTTCGTTGGAAGTGCTAAGTTCGCTCATGAGATGCACCAACTGCTGCTGGATTCTAAGGAGGTGTTCCTGAGTGTCTTTATTTTTGCAGGAGGCTCTGCAAAGTCCAAGTGCAGAGCAAAACTCGTCAACACAGCCGCAAGTGATTACACGTGGATGCGTTTTTGATACACGCTTGCCGAAGAGTAGGGATGTGGTGCCATCGTCGCCGGTTTTTGTTGTAATGCTCATTTTGAAGAGGAAGCGATGGATTTTCAGATTGCAAGAGAGTTGTGCTAGCCGTCCTTAAGGAGCAGTGCCAGTATTTTCTTTGCAGACTCCGGGATTACGGTGCCGGGGCCGAAGATCGCGCTGGCTCCGTGCTCATACAGGAACTCATAGTCTTTTGCCGGGATGACGCCCCCGCAGACAACTTTGATATCGTCGCGACCATATTTTTTGAGCGCATCCACCAGTTGTGGCAGGAGCGTCTTGTGTCCGGCAGCCAGTGAGGACATGGCAACAACATGACAATCATTTTCCACTGCCTGACGAGCCGTTTCCTCAGGCGTCTGGAAAAGAGGGCCAATGTCGACATCAAAACCGAGGTCGGCATATCCGGTGGCGACAACCTTGGCTCCGCGGTCGTGACCGTCCTGTCCCATTTTTGCGATCATGATGCGCGGGCGTCGGCCGTCCTCTTTTTCAAATGCGGAGATGAGTTCTTTGATTTCATTCATAATGGGCATATTACCAAATTCTTTTGAATAGACACCGCTGACAGAGCGGATGTTTGCCTTGTAACGGCCAAATACCTTTTCCATAGCATCGGAGATTTCACCCAGTGAGGCGCGTTTTGCCGCGGCATCAATTGAGAGTTCCAGCAAATTTCCGTCCCCGGATTCAGCAGCGGCGGTAATTGCCCCCAACGCAGCTTCGACCGCCTGACTGTTGCGAGTTGCCTTAAGTGTCTCTAGGCGCGCAATCTGGGATTCACGCACAGCGGTGTTGTCAATGTCCAGAGTGTCGAGTGGGTCTTCCTGATCCAGGCGATACTTATTCAGTCCGACGATGGTTTCCTTGCCGGAATCGATACGAGCCTGACGTCGCGCAGCGGCTTCCTCAATGCGGAGCTTAGGAATGCCTTCTTCAATTGCTTTGGTCATGCCGCCGTGCTGTTCACATTCTTCAATGTGATCCCAGGCGCGGTGCATGATGTTGTGCGTGAGTGCCTCTACATAATAACTGCCACCCCAGGGGTCAATAGAGTGGCAGATGCCGGTCTCTTCCTGAATGAAAAGCTGTGTGTTACGGGCAATACGAGCAGAGAAATCCGTAGGCAGAGCAACCGCTTCATCCAGTGCGTTGGTATGCAGTGACTGCGTATGCCCGCAGGCCGCTGCCATGGCTTCAATGGCCGTGCGGGTGACATTGTTGTAGGGGTCTTGCTCGGTTAGCGACCAGCCTGAAGTCTGCGAGTGGGTACGAAGCGCCATGGACTTGGGGTTTTTGGGATCGAAGCCTTTGACGATTTTTGCCCACAGGCAACGCGCGGCCCGCATTTTTGCAATTTCCATAAAGAAGTTCTTCCCGATGGCCCAAAAAAAGGAGAGGCGCGGTGCAAAAGCATCAATCTCCAGACCTGCCTGAACACCGGTGCGCAGGTACTCCAGCCCGTCTGCAAGCGTGTAGCCGATTTCGAGATCGGCAGTCGCGCCGGCTTCCTGCATGTGATAGCCGGAAATGGAGATGGAGTTAAACTTTGGCATGTTTTGCGACGTGTAGGCGAAGATGTCGCCAATGATCCGCATGGAGGGCGCAGGCGGGTAAATATAAGTGTTGCGTACCATGAACTCTTTCAGGATGTCGTTCTGAATAGTGCCGGTAAGTTGATCAAGTGAGCATCCTTGCTCAAGGCCTGCCTGGATGAAAAAAGCGAGCACCGGCAGCACAGCACCGTTCATAGTCATGGAGACCGATACTTTAGAGAGATCAATCTGGTCGAAGAGCACTTTCATATCTTCGATTGAATCGATCGCAACACCCGCTTTGCCTACATCACCCAACACGCGAGGATGATCGGAGTCGTAACCGCGATGCGTTGCCAGATCGAAGGCAACCGAGAGGCCCTGCTGACCGGCCGCGATGTTGCGACGATAGAAGGCGTTGGACTCCTCCGCTGTGGAAAACCCGGCGTATTGCCGGACGGTCCAGGGGCGAAAGGCATACATAGTGGCGTAGGGGCCTCTCAGGTACGGTTCTATCCCGGCAGTGTAGTCGAGGTGCTCCATGCATTGATAAGCGTCTTCGGAATAAAGCGGATCTACCTGGATTTGCTCCATGGTTTCGTTAACCAGTTCGTCGACTTCTTTGCCGGTCTCTACCTTGACCTGAGCTGCCCAGTCATCACGTGTGGCTTTGGCTTTCGGTGCTTCGTAGTGGATTTTTGTGAAATCAGGTTGCATTTTTAAGAGTGAATAGTGAAGAGTTAAAATGGGTGCCTGTTTAGCAAAGATATGACTGTTAGATTGGCTTTGTGTTCTTACTGCATCTTCGTGGTTTCCAAAAGCAGAGCATTAGATATTCAAAGTTCGATGTTCAGCGGTCGATGTTCCTTGGGCTCCAAGACGCTCCAGGTAATCACGGTTGACTGCAAAGTTGTCAGACTTGATGAAGATAAAATCATCCATGCCAGCGGCCCGATAGTCCGATTCTTTTTCTCCCGGAAAACCGGCCAGGACGAGATGTGTTTCTGGCAAGGCTGACTTGATTGCTTGGGCGAAGTTGGTGAAACTTTCAGCATAATCATCGTCGGTACCGCAGACGATCGCAATCGTCGCACCGGAGTCTTTGAGTGCAGCGACCGCAGTATCCGGCGTTTCAAAGCCGGGTGGTGAAATTACCTCGAAGCCACCTGCGGCAAAAAATGCCTTGGTGAAATCTGCCCGAGCTTTGTGCCGCCGTAGTGGCCCCAGATTGACCAGGAAAATTTTTGGGCGGGCACCTGTCTCTGCCTGAAATTTGTCGGACGCAGCACGCAGCATTTCATAATTTGCGGCGAGACGCTTGTTCGGTAGTGGTTGGATCGACGGGTGCAAATCGTCCGTATCGCGGAAGGCCTTAGTCATTTCGCCGATTGTTGCACCGGCGATTGCAGCATCTGTCAAAAGGGTAAGCAGTTCCTCGCTACCTGCTTCGGAAATCTTTTTAAGGATACGCTCACGTTTTTTGTTTGTGTCCTGATCCAGAGCCGAGCGTGTGGCTGCAACTTCCCGCACACGGGTTTTACGAAGCTGACTGTAGTCCGGAATCTTTGGCTCGAGCTCTGTTTCATCAACGTTCGGATAGACATTGGTGCCGATGAGGCTGATGCGTCGATGATTAAACAGATCTTCTCGTTCGTCAGCAGTCGCCGCAATCTTTTCCTGAATGAATCCTTGCTCCAGCGCGCTTTCAATGCCGCCTATGGCCTCGATTTCCTGAAAGAAGGACCAGGCTGCCTGACTGATTTCGTTGGTCAACCACTCAATCGTCCAGGAACCACCGGCGGGATCGATGACACCCGTCAGTTCGCATTCCTCCTTAAGAATGAGATGGGTGTTGCGGGAAATGCGGCGGCTAAAGGAGTCAGGTCGGCTAAGGGTTTCGTCAAAACTGCCGATGCTCATGCTATTAATTCCGGCAATTGCACCGCTGAGTGCTTCCATGGAAGTACGCAGCATATTCACATAGGGATCTTTTTGAGTCTTGTTGTACAGTCCGGTACGGACATGAAGGTGTATTTTTTGTGCGTCTTTGCTTCCACCAAAGGCTTCGACAATCGTTGCCCATAGGACGCGGGCCGCGCGGATTTTTGCAATCTCCGTAAAAAAGTCCGGCCCGATTATCAGGCTGAAACGGAGTTGCTGTGCGGCATCGTCGATTGTCATGCCGCGGCCCAGCATTTGCCGGATATAGTAAGTGCCCGTTGCAAGTGCGCACCCAAGCTCCTGAACGGAGGAAGCACCGGCCTGGTGATAGGGCATGGTCGAGACGCCGACCGCGCGGATTCTTGGAGTCTGTCGGGCGCAGTAGCTTGCCAGCGCCGCTTGTTCATCCATTAAAACTGCAAGCTTCGTTGGCATGGAGCCGGTAGCGGCCAGCGTTGCCAGCGGATCCATATTGAAGCTGCCGCGTGCCGTTTCCGGCTGAACCTTATTTTCGGTAAGCCAGGCAAAAAAAAGTGCTGCACAGCTGAGACCGGAGCATCCGCAGTTGATGTGAATGCTAATTGCATCCGGAATGATTTGATTGAAGGCAACCTTGATATCCTGCAAACAGGCAATCGACAGACCGCAGCCGCCTGCTTCACCTGGAGCCGTCTGCTCGGGGTCGATGCCGTTGAGTGTTGCCACATCAAGGGTTACATTGAGTGCATCCTGACCGCGCACGAGATCTTCAAGGGCGGATCGATTAAACTCGGAAGGTAGTCCGTAAGGCAGTTCCTGAGCGACTTCCCAGGGGCTGGCATTATAACCCGATGCATTGGTCCCGCGCAGATAACCGTCAAATCCGGGTAGTGTTCTGGTTGCCGGGAGACCCTCGAGGACATCCTTCCAGAGGATCGGTTCCAGCTCGATACCCTCAAGGGTCTTATGTCGCATGACTTTGTCAAACGGCTTTCCCTTGAGCAGCTTCTCTGTGGCAGCCCGCCATTCCTGTTGAGTAGAATTCGGAAACTCTTCGAGCAACTTGAGCGTGCCTTTCATGATTATTATTTAATGACAAAAAACTGTCCAAAAGGGAATGTTTTTTTTAGGTATCCATGTGTCATTTTCTCTTATGCTCAGACAACGCTATTTGCCTTTAACGATTCGGGACACCGAAACAGGCAAAGTCCGGGCGCGCTGACATGCCGTTGGTACAGCGGAGCCCGCAAGTCAGGTTCTGCTTTTAGTTGGCTGTAGAATTTGAAGTCAGAAATACTGAGCCTATACAGGTATAATCCATAACATTATGGTAACCTTTAGGGTTCTTAGCTATTTTCTGTGGAAAGGTAGCTTGATAAGTATTTCCCTGATTAAGTATTTTCCTGATCTTTTAAAAAAAGTTGTAGTCATGGCGCTCCCTTCGACAGTCTCAGACCCTGAGCTTGTCGAAGGGAGCGCGGTGGCTACACCAAAATGAAGTTTTTAGATCAGCTGTTCTTCCACTAAAAATATCGAGCAACCACCTTTAGTTTTCTTAAAGACTGGATAATAAGGACGTGACATGGGCTGCTACCAAGTTGTAAGCTATGTTTATGCTTACACAAATTGACCATCTTGGAATTGCAGTTCGTGATCTGAATAAAAGTGTTGAGTATTACGAACAATCATTGGGTCTACATTGTCATGGCCGTGAAGAAGTTGATTCGCAGAAAGTGAAAACGGCCTTTTTTGAGATTGGTGAAGTCCATCTGGAACTGCTTGAACCGACGTCTGAGGACAGTCCAATCGCAAAATTTCTTGATAAGAACGGCGAAGGTATTCATCACATTGCATTTCGTACCGATGACATTGAAGGTCAACTGGACCGGGCCTCGGCCAGCGGAGTCAAGCTGATTCACGAAGTGCCGTTCGAAGGCGCGGCACACAAGCTGGTTGCGTTTCTTCATCCCAAATCCACGCATGGTGTATTGACTGAGTTTTGCATGAAAAAGCCATCATAATCTACAGTTTAATCAACCAACAACAACAGACAGTTTAATCCTTTTAGCACTATGGCGATAGACCCTGAACTACTTGAAGACCTGCACAAACGGCGTGAAATTGCTCGACAGGCAGGTGGCGCTGAAAAGCTTGTGAAGCGGAGAGAGAAAGGGCTGATGAATGCGCGGGAGCGACTTGAGTCACTTTTTGAGCAAAATACATTTCAGGAGTTTGGAATGCATGCGCAGCATGCGTGTACCCGCTTCGGTATGGAAAAGAAGCAGTTGCCTTACGATGGGGTCGTTTGTGGCACGGGTTTGGTCGATGGTCGTCCGGTGGCTGCTTATGCACAAGATTTTACGATAAGCGGCGGTTCGCTGGGACGTATCCATGCTAAAAAGATCTGTGATCTCATGGACTTTGCTCAAGAATCCGGTATGCCGGTAGTCGGTATTAACGATTCCGGTGGCGCGCGTATTCAGGAGGGTGTCGATTCGTTAAGTGGATACGGGCAGGTCTTTTTTAAGAATGTGTACCTTTCCGGTGTCGTGCCGCAAATTGCTGTGATTGCAGGACCCTGCGCCGGAGGTGCGGCGTATTCACCGGCGCTGACAGATTTCCTTATCATGACCCGCGAGCACTCCAATATGTTTATCTGCGGACCGGATGTAATTAAGGCTGCTACAGGTGAAGTGGCTGAGCTGGAGCAATTTGCCTCTGCTGCTGCCCATGCAAGTATTTCCGGAAATATTCATCTTGTTGCAGACGATGACAAACATGCGATGGAGTTGACTGCACGGTTACTGTCGTTTTTGCCAAGCAACAATATTTCAGACCCACCACACATTATCTCAGATCTCGATCTTGTGGATGACCCGACGATGAACCAATTGGTACCGGATTCTCCAAAAGACCCGCTCGACGTGTTATCCGTTATCGATCGTCTTGTGGACAACGGCGATTTTTTCGAAATCATGCCAGATTTTGCGCCTAATCTTATTATTGGTTTCGCTCGGATAGGCGGCGTCGTTGTTGGTATCCTGTCCAATAATCCCATGGTGAAGGCCGGAGCGCTTGATATCGATAGTTCGGATAAGGGTGCACGTTTTATTCGTACCTGTAATGTTTACAACATACCGATTGTTACACTGGTCGATGTCCCGGGTTTTATGCCTGGACTGAATCAGGAACAGGGTGGGATTATCCGACATGGAGCAAAGATGCTCTTTGCTTATGCAGCTGCGACGGTGCCAAAAATTACCACGATTATGCGCAAGGCTTACGGGGGCGCCTACCTTGCGATGTGTTCCACTGATTTAGGTGCAGATATGGTCTTTGCCTGGCCGACTGCAGAGATTGCTGTGATGGGTGCGGAGGGCGCTTCACGTATCTTATTTCGTAAGGAGATCAATGAGGCGGAAGACTCAAAGGCGAAAGCTGCGGAGTTTGCAGAGGCATACCAGGCAGAATTTGCTTCTCCTTATCAAGCGGCAGCAAATGCAATGATTACCGATGTGATCGAGCCAGCGCAAACCCGCTCTGCCATCGCGCTTGCTCTGCGCAACACTCTCAACAAGCGCGATACGCGACCACCCAAGAAACACGGCAATATTCCGCTTTGATGGATGCTCTTTACTACTAGAAATATCGAGACATGAAGGACAGTATATCAACTTTGATTGCCGCAGCAGAACCCGTCGCGAGCCAATCGTCTATCTTCGATGCACTGACCATCGTGATCGTTGGTTTTACCTTCGTATTGTTTGTACTACTGTTACTATCAGCGACGATATGGAGTATCGGAGTTTTTTTCACGTGCATGGAAAAGACAGAAAGCCAGCCGGTTGTAGAAAAGAGCGAAACTCCTGTCGGTGACTCAGCAATTTGGGATGGCGAATTGGATCCGCACGAAATTGCCGTGGTTACAGCAGCTATCCACTGTGTAGTGGGTGATCAGGCGCATCGTATTGTTTCGATCCGGTCGGGCAGTTCCAGCTGGGCTCAGGAAGGTCGCCGTCAGATTTTTACTTCTCGTCGCGTGCGTTAACAAACTATAACAACTCTGATCACTTAGAATTGAGACCGGAACTATGAAACACTTACGAATAACCGTTGAAGGCAAGACTTACGATGTCGAAGTCGAGCTTTTGGATGAAAGTCCGCATGTTGCTCCGAAGCGTTTAAACCCTTCGATGCGTGCCCCTAAAACGATTTCGGGTGCTCGATCTGCAAAAGCACAACCCCCGGCTCCTTCCGCTATCGTATCAGACGGTGATATTACCAGCCCGCTGGCCGCGGTTGTTGTTTCCGTAGATGTTGCAATCGGCGATCCTGTAGCAAAACGGCAAAAAGTGGTTACTCTGGAAGCGATGAAGATGAATACCATCGTCTCTGCAACGATTGAAGGTGCTGTCGAGGCAATACACGTATCTGCCGGAGATTCTGTCAAGGAGGGACAACCTCTGGTTAGAATCGGCTGACTGCAATTTGGCTTTATCCTTTTAACTTGTACGAAGGGTGATTTTTTAACCACAGATAAAACTGATTTACACGGATCAGAAACGACATTCAGAATTCATCTTCAATTAATTAACGCTAACTTCCAGCTTCTAACTCCTTTTTTAATGACTGAACTGTTTCAGGAACTCTACGCAAATACGGGACTTTCATATATCAACTGGCAAATGCTGGTCATGTGGGCAGTGGTCATTGTGCTGCTATACCTTGCTGTATTTAAAAAATTTGAGCCTCTGTTGTTAGTTCCGATTGCCTTTGGCGCCTTACTGGCAAACTTGCCTACCGAGGGTATTGTAGAGGGACTCGAGTTTGCCGGACAATCGCACGATTTCAAAGAAGATGGCAGTGGTGGATTGTTTTACTACTTCTTTCAGGGTATCCATCTGGAAATCTTCCCGCCCATTATCTTTTTGGGAGTCGGTGCATTGACCGACTTTGGCCCGCTTATTGCCAATCCGCGTACTTTCCTACTGGGCGCCGCTGCGCAATTTGGAGTTTTTGGAGTATTTATCGCAGCATTTTTTATGCAATACATCGGCATTGATTACAGTCTGGCAGAGTGTGGTGCAATCAGCATCATTGGTGGGGCAGATGGGCCAACCTCAATCTTTCTGGCAAACAAACTGGCGCCGCACCTTATTGGGGCAATCGCTGTTTCGGCATATAGCTACATGGCTTTGGTTCCGGTGATTCAACCGCCTATTATGCGTGCTTTGACGACAGAAGATGAGCGCAGGATTCGCATGAAGAGCCTCCGCCGAGTCGGCAAAGTTGAGAAGCTGGTGTTTGCTGTCATTACTATGACCGGCTGTATCGTGCTGGTACCACCCGCATCTCCGTTGTTATTTATGTTGTTTTTTGGTAATTTCATGCGCGAATGCGGTGTAGTGGATCGTTTAAGCAAGGCAGCGCAGAATGAGATTATCAATATGGTAACCATCCTCCTAGGTATCAGTGTAGGCATTACTATGAACGGTATGTATTTTTTAACTGCCCAGACACTGGGGATACTGGGTTTAGGCGTGTTGGCGTTTGCACTGGCCACTGCTTCCGGAGTCTGCATGGCCAAGTTGATGAACTTGTTTTCCCGTAACAAAATAAATCCGCTCATTGGTTCCGCCGGTGTCAGTGCAGTGCCTATGGCTGCTCGGGTCAGTCAGGTAGAGGGGCAAAAAGCTGATCCGGACAATTTTCTTTTGATGCATGCTATGGGGCCTAATGTGGCTGGTGTGATTGGTACGGCCTTGGTGGCCGGCTTTTTCATGACGGTTCTAGCATAGTGTTGGAAACATTTGCTGGTGAGTGAGTCCATCAGTCGACAAGTGCTTAAAACAACTTTTAACTTTGCAAAAACTACCCGATATTGAATCTCTGGTTGCTGGTGTTTTCGCAGGCAATCGTGCACAGCTCGCGCGTGCGATCACCCTGGTCGAAAGCAGTGCTCCGAAGCATGCTCCTTATGCGCGACAATTGATGCAGCAAATTTTACCAAATACAGGCGGAGCGATGCGCCTTGGTTTGACCGGTGTTCCCGGATCCGGTAAAAGCACTTTCATTGAAGCATTGGGTACCATGCTTTGCGATCAAGGAAAATATGTCGCTGTACTTGCAGTCGACCCTAGTAGTACTGTACATGGTGGCAGTATTCTGGGCGATAAGACCCGAATGGAAAGGCTCTGTCGCAATGAAAAGGCATTTATACGACCGTCCCCTTCCGGTAACAGTCTGGGTGGTGTGGCTGCACGCACTCGTGAGGCATTGTTGCTCTGTGAGGCAGCGGGCTACGATGTAGTCATTGTCGAGACTGTTGGGGTTGGGCAAAGTGAAACTGCAGTGCGCACGATGACCGATTGTTTTTTGTTGCTCCAGATCGCGGGTGCCGGTGATGAGCTGCAGTGTATAAAGAAAGGTATTATTGAACTGGCTGATGCAATCGTAGTTAACAAAGCAGATGGTGATAACAGGATGCGTGCCCGGCAGGCGTGTGCAGAATATAGCCGTATACTTAACTTTCTGCAGCCGTTTAACCCGGGCTGGCAGCCGAAGGCGCTAACCTGTTCTGCGCTCAAGGGCGAGGCTGTCGATGCGGTTTGGGCTCTTGTTTGTGCATTTCAGGATCAGATGACAGCCAGCGGTATTTTACAAAAACGGCGTCGTGAGCAAAATCTGGACTGGTTTCGCCTGCTTATGCGACAATCCATTGAGCAACGTTTTACGCATAAAAACCAAGCACGTATACAGGAATTGGAGGCAGCTATCAGTTCGGGTGCGTTGTCGGTTTCCAGTGCACTGAACGAACTCTTTGAACGTCGAACTCTTTGAACGTCGAACATCGAACATTGAACATCGAACTGTGAATAGTGAACTGATTTGTTTAACACGGTTGAACTATTCAACGTTCAGAGTTCAACGTTCGATGTTCAAAGAGTTCCTACAGTTCATGGAAGTTGCGAACAAGCGCCTCAACATCTTCGGCGCGCATCAGTGCTTCGCCGACCAGAATAGCATCTGCACCACAGTCTCTGGCGCGTTGGGCGTCTTCGTCATCAAAAATGCCGCTTTCGCTGACTTTGACGATACCATCCGGGATTTGCGGAATCAGTTGCTCTGAGACTGCCAGATCGGTCGTGAAGTGTTTTAGATCGCGGTTGTTGACTCCAATGATCTGGGGATCGAATTTCAGTGCCCGCTCCAACTCGCGCTCTTCGTGTATTTCGTAAATAGCTTCGAGGCCAGCCATGTATGTGGCTTCATGAAGCGCTTTGATCTCATCATCTTTAAGTGCGCGCACGATAATCAGAATGCACCGGGCACCGCCTTCTGCTGCTTCGATTATCTGTATCGGGTGTAGCATGAAGTCTTTGCGCAGACAGGGTGTCCTGCGATTGTGAATTTCGAGAAATTCGACAACATCCCATAAATCCTGAAGGCTTCCGCCAAAGTAGTCATTGTCGGTAAGTATAGAGAGACAATCGACTTCTGCGTTGATGTATTTACGTGCCTGATCAACAGCATTCATGCTGGCATCTGCAATCTCACCGGCAGAGGGCGATTTGCGTTTGATTTCGGCAATGACTGAGAGGCGGTCCTTTCGAGCAAGCGCGCTGGAAAAACGATCACTCTGGTTTCTCATTTCGGCCAGGTGCGAAAGCTCTCTGTCACTCACTGGTCGTATCCTATCGCGCAAAGCATGACGTTTGGCGGCCATGATTTCAGCTAGTTTGTCCATCAGATATGCTATTTATGTTTGAGCGTTGCCTCAATGAAGCTTGCAAATAGAGGATGTGCTGCGTTTGGCTTGGATTTGAATTCTGGATGAAACTGAACCGCAATAAACCATGGATGATCTTCAATCTCGATGATTTCAACAAGGTCGCTATCAGGGTTGATGCCACCAATCTGTAAACCTTTGGATTTTAATTCATTGCGATAGTCATTGTTAAATTCAAATCGATGGCGATGACGTTCGTAAATAATTTCTTTTTGATAAGCCTGAAAGCTCAGGCTGCCTTTTTGCAATTTACAGGGATAGGCGCCAAGGCGCATGTTGCCGCCTTTGGTAGTCAGTTTTTTCTGCTCTTCCATAAGACAAACGACTGGATGTGGGGTTTCTGGGTCAAACTCAATACTGTTGGCATTTTTGAGTCCGGCAACATTGCGAGCAAATTCGATGACAGCGATTTGCATTCCCAGGCAAAGGCCAAAGTAGGGAATTTTATTTTCGCGGGCGAACCGTGCAGCTGCAATTTTGCCCTCAGTTCCGCGGTCGCCAAAGCCGCCTGGGATCAAAATACCATTGAGTGAATTCAGATGCTTGGCAGGGCCATTCTCAATTTCTTCGGCATCCAAGCGGATCACACGCACCGAGGTATCATTAGCAATACCTGCGTGTGTTATGGACTCGTAGACTGATTTGTAGGCATCCTGAAGCTCAATGTATTTGCCGACGACACCGATCTCGACTTTATGTCTGGGAGCTTTGAGACGTCGCACGATCTTGTTCCAGTCTTTCATGTCACTTTCGGGAACTTTCAGACCGAGGTGCTCAACAACAATATCATCGAGGTTTTCACTTTTGAGCGCAAGTGGAAGCTCGTAGATGGATGTCTCGACATCACATTCTTCGATCACCGATCTTACTGGAACATTACAAAAAAGAGAGAGTTTCTGTCTTATTTCATGGGACATAGGCTCTTCGGTGCGACAAACCAAGACATCACACTGTATACCAATTTCGCGGAGCCGGGCGACACTTTGCTGACTGGGTTTTGTTTTTAGCTCTCCAGCTGCTTTGAGATACGGCAGTAAAGTACAGTGCAAAAATAATACGTTGTTGCGCCCAACCTCAAGGGTGAACTGTCGAATTGCTTCGATGAAAGGGAGACTTTCGATATCGCCAATGGTTCCACCGAGTTCAGTGATAAGGATATCCACATCGTCACCTCCACCTGCGTAGATACGCTCTTTGATTTCGTTGGTCACGTGGGGAATCACCTGGACTGTTGAGCCGAGATAGTCACCACGGCGCTCTTTTTTGATTACACTCTCGTAGACCTGGCCGGAAGTCAGATTATTCAAGCGGCTGAGCTTGCCCGAGGTGAAACGCTCGTAGTGGCCCAGGTCCAAATCCGTTTCAGCACCATCATCCAGCACGTACACTTCGCCATGTTGGAAGGGACTCATCGTGCCTGGATCGACATTGAGATAGGGGTCAAACTTTTGCAATCGGACGCGCAACCCGCGTTCTTCAAGAAGCGCCCCCAATGCTGCCGCGGTCAAGCCTTTGCCCAGAGATGAGACAACCCCTCCGGTTACAAAGATGTATTTCATATTACTTACTTGTTTGCTCGATGTCATTTGCCTGTTTGATGAAAGATATGATCGTATTCCAGTATAGTGGACCAGCAACTTCGGGAATGTTAGTATGTCCAGCTCCTTCAACCCAAAGCTTTTGTTTTTCGCCATGCAAGACTTTCCAGTTTTTCTCTGCGTGCCAGAAAGGCACTGTTCGGTCTTCAGTGCCATGGATTAGAAGAGTGGGGCACTTGACATTCTTTAATCGAGACAGGTTGTTGAACTTGTCCAGAGGGAGTAGTTTCAAACGTGTGACTACACGAAAGGCAGAAGTAAAGGCGCCGTTCAGCACCATCCCACCGACTGGGTAACGTTCTGCCAGCCAGCAGGAAGGACCACTGCCGAGGGAATATCCGTAAAGCACAATCTGATCGGGGGCAAAGTTTAGCGCTTCGGTTGCAAATGTGTAAACGGCATCTGCGGCTGCATAGACGCCTCTCTCGCTTGGTTTATGGGAGCTGGTTCCATAGCCGGGGTAATCGTAAACAAGCACAGAGATACCTTGTTTTTGGAATTTCTTTAGATAATCGAGGGTCATTCCGATGTCCTCACGATTGCCATGACTGTAAATCAGTAGTTGCCTGGATTCCGGTGCTTCCAGATAGCTTGCTGTGATCTCTGCTCCTTCCCCGGTCTTTAATTTTATTGTGTTGTCGTTATCTTCGTAGCTCGTCGGCAAGTTTGGAAAAATTATGGAATTTGATGCAATGACTGAGTAGCCAAGCATTACGAAATACATAATAGCTAGAACTAATAGCCCTTTCATTAGCATTTCTGTAATCACTCGGCTGGATTGTTCCCAATTGCAGCATCAATAGCTTCGTTCTGCATTTGGATGATCGAGTGAATACCCTTTGCTCCAAGGTCGAGTAATATATCCAGTTCTTCACGCGTAAACGTAGCTTCTTCACCGGAGCTTTGCACTTCGACAAATTGACCGCTGCCGGTCATCACCAGATTGGCGTCGACGGAGGCATCTTTATCTTCGATGTAATTCAGATCTAAAACCGGCTCATTTTCGAAAACACCTACGGAAACAGCAGCAATTGAATCACTGAACGGGTTTTCCTTAAGTTCGCCGGTAGCAATAAGTTTTTGAATGGCTATCTGAGCTGCGACATAGGCTCCGGTAATTGAGGCCGTTCGTGTACCGCCGTCTGCTTGGAGAACATCACAGTCAATCCAAAGTGTTTTGCCGTTAAACTTTTTCAAATCGAACACGGCACGCAGAGAGCGACCTATGAGGCGTTGGATTTCAATGGTGCGTCCATCTGATTTACCGCGACTTATGTCACGTTGTTTACGATCTAGGGTGCTGTATGGGAGCATCGAGTATTCAGCTGTCAGCCAGCCACCTTCGACTTTTTGAACCCGCATCCATCCGGGCACACGATTGTCAATCGAGGCAGCACAGATCACGCGTGTGTTGCCAAAGCTGACCAACACTGAGCCCGGTGCGTACGGTGCAATACCGGTTTCAAAGCGTATGGTTCGCAATTCATTAACAGATCGTCTGTCAGGACGGGTGAAGGTAGATTCGGTTTTATCAGACATTTTAGTAGTAGATTGAAATGTGGTTTCAGGTTGCAGCTTTTTCATGTGCAGACGTCAGCGCCGGTAAATAGCGTTCACGCACAAGACGCCAGAATACCAGGAAGAATGCGGTCAGTGGGATCGCCAAAATCATCCCCATAATGCCTCCGAGTGCCACACCCCAGAAAAAGATGGAAAACATTATAAGCATGGGTCCCATGCCCGTTCGATTGCCCATAACCCGAGGTGTAAAAACATAGTCGGTCAGTAGTTGGCCGACCCCAAAAACGATTGCACAAAGTATGATTAAAAAGGTTCCACCGCCTTCCTGGAAAAGAGCAAGTGGTAGAACGGTAAGTAAGCCCAGCATTGTACCCAGATAAGGGATGATATTCATTAGTCCCAGAGTTAGTCCAAGAATGAATCCAAATTTAAGTCCGACGATGGAAAAGCCAACTGCTAGAACTGTACCCAAAAGAATTCCAATCAGGATCTGGCCCCTGAAGAAAGATACGAGTATTTCGCTGAATTGACGGCACAGGAAAATAAGGTCTTTACGACGTTCTTCCGGCAGAAAGCTGAGTTGCTTATCCAGACCGCTCCAAATATCGGTACGATTATGTAATAGAAAAAACAAGTAAACTGGGATTATGGAGTAGGCAGCAGCCTTGCCAAACAAAGACCCGATGAAGTTACCCATACTACTCATCTCAGTTAATAACGCCTGTATGATTTTCTGTATCTTTAGCGGAGTATTAACCGTTATTGCCTGTAAATAGTCTTGCGGTGATTGGCCTAAGCTTAGCTGTAACGATTCCCATAAATCGGGGGTGTTTGATTTTACGAAGTTTAAGAAATTGTCCCGAAGCGTCGGGAATTCCTGAATGAGTGCAGTTATCTGATTGACTACGATTGGCAGGAGTAATGTGGCACTCAAGCTAAGTACCAGTAAAACAAAGAAGTAAAGCAGTAGGATACTTTGAGTGAGTGAAAGGCGGGTATGAGATTCACAGGCAGTGATGATAGGTCTTAGCAACATGGCCAGTATTGCAGCAATCGCTAAAGGCAATAATACACTTTGAAACGTAACGACAAATCGTTGCAAAATCAGGAATAGCGCCAGTAGTGTCAGAATCAGGCAGGCTGCTGCAAGTGCGGTCGCTCCGGCAGCAATGACCCGTTTTTGAAACGGACTTAGGAAGGGGTATAACTTAGATTCAGACATAGGAATTAAGTACCGCTCTTTTTCTCAAAATAAATTTTTAAGAAATACGATCAATTTACTAAAAATAACAAAGAACCTTATTCGGGGTTTTTATAGCGTCTTTCCGATTTATTTTTAGATCTGAAAGGTTTGTTTCCGCGTCTCCTGTTCCCACCATTACGGTTAGACCTTTGGCCTCTTTCGCTGCGTTTAGGTTTATCTTGGTAGGGTTCCGTATCTTCAGCAATCTTTTCGCTGAGTGAATCGTCGTTTTTGTTGAGTAGACTGAACAAGGCACTGGTGATATCAGTTGGTGTGTGACCTGCATCCAGCAATCGATCAACCAGTTCATCGTAGCGTTTGTAGGAGCCTTCCTCCAACAAATTACGCACTTGTTCAAGCGCCTTGTTTTCTTTGCGACCTTCAACGTCCTCAAGGGATGGTACTGGCATGCGGCGCACGACTTGGCGCGTATAGCGTTCAATCGCCTCCAGACGGTAAATGTCACGTCCGTAAACGAACGTGACCGATTTGCCGGAACGACCCGCACGACCGGTACGACCAATGCGGTGTACATAATCTTCAGGATCGTGGGGTAGATCGTAATTAAAAACCAGGTCGACGTCGTCAATATCCAGTCCTCGGGCAGCCACATCCGTTGCAATCAATAGCTCGATAGAGCCATCCTTAAACTTGCGAATGACGCGTTCGCGGTTGTTCTGGGTAATGTCGCCATGGATGCGGTCACAGGCGTAGCCCCTTGCAACGAGTGCTTCCGTGGCGGTTTCAACCATTTGCTTGGTATTGCAGAATACAATTCCACGGGGACGGGTCTCCAGATCCAAAATCCGGCAGAGGACTTCGAGTTTGGAGCGATTGCGTACTTCGTAATAAGTTTGCTCGATTGTATCAACCGTAAGAGCCCTGCGCTCAATGGAAATCTCCTCGGGATTGTTGCTGTAAGCCTGGATCAGGTTATTGACCCCTTTATTCATGGTCGCCGAGAAGAACAACGTCTGGTGCTCTGGAAGTTCGTCCAGAATGATTTCCATATCTTCACGAAAGCCCATATCGAGCATTCGGTCGGCCTCGTCCAGAATACAGATACGGATTGCTGAAGTATTCAGTGTTTTGCGTCGCAGATGATCCATTACGCGACCCGGTGTGCCGACGATTACATGTGCACCTTTGCGCAACGCCTTGATTTGTCGGTCAATAGGAGCGCCGCCATAGACAGGCACTGCAATCAGATCCTTCAACGCCGATGCCAGACGATTGATTTCTTCACAGACTTGTATTGCTAGCTCTCTGGTTGGACAAATTACGAGCACCTGGGTTTCTTTTTGAGCAACATCCACCTGATTCAAGGCAGGCAGCGCAAAGGCTGCAGTTTTTCCGGAACCGGTCTGAGAGAGGCCTACAATGTCTTTTCCTTTCAGTGCTACTGGTATGGTCTGTGCTTGGATGGGTGATGGCGTTTCAAAGCCCAGGCGTTTGATGCCTTCGATAAGTTCTGGGCGTAATCCCAGATCGGTGAAGTTGATATTCATATATGATTTGTGTAAAGGCCTCCGGCTTTGACAGGTCAGAGTCGGATGACAAGATAATTCAGTTGAACAACTAATATTAAACGTAGAACGTAGAACGTCGAACTTTGAACGTCGAACTTTTAATAGTAATCTTACCATGTCAGATTCCTGGAAAATTGCAGCATTTTACCACTTTACCGAACTGTCCGATCGCGATGAATGGGCTGAGCGGCTCGTGAATCATGGGCTGGAGGTTGGCCTGCGTGGTACAATAATCCTGGCTCACGAAGGGATTAATTCGACCTGCTCCGGTTCGCATGAAGCGATCGACTCAACGATCGCGCTGCTTCGGTCTGACAAGCGCTTTGAGTCAATGGAGGTCAAATATTCATATGCGGACTTCTGTCCTTTTCCAAAATTCAAGGTCAAGAAAAAGCCGGAGATCGTAACCTTTCGCCAGCAGAAAGCCGATCCGCGTGATCAGGTAGGGACCTATCTTGAACCGGAGGAATGGAATGAACTGATCCGGGATCCTGAGGTGCTCACCATTGATACCCGCAACGATTACGAGGTGGGAGTGGGACGATTCAAAGGCGCCGTCAATCCTGACACGGATGATTTTACTGCGTTCGCAAAGTTTGTGGACGAACATCTGGCAGGGCAGAAAGACAAAAAAATAGCCATGTATTGCACCGGCGGAATTCGTTGTGAGCGTTCGACGGCCTATCTAAAAAAGAAGGGATTTAAACACGTTTATCACTTAAAGGGCGGCATACTCCGCTACTTGGAACTTATGCCGGAAGAGAAGAGTTTATGGGAGGGTGACTGCTTTGTTTTCGACTATCGTGTGGCAGTCGATCACAACCTGAAACCGGCCAAGTGGAAAATTGACCCCAAAACCAGTTATCCCTGTCCAATGAATGACGATGAGATTGAACACATCACCGAACGCCGCCGAAGCGGAGCTATCTTCAAAAAGCCGTATACCGTTTAGTGGGCCTTTCGTAGCGCGACGCTTCAGCGAGCGATCAGCGGTGCTGCTGCTCTGGGAATCGCTCGCTTAAGCGTCGCGCTACGTTGTGCCATCAAATTGGCTAAACTGTTTTTTGTTTGTTGCATCGTCAACAGGTTGTGAACATATTTCACTAGTATTAAAACTTAATCTATGCATTACTATCCCCCCAAGAAATCAGCTGAGATTCAGCCAGTAAAGGCATTTACACTTATTGAGCTTCTTGCGGTCACTGTTGCTATTTTAATACTTACGGGAATCACATTTAGCATTTCAAAGGGGATTTTAAATCAGCAGGCCAGGTCACAAGCCAGGGCCGAACTTTCGATAATTGCACAGGCGCTTGAAGAGTTTAAGCTGACTTACGGTGATTATCCAATAGCGTCAGAGCCTATTACGAGCAACGCAAACTCAAGAATACTTACACCTGCACTAACCGGCTACGCCTACCTTAGACCAGGAACGACACTGGGCACTCGAGAGATGGTTGATGTAGAAGACAACGAAGTCAGGAAAAGTTTTATCGATATTGATAAACTAAACTTTAGTGAGCCCTTCCGCGATCCCAACAATAGTTTGCGCGTCCCTGATAGTGCATCTGATCTAGCCCGAATTTACTTGGTTGACCCATGGAGAGAGCCATATGTTTATGTTTATAACCGAGGTACAAGCTCCAATAGTTGGGAGAATTTCGGATATGTTCTCTTTTCCAAAGGACCGGATAGGGATGCAGATCAAGGAACCATTGTGACTAATGGTATCGTTAATCCGATAACAAATGAAAACATTGATAATATTTACCCAAACCAATAATGAAAACTTTCAGAAATAATGGATTTACACTCATCGAACTGCTAACTGTTATCGCTGTTATCGCTATTTTGAGCAGTATCTTAATTCCTGCTGCAAGTGGCGTTAGACGACAATCCAGAATCGCCAGCAGTAAAGCCAAGTTATGGCAATACATCACTGCAATTGAGGCTTTTAAAGCGGAATATAATTACTATCCGCAGGTTTATAATGCCGGAGGCAATGGAAATGGTCTTATCGATCTTTCAGCCGCAGCCAATAGTCAGGAATTTGTCGAGACTCTATCCGGTCGTGCTCACAATACGGGCGATCCGATTGAACAAGGCGGTAATTATCGCAGGATACAATTTTACACATTTTCTGAAAACGAGTTTCGCGATAATGGTGGCCAGAACTACTCTACAAACCGGCTGTCGGATCCATTCAATAATACAAACATCTTTCTTATGATTGATGTCGATGGCGACGGTATCATCCGGCCCTTCAGTAATTCTAATCCTACAAGCCCGGGTGAAATTAAAGGTACTGCGACAGCCTGGGTTGTCGGAGATGACGATACTCCGGGATATGCACTTTGGGAATAAAGTTTATGCCAATCGATCAAAATAAATTCAAACGAGTTGGCGCCTACACGTTGGTTGAGCTAATGGTCGTCATGGGGGTTCTGCTGATTGGATTTTCCTTCGTCTATGTAAGTACTCGTTCGGGAGACGGTGCTAAGCTTGGCTCCGCGCAAAGGACTCTATCGGGGCTGGTGAAAACAGCACGCGCACAGGCGATTCTCAAAAATGCACGAGTACGCCTGATCATTCACAATAATTCGGCTGACTTGGAGAAATATCGTCGGTTTATCGGTATCGTTTACCGTGGTACGGATAGCAACGGTATTGAGGGCTGGATTGCTGCGAATCAGGGTACTTACCTAGCCAAGGGAATTTACTATAATGGCTTAGCCAGCGATGATCAGGCACCGGATGCTGACTGGGATGTGCCGACAATGTCCATTAATTATCCACGAAGAACGGTTCAGCTGACGGGCGATGAGTATATTTACTACGAATTTAACCGGAACGGCACTTCTGTACACCGAAATGCGTATCTGGTATTTCAGGCAGGTGTTGTGGAGCCTGGTGCAGGACTTAGTTTTCCCGCGGCCACAGCCGACTTAAAGTCAGCTTTAATTATACGCAGTGGCGGCAGCACCACCTTTGTAGACGATCCCCGACAGTTGTAAACAGGCAGCTTTCCTATGCATACATTTCGCAGATCATTGCAGTTCAAACAGAGCCACACAAACGGTTTCAGCCTTATTGAAGTTGTCCTGGCTATGGGGATATTTTTGATTACGGTGCTCGCGCTGGTGGGGCTAATGGGGCCTGCTCTCAAATCTGTCAGCAAAATTAAGACAACCGATGAAGTTGCATCTGTTGTCGATACCGTAACGGCTTTTTTGAACCGTTCGCCTTTTATTCCATCGGCAGGCAATACACGATTTGAATCAATTTACAGTGCCATTAGGGATGACGGTCATGCGACACTTTTTGTCTACAGATGGTATGACGATGTAAATGAGATCGTTCGTCAGGAGATTGGTTTTGAAAACAATCAAGCTGGCAGTGTTGATCCTGCATCGGTTGTGAATGCAAACAGCAGAGGCGATGGCGTACCGGTTGCTTCGTTTGCCAAAGCAACCAGCTTTATCTATCGGGTGGTACTAACTGCATCGTCGGCTATGCGGGTCCATAATTATGTGAACGAAGGTGCCGAAGGATCTTACCCACGGTATACACTAAGTAACACTATTGGATCTTATGAGGGCAAGTATCTGGCACTCGAGGTGCGTATCTTTGCAGAAGACCCAAGCCTCTTCAATCCTGCAACCAATATGCCTAATCTGGCCGACGAAGTTCCGGCACTGGTTTATAACATGGCAATCCTAAGTGATTAGAAAATTAAAATGACGGCCACGAAAACATACGCAAGGCGTTCTTCCGCAAAAGCATTTACCCTGATTGAGGTTTTGGTTGCCTCTGCTGTGATGGTCATTCTGGTCGGTATCGTTGCCTACATCGCAGGTCAGGTCATGGATTCCTGGAATCGGTCTTCCGGTAAGCTTTCAGCAAATTCCGAAGCGCGTCTGGCGCTCGAGATCATTGCGCAGGATCTTGAAATGGCAGTGCTTCGTAACAACGGCATGGAGTGGTTTCGGGTAGAAGGGCCGGCCAGTTTGGATAATAATCCGCCATACCCTTCCAATTCTGTCGTTCTGAAACTCTTTGCTCCGGCAGCTAATCAGCAGGGTGGTAATGGTATTTGTGCGATCGCTTACAAGCTGGAGTACAAAGAGTCTTACACCGGTGGGCCTTTGACATATGCACTGTATCGTATGGTCGTATCCCCTCAGGATACATTAAATGGTTACCTGAGTAGCGGATTCGATGATCCCACAGCTGTTAGTACAGTGCAAAGAAGTCTTGCTGGTAATACTGCACTATGGAGCGATGCAACCATTACCCAAAACGAAAATTATTTGGCAGGTAATATTGTTGAATTCAAAATTCTTATTTACGACTCCAACCAGGCGGCATCACAACCGAGAAATGGCACCGTAAACAACGAAGTGAGAAGTGCCGATCCTCCCTATGTATTCGGGGGAGTCGGTTCTACGGCAGGTAGCGACATGCCAATCTACGCGGACATTATACTGACGGTAGTTACCGATGAAGCAGCGGAAATACTTAAAACCAGAAATATAGGTGGCACCAATACCAAAATTATAGATCTTGCATCCGAAAATGCAGACGACGTTGTTACCCAGAATGGCGAAACGCTGATTCGCCGGGTTTATTTTAGATCCAGCTCGATCTAGTAGCGCGACGCTTCAGCGAGCGATGTACTGGACTGAAAGTTGAGAGGCATGAGGATCGCTCGCTAAAGCGTCGCGCCACGATTTTCTAAGCATTCAGCAATGCTAGATCTTTCAAAACTTCAGCAGCATGTTCGTCTGGCTTTACCTTCGGATAGGTTTTCAGGATAGTCCTATCGGCTGCGATTAAAAATGACATGCGGTGAACGGCATCGTAGATACGACCCATAAACTTTTTTTCGCCAAAAACACCGAAAGCTTTTGCCAACGCTGTTTCCGTATCGGCGATTAGAGGGAAGGGTAGCGAGTACTTGTCCCGAAATTTGTCGTGTGACTTTTCGCTGTCCTTACTGACGCCGATCACTTTCAGGCCCGCAGCTCCAAACTCTGCCCAGGCGTCACGTATTGCACAGGCTTCCTTGGTACAGCCGGGAGTATCGTCCTTCGGATAGAAGTAAACCAGGTAAGGCACAGTTAGTGCTTCGCTGCTAACGGTTTGGCCGTCTTCTGTAAAAGTGAATGTAGGAGCTTTGTCTCCCGCTTTGAGTGGCGTTGGTGCTGGCATGATTTTAGATAAATTACAAAGTGTTATAAATCAACACAGACTCAACAAATCTTTGTTAAATCTGGATCATACAATCGGGTTTCCCAAACTGTAGTTCGAGGTCCCTAGCTATTTTCTGTGGAAGAACAGTATATCTAAAAACTTTTTTTGTTTTAGTCGCCGCTTCAACTTCTTTTAAAAGACAAGGGAAATAGTTATCAAGCTACCTTAGTTTCAATAAGAGATGCATTTTTGCTTGTGCCTGCATTTTCCTGTATCAGGTTCGTTTAAGATTATGGAAAATAAACCTTTGCTTATGCTCGGCTTGCCTAAAGGTAGTCTGGAGGATTCAACCATCAGGCTTTTTGACAAAGCCGGGTTCAATATAACTAAACGGTTGCGTTCGTATCGTCCGTCCTTCGATGATTCCGATCTGGATGGTCGTTTTGTCCGGGCGCAGGAAGTAAGTCGCTACGTCGAGCACGGTTATTTTGACTGTGGTCTGACCGGGCAGGACTGGGTGCGCGAAAACGACTCAGACGTGGTCGAGGTATGTGATCTGGTCTATAGCCGCGCATCCAACCGTCGATCGCGGTGGATTATTGCAGTGCCGCAGGCATCTTCTGTAAAGACGGTGAAAGACTTGGAGGGTAAACGCATTGCCACTGAAGTGGTCAACCTGACCCGGCAGTTTCTGGAGGAAAAAGGCGTTCGCGCAGAGGTGGAGTTTTCCTGGGGGGCAACCGAGGTAAAGGTGCCCGATCTAGTTGATGCGATCGTCGATTTGACGGAGACCGGCAACTCGCTGCGGGCCAATAATCTGAGAATTGTCGATACACTTCTTTACACAAACACGGTGCTGATTGCGAACCGAGCATCCTGGGAGGATCCAAGCAAACGGGCAAAGATCGAGACAATTGCCTTGCTGCTCCAGGCGGCGCTCGAGGCCTATTCAAAAGTTGGGTTGAAGCTGAATATCGAAAAAACAAAGCTGGATATCATTATTGATAAGCTTCCTGCCCTGCGCAATCCTACCATCAACCGTCTTACAGATGAGGCTTGGGTAGCGATCGATACTGTGGTGGACGAAAAGATTGTCCGCGAGATCATCCCCGAGCTGAAAAAATATGGCGCGGAAGGCATTATCGAGTATCCCTTGAACAAGATCGTCTATTAACACGTCTTTATTTACAAAGTTAAAGAACTTGCACTATGAACCTTATTACACCCGAAGTACGCTCCGAAATCGAAGAAATTACCCGTCGCACCGGTCATATCTGGAGGTATCTTTGACGTAGATCAAAAGACAAAACGCATTGCCGAACTCGACGCTCAAATGGCCGGTCCAACTTTCTGGAACGATCAGGCGACGGCCCAGTCGGTTATCAATGAAGCCAATCGCCTGAAAAGCGCGGTTAATCCCATAAAGTCCTTTCGTAGCGAGACAGACGACCTGGTTGCATTGCTGGAGCTGGTGGATGAATCCGCAGACGACCCGGATGCTGAGGTATACCAGCAGGAAATCGTAGATACGTTGGAGCGCCTGAAGCCCGAGCTGGACAAGCTGGAGCTTACATCGTTTCTCAGTGGTCCGAATGACAGCTGTAATGCGTTGCTGACCATTAATTCCGGAGCCGGTGGTACGGAGTCCTGCGACTGGGCCGATATGCTTTTGCGGATGTACACGCGCTGGGCCGAGCAGGCCGGGTTTAGCGTCGAAGTGCTGGACATTACGCCGGGTGAAGAAGCGGGTATCTCCAGTGCGACCCTTCGTCTTAGAGGTGCGAATGCCTTTGGTTACGCAAAAGCGGAGCGAGGTGTGCATCGTCTGGTGCGCATTAGTCCTTTTGATTCTAATTCGCGGCGGCATACGTCTTTCTCGTCGGTGGATGTCATTCCTGAACTTGAAGATGATGCCGCCATCGAAGTGGACCCTTCCGATATTCGGACAGATGTGTATCGTGCCAGTGGCAAAGGCGGTCAGCATGTTAATAAAACCGAGTCTGCGGTGCGATTGACCCATATCCCGACCGGGATCGTGGTGACCTGTCAGAATGAGCGTTCGCAGATGAAAAACAAGGCAACGGCTATGCGCACCCTGAAGTCTCGGTTGTATGAGAAACAAGAGGACGAGAAACGCAGCGAGATGGAGAAGTTCTATAGTGAAAAAGGTGACATCGCGTGGGGTAACCAGATACGTTCCTACGTCTTTCAGCCGTATCAAATGGTCAAAGACCTGCGAACCGGTGTAGAGTCCGGGAACGTACAGGCGGTCATGGATGGCGCACTGGATCCTTTTATTCACTCATGGTTGCGGGCTGGTGGGCCAACATCGCGTCGGTCCGCAGCAGAACGCGAGTTTGCAGATGAGTAGCCAGGGTCCGATGGTATCCGGCCTTAGTCATGCCTTTTTGCAAAAGGTGTTTTCTGAGCAAGAGCTGTTTGAGGACAAAACTTGGCGCAGTTCGCCGGAGGCTTACCCGCTGACCGCGGCACAGGTTGCACAAATTGAACAGATTGGCCAAGCCTGTTACGAGTTTCACCGTGCCGTTGAAACATTATACCTACGCTCATCTACCGGCAGGAAAGTGCTGAGGAATCGTGAGCTGTACGCCCCTTGGGTAGCCGAGTATCTGGATCGCGGTAAACCGGTTGCCCTCAGAGAGCATTCACGATCCGAGCCTTTGCACGGCAGTGTTCCGTCAGTCATACGACCGGATTTGCTGATTACAGATACCGGCTTTGCGCTGACTGAGATAGATGCAGTGCCGGGTGGTATCGGACTGACTGCTTTTTTAAATAAGATATACGCCCGAGTACATGGCGACTCTCTGATTGGCAAAAGTGATCAGAACATGCTGAAAGCATTCTATCAGGCAGTCAGCAGCCATGCATCCGACATATCTGCCCCACATGTTGCGATACTGATGAGTGATGAAACCGCAACATTTCGACCGGAGATGGAGTGGCTCGCGCAGGAATTGCGTATGCTAGGGCGCCGTGTTTACGTGTACCATGCAGACGAAGTGTTTCCACTCGGGGAGACCTTCTGCGTAGACGTTGAGGGCGAACCGCTCAAAGTCGATGTGGTCTATCGGTTTTGGGAGTTGTTTGATCAGGATAATGTACCAGTGTCCGAGCAACTGATGCAGGCGCACCAGCAGGCCCGGATTGGTCTAACACCGCCAATGCGTCCTTTTCAGGAGGAAAAGCTGAGCTTAGGGTTGTTTCATCATCATGTCCTGGAGGACTTCTGGAAAGAGAACCTTTCGTCGAAATCTTACCAAACGCTTCGGCGCATCATTCCGCCAACATGGGTGATCGATCCAGTTGCGCTGCCGCCAAATGCTTTACTAAATGCACCATTTGTTAACGGCACACCAATTACTGACTGGCTGGAACTTGCCAATGCTGGCCGTAAAGAGCGTAATTTGATCATTAAGATAAGCGGCTTTCATGAAAGCGCCTGGGGCGCACGCAGTGTAATACTTGGCAGTGACTCTTCGCGTTCCGAGTGGAGACGCGCGATCGAACAGGCTGTAGCGATGGCTGACAACTCACTGCACATATTGCAGGTATATGCCAAACCAAGCCGCCGGAAACACCCGGTTTATCAGGAAGATGGCACACTGCTTCAGATGGAGAGCCGAGTGCGGCTGTGCCCTTACTATTTTGTCGACGACAAGACACAGCAAGCCCGGTTGAGCGGTGTTCTGGCAACGCTATGCCCGGCGGATAAGAAGATCATCCACGGTATGAAGGATGCTGCTCTGCTACCGTGCGTTTGTCGGCACTGAATGATCCTAGATTCGTGAGTTGAGATTGCGATCTTTCGTAATCTTCTGCTCTACAAAGGTACTGCGAAACTGACTTGATGCACCAAAAGGTGCGTCTTCACATCTTCGCAATATCTTGTAAAACAAATCCTTACAAAAACCTCATCCGGTTCCTCGCTATTTTTAGTGGAAGAACAGTTGATCTAAAAACTTAATTTTGGTGTAGCCATGGCTTCTTTTAAAAGACAGGGGAAGTATTTATCGAGCTACCTTTCCACAGGAAATAATGAAGAACCTGCTATCTAAACTTATTTACCTTTCAGAAAAGCACTCACACGCTCTCGCACAACACTTGCGCCGTATTAGGCGAACGCATTTAGTTTGTGTGCAGTGCGAGGCGTCTAAGTACTGACGGAAAAGCAATTGCTCAAATCCGAAATGGAAAAGAACACTGAATGTCGAACTTTGAACCTAAGGAGATGAGTTATCCCTTTGCTTTCTGGTAGTTCTCTTCAGCAGCAGCCCAATTCAAAATGTTCCAGAATGCGTTGATGTATTCCGGGCGTTTATTCTGATATTTTAGATAATAGGCGTGCTCCCATACGTCCAACCCAAGCAAAGGTGTGCCTTCAACCTCGGCAAATCCCTTCATGAGCGGATTGTCCTGGTTGGGCGTTGAGGTGACTGCAAGTTTGCCGTCTGCCTTGACGATAAGCCACGCCCAACCGCTGCCGAAGCGAGTGGCGCCAGCATTGGTAAAAGATTCTTTGAATGCATCGAAGCCTCCAAGTTCGCTGTCGATCGCGCTTGCGAGATCACCGGTTGGATTGCCACCACCGTTTGGGCTGATGGCTTTCCAGAAAAGACTGTGGTTTGCATGGCCTCCACCATTGTTGCGAACTGCACCACGTATATTTTCAGGTACTTTAGATAGATCGCTGATGAGGTCGTGAATATCTTTGTCTGCAAATTCGGTGCCTTCGATAGCGCCGTTTACTTTGGTAATGTATGCATTATGATGCTTGCTGTGATGAATTTCCATTGTGCGAGCATCAATGTGAGGTTCAAGTGCATCATAAGCGTAATCGAGTTTTGGTAGTGTGTATGCCATAATTGTTATTAGTTTTAATGAACGATAAAATTAAATGAGTATGAACTTAGCCAACCCTTGTCAAATAGGACTGATTGTTAATTAAAAAAAGAGTGGTCGCTGTTTTGCGCAAAATCAGAGGGTTCATTCCCTGTCTTATTCGTGCGACTAAGCGCACGCTTTGATTCAAAGAAAGTTTTTAGCAAATTGTGGCATAATTCTTCCAGAATACCTCCTGATGATTCGAAGCGATGATTGCTGTTGGGGAGCGCACCTAAGTTGAGAGCGCCGCCCACACAGCCCATATTTGGATCTGGTAGGCCGTAGTATACGCTGCCGATTCGGGAAACAACAAGAGCTCCTGAGCACATCGGGCAAGGTTCCTTTGTGACGTACAGAGAGCATTCGTTGAGGCGCCAGTCGCCGACGTGGCTGGCTGCTTGAGAGATCGCCAGTATTTCTGCATGTGCAGTCGGATCGTTCGTAGTGCGCGACTCATTGTGTGCAGAGGCGATGACTTGTCCTTTGTGCTCAATTATTGCGCCGATCGGCACTTCATCCTGTTTCCATGCATCAATTGCCTCATTGTAAGCAAGCGCCATAAAATATTCGGAATCGCGGTTGAGTGCCGATGGATGGATTTTTTCAAAGGGACAGTGCAGCATAATTAATGTTTAAGTATCTGGGTATTTTGTAAAAAACAATAAATTCTTGGCTACTCATCGTAGGACAATATCCTGCAAGCTTAGCGTTTTGTCTGAATTGAGTTTCGTATTGCTGCAAAGGATTTATGGGATTATTCCAAAAGACAGTTGGTGAAATCCGGCAATAATGTAAATAGAAGACTATTTATTTTCATAAACCGAGGATTTAAATGAGCTCACTAAAAAGAGTAAAAAAAACTGAAATTGTAACCCTGCACAGTGAAATAAGAGGTCTTGACTTATGGTGATCAATCGTTTGTTTCACAGGGTTTTAATTATAATTTATGACAGATTCCCAAGATTTAGAAGAAGTAGAAGATTCACAAGATTGGCAAGGTGAAGACTATGTTGAAGTCGAAGGCAAAGTTGTCTCCGTTCTTCCCAGTACCATGTTCATGGTCGAATTAGAAAACGGGCATAAAGTTTTAGCCCATATTTCCGGAAAATTGCGCAAGCACTTCATTAAGATCACAACCGGCGATACCGTGAAGATGGAAATGAGTCCCTACGATCTTGATAAAGCCCGTATTATCTATCGTCTGCGCAATGCAGAAGTCAGGCGGAATGCGCCCAAACGTAGTTTTGGTCCACGTCGACGCTGACTTCAATCGAGAGCTTTGCTCAAAAGAAACCGATTTTCTTTTGCCGCATCTCAATAATCAAGGGCAAGATCGTCAGCAGTATAATCAAAAAAGCAAGTATGGCCATGCTCTCGATGCCATGCCGGGTAGCCAGCACAGCTGCGCCGATCCACCAGCCGATGCCACTGACGATGAGGATCTTTTCCCCAATGCCGATGCCGTGCATGAGATAGCCAAAGCCTGTGATAATTGTCAGAATTACCAGTAAACGCTGCGAACCCAACTGGCTGGAAATAGCAAAAAAAGCTACCGATAATAAACCGGCGGCAACGCATATGAGCCAGCAGACATGGATGACCGAAATCTTTCCCGGTGAGCTAAGTCTGATGTTCTGGGTATTTAGGAAAGTGATTGTAGCGACGATAGCCATAGATAGGGTTAGCGTCCAGATGTAGAAAAGAGAATTAATTGGTATAGAATAGGCTTGAATTAAATATTCCAGCGTTAAACATTTGGAAATAATTAACCCCCACAGGATGAGAATCATTGAATTGTTTCGTTTGATCGCAGTCATAAAATTTTAAGAATAAATAAAACTGTCGCCTTTACCCAAATCTGACACAAAGTTGTTACAAATAATTACTGGAAATCTATTGGTAAGTGTGTGATAAATTGCAGCTAAATTAAGTGAAAAGAAATTTATACATATTTATATTAAGCAGTTTGGCCCCATTGGCTTTAGGTGCAAATTACTCATCACCTTTGATCGTGGCAGGTGATTACGTAAACGTATTTTTTGACGGCTCTTCCTCATTGCTTTGGTATTCGAATGTTTTTTTTGATGACGAAAATGAGGTAGAAGAGTGGGTCCTAAAGGTGTACCCTGGTCTTGAAGCTAATTTAAGTAATCAAGCATCCGGCTTCGACGCAAGCATACGAGCAAACTATGAAATCCAACGCTTTGAAGAGCTTTTTGATTTGAATGGGGAGTATGTGCACGTAAATGCGGTGAGTTCTTATGATGGCGCTCGCTTAGATCTAGATGCTTCTTACTCTTTTGATCAGCAGCAGACGACCACTGGACAGGAGGGAACTCAAGGAAGTGAATTTATTCAGCTTGATGTCACACGAGCTCGTTTACAGGGCACTTATACGCTTTCGCCAAAGTTTAGCTTCAGTTCAAGTGTCAACTACAACGACCGTGAATACAAAGACAGAAAAGACCGGCTTGCAGATGTTGAATCTTATTCTATTCCGGTTGATCTGTTTTACGAACTGACTCCAAAAGTAGACCTGAGTGTTGGCTACGAGTATTCTTTCGAAGAAGTCGGAATCTCCGGTGTTACTGATTTTCACAGAGAATCCAGTTTTATAAACGTCGGCGCCCGTGGCAATCTTCTACCGAAGCTGAGCGGGTTTTTCAGAGTTGGGTATCGTACTGTTAATCCTGAAGGTGCGGAGCGTGAGTCGGATCAGACGCTTGGGATCAACGCAGAATTAACCCACTACACAACACCGAAACTGAAGTCATCTTTACGCCTGCAACGTGGATTTGGTGTCGGCAGTGAGGGGCAAAGCGTCGAAAATACATCTGCAAGATTAGAATTCGATTATACGATTTCCGGTAACTTCGCTGCTAATTTATATACAGAATTGGGCTATAATGACTTCCAGGATGGTAATGATGGGCAGGATTTTGTGAACAGAAGCGGTTTTCGTTTATCCTATCTTCCCAATCAGTATTGGCGCTTCAGCACTGGATATGCCTACATTGAAAATGATTCAAATCGCCTTGGACAAGGTTTTGTTAATCATATCTTGGATATTTCAGCTTCACTTCGTTACTGAGATTCTATCTGTAGTAGGCTTTTCGGCCGAGTTTGTTTTTTTGTTCTTTTTATCAATCCATCATGAACTACACTTCAGTTACTTTGCGCTTGTGTTCATTTTTCCTTTGTTCGCTGGTAATTGCACAGGACAATAGCGATGCAGGTAGTACTGCGAAAAACAGTAGTTCTGTTAATGGAAGCGTTGGAGCCATTGTTGGCAGTAACTACGTGCTGAAACCTTCTGATGTTATTCAGATTGATGTGTATCAGGAAGAAGATCTTGAAAAAACAGTAAGGATAGAAGGAGACGGAACCGTCTCTCTGGCATTAATCGGAAAGCTGGAAGTCGCGGGGTTGACAGTATCAGAGGCGAAATTTTTGATCACAAATTTATATGATCGTGATTATTTAGTCGATCCGCAGGTTTCTGTTTTGGTCGTTTCTTTTTCGCCTAAAGTCGTTCGAGTCCTGGGTTCTGTGAATAACCCGGGAATTGTTGAGATACCCTATGATCGAGATTTGACACTTACAGAAGCAATCGCAGAAGTGCGCGGCATATCACGTCTGGGAAACCCTAGAGCTTTGAAGGTCAAACGTGTCAGTAATGACAGCAAGTCCCGGCAGATAGAGGTAAATTTCAATAAAATCCTTACAGATCCCGATTCCGAAGATATCGTTTTGGAAGAGGGTGACACGATCTGGGTGCCGGAAAGAATTCTCTAAAAAGTATAACTAGCCCAAATGGAAAAAGAAAATCTAGGTGATACTGCACACCCGAACGCTGGTGGTAAAAGTGATGGGTACTATGCAAACGACTATCATTATTCCAATTTCAGTATGGGTGAGCCCTCTCCGGCGGGGCCTCAACGCTCCGTAAGGGATTACCTGGGTATGTTTCGCGAGCGGTCTTGGTATCTAATTGTAGCTCTGTTTATATTCATTTTAGGCTCTGTTATGTATACGGTGACAAAGACCAAGATGTACACAGCAGTTTCAAAAATACAGTTATTGCGCGATGACCCTTCGCCACTACAGCCAATGACTGAGTTGGAACCGAATAAGATACTCGGTGTAGAAGACTTTAATACGCAGATTGATATACTCAATAGTCTCACGATGATCAGGAGAGTAAAAGAGAGACTAAAGGCGGATGAGCTAGAAGAATTCATGGCTCCTTATAGGGATAAGGCAATGGCAGGCGTGGCTATTACTGCAGTCGATATTTTAGGCAAAAATCGAAAAATCATACCTCAACGGATGAGTCTTACCTTGGTAGTAAGCTTCACACATCCTGACCCGGTAATTGCTGCGCGCATAACCAATCTTTTTGCAAAAGAATTCAGCGATTACAATCAGATGCTAAATGTCGAAAGCTCTATAAGAGCTGTTCAGGCGCTGAAAGAGAGAGTTGAGCAACAAAGAGACCGGGTCGGTGAACTTGAGCTGCAGATTGCAGACTATAGAGAACAGAACGATGCAATTTCTCTCAATGAAAACGAAAACACCATGCTTGCGGATTTGCTGCAACTTAGAGAAATAAAGCTCAAAGCAAAAAGTAAATACGACAGCTTTTCGATTCGTTGGGAGCAGATCGAAACGTATAGTAAAAAAGGCGAAAATCTCTGGGAATTATCATCCATAGCAGAAGCAGGGAGGGTGGTGTCGCTTCTGGATCAAATATCTCAGATAAAGATAAAGATAGCGTCACTCTCAAAACGTTATCGTGAAAAACACCCTATCATGATTGCTCAGTTCACTGCACTCGAAGAGTCTGAGTCTGAATTGGAAGTGGCGGTTACTGATTCAGCCAATGAAATATATGCAGCTTACACTGAAGCAAAAAGCAATTATGATCTTGCTGTGCAGCGGCTTAAGGAAAAAGAAGATGAATTGTTTAAACTCAGTAAAACTCGTATTGAGTACAATGCACTCCATCGCATGATGTCTGTCGAGCAAAGCTTTCTGCAGGCTTTGACTGTCCGAATGACCGAGGAAAGTGCACAGGTTAACTTTAAGAAAACAAATGTCCGGATAATTGACGAAGCATTCCCGCCGATACGCCATTCATCGCCTAACTTACTCCTAAATATTACTACAGGGTTTTTTGGAGGAATTGTCGTCGGCATGGGGCTGATCTTCCTTGTCGCTTTTTTTGATGATCGAATAAAAAGTGTATTTGATATCGAAGAAACTCTTGGACTGCCGTTAATCGGGGTCATTCCAAGGATTAAAGATCTGAATGATAGTGGCAAATCACAAATGGTTGCTTCCAATGTAAACAGTACGGTCACGGAAGTTTTCCGCTCAATATATTCAGCCCTCAAATTAAACGAAAATAGCAAGGATGCAAAAGTTATACTGTCAACCAGCACGATCCCGGGAGAAGGGAAATCTTTTGTAAGTTCTAATCTGGCTTTGGCATTTGCTAACCATGGTGAAAAGACTCTGCTTCTAGATGCAGACCTTCGCCTGCCAACTGTGGCTCGTTTGTTACTACAAGCAGGGAAGGACAAGGGTATCCTCACCTACATGAAAAGTGACGCAAGTCTGGATGATTTTATCAACAAGGACGTATATCCTAATTTTGATATCCTGTCTGCTGGAGGTAAGTCCAAAACCCCAACCCAGATTTTGAATAACCCAAAATTCAGAGAGATGATTTCCGAGCTGCGAGAAAGATATGATCGTATCATCATTGATTCACCGCCTCTTGCAGCTGTTAGTGATGCGTTGAATTTACTGCCTGCTGCGGACGGTGTCCTGTATGTTGTCAAATACAATAACGTTAGTCACAAGATGGCGTCGGTTAAGCTGCGTAATATTAAAGATTCCAACAAGCCTTTGTTGGGTGTCATTCTCAATGACATTCGTAGCAACTTGTCATATCGATATTCTGGTTACTACACGGGCGAATATAAAGATTACTATACTGAGTCCAGTGAAGATCAGTAATACCAATCTGCTAGTTTTAGCCACGCCGCTCCCTTCGACAAAACTCTAAATCACCAGGGAAGTCCACAGGGTGTTATGAGGTAATCGCCTGGCAGTTCTCGCAGGGCCAGGATTAAAAACCTGAAAGACGAATTTTGGAAATGAAAATTAGGACTTTGCTGCGGCTCGTTCCAGACGATCGTTTATCGCCAGACCAAGTTTCTCGGAGGGGGCCTTTTCTACATAAATCTTTTGTAGCTGTTGTCCGTCCAGTTTTTGAATCAGAGCAAAGAGGTTTCTTGCCATTTCATCAGCGTTTCCCGTTTCAGATAACCAGTAAATGTTTGATTGGTTTACATACCATTCGGGTTTTTGATTACATACGAGTGCAGTTGAACTATCTATGTGAAAAACAGTCGAATTTTCTTTCTGAACACTGCCATTTTCGAGTAGATCAACTTTTGTCTTAGGGCTGTAATGCCTGGTAAGTTGGCCTGGAGCACTTTGCGCAGATTGATCGTCATTTTTCTTATTGGTTCCTGCCACTACCATACAGTCCAGACATTTACTGATTTGTGAGGCAGTAATCGGACCCTGTCTCAGGAGTACAGGCTTCTCAGGGTTGCGTAAATCCAAGATTGTCGATTCAAGTCCAACTTCGCAGGGGCCTCCATCCAGGATCGCTTTGATTTTTTTACCAAGCGTTCGCTGTACATGCTCAGCTAAGGTTGGACTAACATAGCCAAAGGGGTTTGCGCTCGGCACAGCTAGTGGAAAATCGATCTTTTCCAGTAAGCTGAGGAAAACCGGATGTCGAGGCACGCGGATCGCTACACTGTCCAATCCTGCGGTAACAATATCAGGAACACGCTTTTTTTTTGGAACAATCAGGGTAAGTGGTCCCGGCCAGAAGGCTTCGGCGAGGGTGCGAAACCTCTGGTTTGATACAGCAATTGAATCAGTCGATTCCAGATCTTTGCAGTGAACAATCAGAGGGTCTATTAGTGGACGGCCTTTGGTCTGGAAAATTCTACGAACACTTTTTTCTTTAAGTGCATTGCCGCCCAGGCCGTAAACTGTCTCGGTGGGAATGCCGATAATGTCATCATTTTTCAGCAGACGAACACAGTAGTCTATATTTGCTGGAGTTGCCTTTAGAATCATGAGTGCATGCGAACAGTATGTGCAGATACAAAAAATCCCTCCTCTTGAGAGGAAGGATTAAGAAAGTGGTATCGGAAGCCGATTTACATCATCGTAAGCATGTTACGGGACTGCTTGATGAGTGTTGTCACACGACGTTGGTGCTTCGCTGAGAGGCCGGTGTCTTTGCGGGGCATGATCTTACCCGTTTCACTCACGAAACGTGACAGTTGTGCCACATCAAAAAAAGTGAGATCCATCGGGTTGCGTGAACGATTGAGATTTTTGCTAATTGAGCTCATATAAAATTGATAAGTGAAGATTTAATTAAAAAATGTTAATGGCGGGATAGACGGGACTCGAACCCGCGGCCTCCTGCGTGACAGGCAGGCGCTCTAACCAACTGAGCTACTACCCCGCAAAAAGTTAGAAAGATGGAAGCTAGAAGGCGTTTTTTTAAAGTCAAGTTATGTTTTTGTCTTTTTAAAACTTTTGCGATCTGCTTAGCTACTAAGCTTACCCTTTTTTACTCCAAAATGACGTCACTTTTCCAAAGGTTTTTTCGAAGGCAAATCTATAGTCAGTCGAAATTCGGGCCCCTGGCACTGGCATTCCTAATTCAGGCAATACTGCTTTGCATGACTGTTTTTGTTGTTGTGCTGGTGCCTGAAGCAAAACCAAAGTCAGTGTTTGTAGCGAAAAAGAAAATATATCTTCCTCAGAAAGAACTGGAACACAAGGTAGCGCTGGCCGCTTTTCAAAACGCAGCCAGTTCGCCGATGCAGATCGAGCGAATAAGTGCGGCAGCGCTGATACCTGATTCAATGCCTGCATTGCCAGACTTGCCGAAAAGTGCATTCAATCCCATTGAGCCGAATCCGACAGGTCTCCAATCCGATGCTTTACTGGGCCAGTCGAAGCTACTCGGTGCCTTGAATGGGTTAAAGACGGAGTCGTCAACTGCATCACTTTTTGGTATTGAGGACCAAGGACAGCGTATCCTGATATTATTTGATAACAGCTCTACTGTCTGGAACAAGGCAAGTGCTGCCGGTGTGACCACCGACGCCTTTGTGTATGAAATTTCCAGGCTGGTGGATGGTCTGAATGCAAACACACTTTTTGGTTTAGTGCCCTTTGCCCGAAGGGTTGGTACATTTCGGGATTACATGATAGCCGCAACAGCACGCAATAAGTTGGAAGCTAAGTCCTGGATCGTTGCAAATGTCCGCTCCAGCCGGAAGAAGACCCAGCTTGAATTTTCAGAAGACGGTATTCAGGGCGCGCTTACAGTTGCTTTTCAGATGGAGCCAGAGGTTGTTTTTATCGTATCAGATGGAGACTTTCAGCGCAGTAAGACGACAAAAGCCAGCGGAGGTGATGTGCCTTGGCAGGATGTTGAGAAGACCCTTCGTGCTCTGACACGTAAGTACGGTATCAAGCCGCGCATCCACTTTGTTGGTTTTCGGGTAGCGCCGGAAGCGGTTCAGCCAATTCAGAAAATAATCGCTCGCTACAAAGGCGAATTTAAGTGTTTTGGCCAGAACTGATCAAAGCGTTCTCTTTCCGTGGATTTGATTCGGGCATAAAAAATCCTGGTTTCAAAAAAAACCAGGATTTCACTAAAGTATTCGTTAAACTATAAGTTTAGGCGACTTTGGCAATCGATTCATCGATCTCGACAACATTGATCTTACGATGCGTTTTATCGAATTCGACCTTCCCTAGCTTTAATGCGAAAAGAGTGAAGTCGCGCCCCATACCAACGTTTTCTCCCGGGTGATAACGTGTACCACGCTGACGCATAATAATATTACCGGGTATAACACTCTCGCCACCAAATTTTTTGACACCAAGCCGCTTTGATTTGCTGTCGCGTCCGTTACGTGAAGTTCCTTGTCCTTTTTTATGTGACATCTGTTAAATTTTTAAGGGTTAGTTATCCGTTGATAGATTCGATTCTGATTATGGAAAGATGTTGCCGATGGCCACGACGTTTCTTGTAGCCCTGACGACGTTTCTTTTTAAAAACAATTACTTTCTTGTCTTTCTTATTTTCAAGTATGATTGCCTTTACTGATGCACCTTCAACATAAGGAGTACCAAACTGAGCTTCGGCACCTTCTCCGAGCATAAGCACTTCATTGATGTCCACAGTATCTCCCGATTTTGTGTCCGGAAACTGATTGACCTTTAGAATATCCCCGGCCGATACGGTGAACTGACGTCCTTGTGTGTGTATTGTTGCTTTCATTGAAAACGTAGTAAAAAACGTCTTAAAAATGATTTAATCAAGCAATTTCTCACTTTATTTTAGAGTTATTTTACAGTCATCCCATAAGGATACGCTGATAGTCCAAATCAACGGTTGATTTGAGCTTGGTTAAATATTACTGTGGCTATTCAACTTGACCTTGTAATTCAAAAAAGAAACTTAAAGGTTTTATCAGTAAAAAATCCTCAACTACGTATTTTTGTCTAAAACGATAAGCAACCATTTATCAATGACTGTAACCAAGCCAAAATATCTCTTCATCGGTGTCGGAGGAATGGGAATGGCACCTCTCGCAGGGTGGATGGCACGTGCTGGATATGCCGTTTCTGGATGCGATGATAATTTGCAGGAATCCATCCGACGTTTTTTGACGCAGTCAGGTGTCGGACTTGAGGAGTTTCTCCTGGCGGAAAAAATCGATCAGTTTGATCGGATTATCTATTCGAGTGCGGTAAAACCGGATCATCCTCTATTGGCAGCAGCTATCGAATCAGGTCTGGAGACGCTTCGGCGTGGCGAAATGCTCGCTGAGATTGCGGCTTCAAAGCGCTTGGTTGCGATCGTCGGAAGCCATGGTAAAACAACGACTTCCGGCATGATTGCCCATGCGATTCGTCAGTGCGAGGTCGATGTAAGCTATATTATAGGAGGTTTGTTCAATGATCAGTCGCTGCCGCCCAGTAATTATGCCGATAGTGATTGGCTCGTCGCTGAAGTCGATGAAAGCGACGGCACGATTGATTGTTTTTCCCCTGAAATAACTGTTTTACTAAACGCGGACTGGGATCACGCGGACCGTTACTCGACCGTTGAACTCCTGGATGTGACTTTCCAAAGTTTGATCGATCGTACAAGTAAGTATGTTCTGCTGTATGAGGAAGAAGAACAAGCCGGGAAATTCAAGATAACCAAGGGCGCAAAGTGCTTAACGTTTGGTGAAAGTGGTGATTTTAAATCAATCCCGGAAGCGGATGGACTGCTGAATCTTTCTGGAGAATTCAAGGCAACCCGAGCCAAAGTGCCTAGGGGAGATGCGATTAATTCGATCAATGGCACTGCAGCACTTGCGGTGTTGGAGCTGTTATCAATCAAATGGCCAGCGGATGTCTTGTCCGGCTTCAGTGGAATTGCGCGCCGTCAAGCAACGCTGTATCGCGACGAGCAGTTAATGATTCTGGAGGACTATGCGCATCATCCTACAGAAGTTGAGATGCTTCTCGAAAGCCTGCGTTCGACAGCTCCGGATCACAAACTGATCGTCGTTTTTCAACCGCATCGTTACTCTCGGACCAGTCAATTTAAGCAAGAGTTTGCAGATGTTCTCCAAAGGGCTGACCAACTGTTTTTGCTTCCGGTTTACCCAGCACACGAACCAGTGATCGAAAGTGGCACGACGGAAGCATTCGTGGAAACCTTTGGCTCGCACCCTCCGGTTGTTTTGGAGATGAATCCGCATGGTGTGCGGCAGCTGGCCGATGCTCTTAGTCAAGAGCCAACTTTGCTAACATTCGTTGGAGCCGGAGATATTCATTTATTTGCAGGCATTTTTACATCCATGTATCGCAGTCGTCTGAAGCTGGATCTAGCATGGCACGACTTTTTGCAGGATCGCGTATCGCCGGAATGTGTTTTGAAGTGTGACGAACCACTTGCAAAAAAGACGACAATGCGCGTTGGCGGTGCAGCACGTTTTTATGCCGAGCCAGGTAATTTGTCTGACTTGCGGATGTTGTTAAGTGCGGCCAAACTGTTTGATCTCAAGCCATTTTGCTTGGGACGCGGCTCAAATATACTCGTCCTGGATGAAGGGTTTGAAGGTTTGGTAATACGGTTTTCGGGAGCTGCATGGCGCCGTATCGAAGTGTTGCCGGACGGACGTATTTGGGCAGCGGCAGGCGTGCGCCTCAAAGAATTATGTGGATATGCAGCAAAGATCGGGCTTACCGGCTTTGAATTTCTCGAAGGCATTCCCGGAACCGTAGGCGGTGCTTTGCGGATGAATGCCGGCGCGATGGGCAAGTGGATATTTGACGTGGTAGAACAGGTACAGCTTCTGGATGAAGCGGGGAAATTACAGAGCTTGCCTAAGGATTTCTTCCATGTGGAGTATCGAAAAGTAGAGGAGATCAGCCGTGGGATCGCACTGGGTGCAGTTTTGAAAAGTATCGAGGCAGAAAAAGAGGTTTCCATACGCGATCGGATGGACAGCTATGCGAATCTAAGAAAATCGTCACAGCCAAGACATCCGAGTGCCGGTTGTATTTTCAAAAATCCGGAGGGTAATTACGCCGGTAAGTTAATTGATACCTGCGGCCTCAAAGGCATGCGAGTCGGTGGTGCGGAGGTGTCCGATGTGCACGGCAACTTCATTGTAAACCGTGGGGGTGCAAGTGCTGAGGATGTTGTTGAGTTGGTACGAAAGGTGCGGGAGCAGATACATTCCAAATCAGGCTACATTCTAGAGCCGGAAGTTCTGGTGCTCGGTCATTCGTGGGATGCGGTATTAAATAAGATGAACCTTATAAGCAGTGAGTGAAAATTTAGTTACTGGCCCGGAATCAATTGTCGTTCTGTACGGAGGCGTTGGTTCGGAGCGTGAGATTTCGCTGTTGAGCGGTCAGGCGATTGCGGATGCTCTGAGCAGACAGTTTACAGTCGATCTGCAGCGCATTGACGATGAGGTGCTCCCAAAATCGATCCAGAGCCAACGATCGATTGTCTTTCCAGCCCTGCATGGTACCTTCGGGGAAGATGGTCACTTGCAAAAACTTCTGGAGCGCGCTGGTATCTGTTATTGCGGCAGTGGTGCTGAGGCGAGCCATCTATGCATGCTGAAAGACCAGACCAAGGAGCGAGCTCATAAGCTCGGCATACCGGCGCCCAAAGCAATTTCCTTCAAAGGAACCGACGTTCCTATGGCTGATTCGGTGATTGAAGAGTTGGGGGCTTCCCTGGTGGTCAAACCATCGGATCAAGGAAGTAGTGTAGGGCTCGCGTTCACTGAGCATCGCTCAGCACTGGGAGTTGCGCTCTCCCTGATTCGCAATGGTAACTGGCTGATCGAGCAACGGATCCGTGGGCGTGAACTCACCGTCGGTCTGCTCAACGGCAAAGCGATGGGCATTGTCGAAATCCTGAGTCCTAAAGGCGAGTATGACTTTGCTGCCAAATACACTCCCGGAGCTACGGAGTACCGCTATCCGGCAGATTTGGAACCGGCGGTCGAAGCACAGATCAAAAAAGATGCCGAAACATTGTTTGCCGATTGTGGTTGTCGCGACTTTGCCCGAATCGATTTTCTGCTTGAGGGTACGGTGGCGTATTTTCTTGAAATTAACACACTGCCTGGTCTGACTTCTACCAGTTTGCTGCCCAAAAGCGCATCCTGCATCGGACTGGACTTTGAAGCGTTGGCCCATGAACTGGTTACACCGGCGATCCGGCGCTTTATGGCCCGGTAACACAAAGTGAGACTTTCAAACAGATGATTGGGCGAGACAGACAAAAAGGAGACACTTTTGCAAGTGGTGCACAAAGCTGGCGCGCACTTGCCGGGCCACGAAGTTCCCGGGTCGGCTCCTCCGCGGCCCGCAAGCGTCGATGGATACCTTTACTCAAACTGTTTGGAGTCCTGTTGCTCTTGTTATCAATTGCGGGGTTGCTGTATCAATTGGTGAAAATGCTGGATCGCGATGCAAGACAAGCGGTGGCCTCTGTGGCGGTTAATCCAGTTGAAAGAACTCTATTTTACACCGATGGTGTGTTGACCGACGATTGGCTGCAAAACATCATCGGTCCTCAGGAGGGAATGCCGATAATGGAGATCGATATTTTTGCGCTTAAGGCAAAACTCGAGAAAATTCCTCAGGTAAAGGCTGCTTCTGTTGAGCGTGTCTTTCCGGGTGACCTGAGTATCAAGATTACTGAGCGCAAGCCGCTGCTGCGTTTGCTCACCCAGGGTTCCGATGGCAAAAGACGCCTGCGCTTGGTAGCACGCGATGGCCTTGTCTATCGCGGATTCGAATATTCCAAAAGTGAACTAAAGCGGTTGCCCTATCTGCTACCGTACCAAAATCCGGACAAGAGCTATCTCCCTATCCTTGGTGTTGATCAGGTAGCAGAGCTGCTGGATCTGGCAGGCAACATGCGGCCGGAACTTCTGGAAACCTGGCAGGTCGTCTCCCTGCAATACTTTAACGGAAAAACCGGCCTGCCAGGCCAGGTGATTGAAGTGCGCTCATCCCTTGTTCCCAAGATCGTATTCGGTGCTTCCAAAGACTTTGCACTACAGATGGATCGTTTGATATACATCCTCGACTACTTTAAAAAAAATGGTGATCCTTCATTGAAGCGAGTTGATCTATCGTTACGCGGAGCCGCCGCTGTACAGTTAAGCAGTGGTCGAGCACAGTTTTTCTAGTTTTCAATCACTCACATTAAGAGCACTTTTTTATCTATGAGTCAGTCCAAAGTAGTTGGCGCAGTTGAAATCGGAACGTCCAAAATTTCCATTCTGATGGGCGAAATAACGGACGGTTCTGAGCTGAATATTATCGGTCACACTTCCTGTTCGTCCAAAGGAGTGAAAAAGGGCGTAATCACAGACCTGAAGGCTGCGAGTAATTGTGTGCATGCCGCAATCATGACTGCCGAGGAAAATACCCGAATTCGTATTGATGAAGTTTACCTTGCGCAAACTGGCAGCCATCTGCAGGGGGATTTCAACGTAGGCACCACTACTGTAAGCGCTTCTGATTCGGTAATTCGAGCCGCCGATATCGAAGAAGCAAAAAAGGATGCCAAACGCCGCCGACTCGAAGATTCCAGAACTTACATCCACCATATTCAAAACCCTTTTCGAATTGATGGCCAAGTGTTTGACAATCCGCTTTCAAAGCAGGGCAAACGGCTGGAAGTGGGTTACTGGTCGGTGCACGGAAGTAGTCAGGTAGTTAGCGATAGCCTGCGGGTGATCCGTGGTATCGATCTGGATGTTGGTGACATTATCATTTCGAGCATCGCTTCCGGAGCAGTCCTGCTGGAAGAGGCCGAGAAGGAGAATGGCACGCTCGTCATTGACATCGGTGGTGGAACAACGGATTTTGTACTCTATCGCAAAGGTTATATTGTTCTGACGGGTGTCGTCCCGGTTGGAGGTGACCACATAACAAACGACTTGAGCATCGGTCTGCGTATTGGTCGTAAAAGCGCCGAAGAAATAAAGTTAAAGAGTGGTCGCGCTTACTATGAGAGTGAAGACCGCGATAAGAAGACCTGGCTGTATGGGGACTTGAGTATCGGTGACCGAGAGTACTCAATGGCTTCCATCACAAAGATTATCGAGGCGCGTGTATCGGAGATTTTCGAAATCATCAAACAAACCCTGACAGACCGAAATTTGCTGACGCCCGGTGACATTGCTTCCGGTGTTGTGATCACGGGGGGCACCTCACTCCTGAAGGGTATCGATGCGACCGCAAGCAGCATCTTTGGTTTGGAGGCACGTTCATCTGTCGGTCCGAAAAATGTGGCCAAGGAACTACAAGTCCCTCAGTACAGCACAGTACTTGGGCTTCTGCATTATGCACTGACAGGGCAGGATTCTGCTCCGAGCAAACCTAAGTCAGGCGGCCTGCTGCGCCGACTCAGCAGTATTCTAAGCCGATCGAACATGTGAGCATTCAATATTGAATATTCGACGTTCGAAGTCCAACGTTCGAAGTTCTCAAGCTTACTATGTCACTCATACTGTTTGTTATATCTGCGCTATTGCTCATACTCGCCTACCTGTTTTACGGGCGGTTTCTTGAAAGGCGTTGCGGGATTGACCCAGCGCGTACGACGCCGGCACACGAGGTGAATGATGGGGTGGATTATGTGCCGACACGGTCAGCTATTTTGTTTGGACATCATTTTTCGTCGATTGCCGGCGCTGGGCCGATCGTGGGGCCGATCATTGCAGCATCCCTGTTTGGATGGCTCCCTACCTGGATTTGGATCATTGTCGGCTCGATCTTTGTTGGCGGGGTGCACGATTTTGGGAGTACTTTCATGTCCTTGCGCTACCGAGGGCAGTCCATCACCGCGACCTGTCGCGATCTGATCGGTGAGCGAACGGGCAAACTGTTTCTGATATTTGTGCTACTGGCTTTGGTCTATGTGATTGTGGTCTTTCTGGATCTTACAGTTGTTGGATTTGTCGAGGAACCGGCAGTGGCAACCGCTTCGGGCTGGTTTATTGTCGTAGCATTTTTATTTGGCTGGATCATTCGAAGAAGCCGGGTGTCGTTCGGTTGGGTCGTGCCAATTTTCATAGCACTCACGTATCTGGGGCTTTGGGTTGGGCTTCAGTTTCCGGTTTCGTCGTTGGGCAAGACGACTCTAACGCTGCTGGTATTGCTTTACTGCTACTGCGCGGCTATCCTGCCGGTCAAAGTGTTGATGCAACCACGTGATTTTCTAAGTGCGACCTATTTGTATGCGATCCTTTTGCTGGGTGTTCTGGGACTGACTGTTCAGCGGGGTGATTTTAAATTGCCGGTATACACATCATTCAATCCTCAGGACTGGAGTTATTTGACGCCGGTTTTGTTCATTACGGTAGCCTGCGGTGCGTGCAGTGGATTTCATAGCATTGTCAGTAGTGGGACGACCTCTAAGCAGATTAAGACCGAGTGCGACATCAAACGGGTTTCCTACGGTGCTATGTTGGTCGAGGGTTTGCTAGCTGTGTTTGCATTGGCGTGTCTTGGCGTATCCGGGACGATGGAGGGTGGGCCGGTTGCAGCGTTTGCGCGTGGGTCGTCTGTTTTCTTTGGCTCCCTCGGTATTCCTGAGACGGTTGGCGTCGCTTTTGCAACTATGGCGGTCAGCACCTTCCTGCTAACGACATTGGATACCTGCACACGACTAACCCGTTTTCTGATCGAAGAACTGTTTGACTGGCGCAATGGCTGGAGTCGTTATGTGGGTACTCTGATCGTATTGATTGTGCCTGCGGTTGCCGCATTTACAAAATTCCGGACAGCCGACGGCACGGTATTGCCAGTCTGGAAAGCGATCTGGCCACTGTTCGGCGCGACCAATCAGCTTCTGGCAGCGTTGGCGCTGATTACCTTTTTGGTTTTCCTGAAAGACCGACGGATTGGTTATGGCTTTGCCGTGATCCCTACGCTGGTAATGCTTGTCATGCCGATTGCTGCACTGCTGATTATGGTTTTTCAGTATGGTCCGTTTAGCCTCTTGGGTTGTGCTGCATTGGGTATGGTTATTCTGGGACTGTATATGACAGTTGCCGCAGTCAGACACGCATTTGCTGAGACGAGCGTGCAGCCATGAAACCGGAAAAGCCAACTTTGCCGATCGCATTCAGGTAGCGCAGCACCGTCCCCGGTGCGCAACCGCGTCGCGTAAGCCTGAGCATTCAAACGGTCGTGCGGCGCGGGGACGCGCCTGCGCTACCATTTTGGATAAGAATCATGGGTCCATATAATTACATACTTAGCTATAAACTGCCAAAGCATCGACGCCCTTTGAAAGACAAGGGAAATAGTGGTTACGTCCCGATGAATAAACAGCTTTTGAGGTTTGTGGCATTTGAAAAATGCATAGAGCGTAGCGCGACGCTTCAGCGAGCGTTTCAGTGCCTCTCAGTCCAATCCAGAGAACGCTTGCTAAAGCTGCGCGCTACGTTGCTCCAGCCAACGCTTGCGACAAAACTCAACGATCATCCTGATGTTTCCACTGAAAATAGCGGATAACCAAACCAGAGATTCGATGATAGTAGTGCGAATCTCAGGCACTGCTGAAATGGCAAGCATCGTTAAATCGATATTTTTACATGAGTCGATTCGTATGTATTTTTGATCATTTACTTATAAAATTAATTCGTGTTCATTCGTGGTTCCAACTGCCGAATTAAGGCCGTAAACTGCTGAACCAACAAATTTCAAGTATGACAAATTACCCACAGCCCAAATTTCTGAATTACACAACAGCACATCATATCTCCGAAACGTTTGGCACGCCTGTTTACGTGTATGACCAGAAGATGCTTCAGGAGAACGCGACTGCTGCGCTGGCATTCCCAAATGCGTTTGGACTGAACGTTCGCTACGCGATGAAGTCCTCCCCGAATGCTGCGATTTTGCAACTGTTCAATGCTGCAGGTTTGCTGATCGATGCCAGTTCCGGGTATGAAGTCCGACGTGCCTTGGCGGCCGGAATTCCTGCTAAAAACATCAGCCTGAGCGCTCAGGAATTGCCGGATGACTTTGCCGAACTGTACGATCTGGGGATTGAAATCAATGCCTGTTCGCTGAATCAACTGGAGCGGTTTGGGCAGGCGTTTCCGGAGCGCAGAATTGGCCTGCGGTTTAATCCCGGTAAAGGTTCGGGTGGGAACAATCGTACCAATGTCGGTGGTCTGGCGTCCAGCTTCGGGATTTGGTATAAGTACATTGATGAAGTAAAAGCCTTGATCGCTCGCTATAAGTTAAAGGCTGTCCGTGTGCACACGCATATCGGTTCCGGCAGCGATCCAGCAGTCTGGCAGAAGGTTTCCGAGTTGAGCCTCAACATTGTTCGTCAGCTTCCGGAGGTCGTTACTCTCAATTTGGGGGGCGGTTATAAAGTCGCACGCATGGCCGATGAGACCGGGACTGACCTGCAGGAATGTGGCGCGCCAGTAGCGCAGAAATTCCGTGATTTTGCCGAAGAAACCGGACGCGAGATTCAACTGGAGATTGAGCCGGGCACCTTTCTGGTCGCCAATGCCGGGTCGCTGCTCTGTAAGGTGCAGGATATTGTTTCGACCGGTGAGGATGGTTACGCTTTTTTGAAGTTAAACTCCGGGATGACGGAAATTCTGCGGCCCTCGCTCTACGGAGCACAACACCCGATCCATATTCTGCAATCCCAACCAAGCAAAGAATTGCGTGAGTACATGGTGGTCGGACATTGTTGCGAGTCTGGCGACATCCTGTCACCGGCGCCGGGCGATCCCGAGCTGTTGGCACCGCGGAAGCTGCCGACGACAGAGATCGGTGATCTGTGCGTGATTGATGGTGCCGGGGCCTATTGTTCTGCGATGACGGCGAAGCACTACAACTCCTATCCCGAGGTGGCAGAAGTGTTACTGAACGAGTCAAAGGTTCCGCATCTGATTCGCAAACGTCAGAAGCCGGAAGAGCTATGGGGTAATGAAGTGAGCTTAAGTAAGTAGATTCCAGCTTTTTAGTTTAGTTACTTCACTGTCATGCAATTTTTTTTGCTACTTCAAGAAACTCTAGATTTTAGACCGTATTATATACAAGTAACGCTTTGTTGTTAAAAGTCTTTCTGCAAAGGAAGAGCTATGATGACTGTATTCGGACTTTGTAACCAAACTAAATGCTGGTATTCCAAGGATAGTGACTAACCATTTAGCTACTTTAAGATATCATTTTATCCTAAAGTCTTTTTTCACAGCTTCTACAGCTTCATCGGATAAATCATCTTCCATTTTATCTTCGAAATATAATTTTGCGAGCGAATCTACAAAGCGTGCTAACGGATCTCTCAAATTTGAGAGACATTCTACTCGCAGGAATTTATGAAGTTTTTCCTCATCAAATAAATACTTCATCTCGACTCCTGAATCCATTTGTTGTTCAGCTCCATCTAGTAAACACTTTTTTAAGTTAGATTGATCGGTATTTACTTCATGTTTCGCATCAGGACCAAGGAAAGTATCATATAATTCAACACCAGACATTTCATCTTCACAAGCCTTTGCACACAAATAATTTTCATAGTTAAATTCTTTTTTCATATGAGCTTCGAATTTATCCGTTAGCCATTTGTCTCTTGATTCAAATAAAACTTTCAGATTCAATCTCCTGTTTTCTTTCTGGAAATTACTAAGCTCCTTCGTAGCTTTCATAATTTCTTTTTCAAGTTTTTCTTCTTCGGGTGATTTTTTTTTGAGTGGCATGATATTAGTCTGTTTTTAATAAAGATTTGAGAATTATGTCTTTGTTAAGTAAATTTAATTAAGTCAACTTTAAAATTTAAACCTATTACTATTATGGGGCTTCTAAAGTAAGCTTCGCTTTCATCTAGGTATTGAAAGAAATACGTTGTTATAATATGGCCCAAAGTTTAAAAAAAATTTAGCGCAAACGAACGAAGAACAAAGTTTGGCACTGGCGAGATTAACGAAACAGATTATTAGAATGGCCTGTTTTATGGTGCCCAAAAGTGTAAAAACCGAAAGAAGAGCCTACACACCAATACTTCGAAATCATGCCCTCAATCTTCTTCTCACGAATCAACCCTTGCCATTTCACAATCACTGTCTTTTTTTTAAAGGTTTTTAACTAGCACCAAACCATGTCATTATTAAATTCACTTTCTTTGCCACTGGCACAAGGCGCGCCCGGCGGTGGACTCGGGTCATTTCTGCCTATCATTCTGTTGTTCGCAGGTGTGTGGTTTCTGTTGATTGCTCCTCAGCGAAAACGCCAGAAGGAGCATGACAAAATGCTGTTGGAACTTAAAAAAGGGGACAAGGTTGTCACAACTGGTGGAATCTTTGGCACCATAACTCAGGTCAAAAAGGATCGTTTCGTGGTTGAAATTGCTGCGGATATCAAGGTTGAGCTCGGCAAACAGTTTATCTCTACAAAAGTTGAGCCAGCTGAGAAGAACGAGAAGAAGTGATCTGTCCTAACTTAACTCTGAAAAAATCGTATCATTATGTCCGGTAACATCTTTTGGAAATTCATCTTAACTGTCCTCCTTATATTTTGGTGTGTGGCTGAAATCTTCCCGCTGAAAGATCGCCCCTTCGAAAAGTATATTGTAGACCGTGCTATTGCGGAAGATTATGAAAATGATGATGGCGTCGCCATAGAAGTTTCCAGATTTTCGGCTATTTTGCAGCAGGCACAGGCGCGTGTCGATGCGGGCGAGGCCAAAACCCTTTTTCTGGCCTTGCGGTCAATTGGAGTCGAAGAAGATATTGATTACTCAGTCTATTTCCCTGACATCAATTTGAGCGATGTGCCCAATCAGAAAAAGCGCAATGACCTCCTGCTAAAACATTTGCTCAGTTCGGCCCAGAGTAATCTGCGTCTTGGACTCGACTTGAAGGGCGGTGTCGGTGTGACTCTGAAATTAGACGAAAGCGCTCAATCCAGCCTGAGCTCCTACGAGCAGGAAGAGCAACTCAAAGATGCTATTGAAATCATGAGCAATCGACTGGACGGCCGCGGTGTTGCGGAGCCAGTAATACGTCCGGTGGGCGATAATGCACTCGAAATACAGATTGCAGGTCTATCGACCAAAGATAATCCTGAGATTCTCGAAGAGCTGAAAAAACCTGCCCGGCTGGAATTCCGTGCGGTGCATGAAACGCTGAATCCAGATACGACCCCGAAACAGGATTATCCCATTGGCTACGAAGTACTCACTGAAGAGGTGACTATCCGCAAGACCGGTGAGGTCTACGAAAAAAGCCTGTTTATCAAAATGATCCCCGAGGCAACCGGTGAGATAGTCGAAAGTGCAGGGTATCGTCAGCTGCCAACCGGTAGTTATGAGGTTCTCCTGTCGATGACCAGTGAAGGCGCTGACATACTTGAGGCGGTAACTAAAAAGATGATTGGCAAGCGATTGGCAATCGTGCTGGACGGTAAGCTATACTCGGCGCCGACGGTGCAGGATGTCCTTTCAAACAGCGCCCAGATCACCGGTAATTACTCACAGCGCGAAGCGATTGATATGGCCAACGTTCTGAACAATCCGCTTTCGGTTGAACTGTATGTTGATCAGATGTATGAAGTCGGACCAACACTGGCCGAGGGCACCCGTGCGAGTTCAATCAATGCTGCCAAATGGGGTGCAATTCTAGTGATTGGTTTCATGATCCTTTACTACTTCCTGGGCGGTGTGATCGCCGTTTTTTCTTCGATAGTGAATGTTATTGTTGTTCTGGGAGTCCTTGCCAGTTTTGGCGCCACACTCACACTGCCGGGTGTTGCGGCTCTGGTTCTGACGCTGGGGATGGGGGTTGATGCCAATATACTCATATTTGAGCGTATTCGTGAGGAACTGCGTGCTGGAAAGTCTATAAAAAATGCGCTTTCGGGAGCTTTTAGCAAAGTGACTTCAACAATCGTTGACGCGAACGTGACCACCTTGATTACTGCTCTGATCCTTTTCTGGCTGGGCACCGGGCCGGTTAAAGGCTTCGGTCTTACACTGGCAATCGGTATCTGTGCTTCCATTTTCTGCGCGCTGATAGTGACTCGTTTCCTGGCTGACTTTCTGGTCTATCGCCTGGGTGTCACCAACATCCTGGGCTTAAATGTGTTTCCAGAAAAGAAGCTCGACTTCTTCAAGTTTCGCAAGCCTGCCTTTCTAGTCTCCTGGTTGCTCGTGATTGCAGGTGTGGTTAGTATCTTTATGCATCATGATAACATCATGGGTATTGATTTCACTGGTGGTGATGAGATGACAGTTTCCTACGAGGAGCGTATCGACATCGGCGAGCTGCAGGCATCCATTAAAGCGCTCGATTTGGGCGAAGTGACCCCAGTCTATCAAGACCTGATCGGTGAGGATCGGGAAGTGCTCAAGCTGCAAACGCGCTTCGACCAAAGCCGTACGGTGCTGAACGCCCTGCAAACGGCATTTCCCACTGCAGGCTTTGCCGAGGTGGGCGTATCGCAGATTGGCGCGTCTGTATCGCAAGGCATCCAGACCAATGCACTGCTATCTGTTCTTGCAGCGCTGGCCGGTATTCTTCTGTACGTAGCGCTTCGATTTGAAATGGGGTACGGTGTCGGCGCTGTGGTGGCCACGGTGCATGATGTATTGATGACGATTGGTGTTTTCGTCCTATGTGGTCAGTTTGGTCTGTTTGTAAGTGGTCAGTTCACCGCGCCAATGATTGCTGCGATCCTGATGATCGTCGGTTATTCCATCAACGATACGATTGTGGTCTTTGATCGAATTCGCGAGGAACTGGAGCTTAATCCAGGCACTGATCTGCGCTCCATCATTAATCTGGCGATTAGCAGAGTGTTCTCCAGATCTCTGTTGACCAGTATTACAACACTGCTAGCCGCTATCTCGCTTTACGTATTTGGAGCCGGGATCATCAACGATTTTTCCTTTGTGTTTATCGTCGGTATTGTCACTGGAACATTCTCTTCTATCTTTATCGCCAGCCCGGTATTTTTCTGGTGGCACAAGGGAGATCGCCGTCATGTTGAGGAAAATCAGCTGACACCAAAGCGCTATGAGTGGGAAGGCCAAGGCGATGGCTGAGCTAAGTAGCTCTTTGTTATGCGATGGACCAAAATCGAGACGGATGAAACGCTTGCTGATGAGTTGAGCACGGCATTAAACGTGTCAAAAGTTATGGGATGCCTGTTGGTGCAGTGCGACCTGCCTTCTGTCGAAGTAGCAGAAGCATATTTGCGTCCACGTCTGGCAAATCTGGATGACCCGTTCAGGATTAAAAATCTCAGAGCCGCAGTTAGCCGTATCGAACAAGCGATTGAAGGTAAAGAATCGGTCGTCGTATTTGGTGACTATGACGTAGATGGTGTCACCAGCACGGTGCAGCTCGTCAGCATGATGCGTGAGTTCGGACTGGAGCCTGGTTTTTGTGTGCCGCTGCGAATGGATGAAGGATATGGTTTGAGTCGGGAGGCCATTAATCGTGCGTTCGATGGATCGCCCCCCGACCTTTTTATCGCTGTCGACTGCGGAACCAATGCCCACGAGGAGATTGCATATCTTCGCAGTCGGGGCTGCGATGTGATTATTGTAGATCACCACCAGAGCAAAACCACCGCTCCGCAAGACTGCATACTGATCAATCCACATGTAAACGATTCCGAACAATCGCCGTGGAAAAACCTCTGTACAGCGGGTCTTGTTTTTAAACTTTTACATGGTTTACTGAAAAGTCGTCGAGAAGCCGGAGATAGCCGGGCAGAAGCGATTCAGATGAAAGACTACCTTGATCTGGTTGCAATGGGTACAATCGCTGATTTGGTGCCACTTCGAGATGAAAACCGCATCTTGTCCTGGTATGGATTGCGCCATCTTCGTGCAAACGGTCGATCTGGAATTGCTGCTCTGGCCAAAATCAGTGGCATTCATGCGAGCCAGGAAATGACGAGCTCGGATATTTCGTTCAAGCTTGCGCCCAGAATTAATGCCAGTGGTCGGCTGGCAGATGCAACCTTGCCGATTAATTTACTGTTAAGCAGTGATCAAAATGCAAACCGTCGGATTGCTGAAGAGCTCGATGGAATCAACCGTGAGCGCCAGAGTATTCAACAGCGTATTGTCGAGGAAGCAGAGCAACGAGCCGAAGCCGAATTTGCCGATGCACCTGGTATTGTATTATTTGGTGAGGACTGGCATCCGGGAGTCGTTGGTATTGTTGCGAGTCGAGTAAGTCGTGATCTACACAAGCCTTGCGTTATTCTGGGAGCAGAAGGCGATATCGCCAAAGGTTCCGGTCGCAGTGTCTCAACAGTCAATTTGGTTGAAGTATTTGAGCACTGTACCGACCTGCTTGAAAGCTGGGGAGGGCATCCGATGGCAGCAGGCGTTTCTTTAAAAGTTTCTAATGTTGCAGCATTCACTGAGCGTTACCTGAAAGCCCTGCGGACGATGCATCCGGACGGCGTTGCCAAACCACCAATGAATTTATCCTCCTGGCTGGATGTTGATGACCTAACTGAAGACTTGCTAAAAGAGCTGGATTATTTGCACCCCTTTGGTCAGGGGAACCGTGAGCCGGTTTTTGGATTGAAGCATGTCGTTCTCAATAAACCGCCACGCACTTTTGGCGATAATCACTTCCGGTTTGGTCTGTCTGATTCAAACGGAGGATTGGTTAACGGGATCGCCTGGCGTATGCAGCGTGTACCTGAAGTCGGACAGCCCATTGATATGGCCATACGCTTTTCCCGCAACTACTGGCGTGATCGCTGGACTCCCCAAGTGACACTGATTGACTGGGAAGCTTCTGATTAACGGCGGTAACCGCTTGGCGCGCGCTCAAGCCCGATCCAATCAACCGTCAGCGAAAAGGCGCCCGGATTGCCGTCATTCAACAAAAAAGCAACTCTTCGCACCGACGCAAGATCCAGCGGTGGACCGGAAAGCAGTCTGCCCCGAAAGCTTGGAACAAAGGACTCAAACGGAATCGAAATCACACTCCATTCATTAGCTTTAGTTTTGAACTCAGAACGGTAGGCAATTTGCGACTCACGAAAGCGATCATCCGTTGCTATGCGAAACTGGTAAGTGCGCCCGTCGCCCTTAACCCGAAGTTTGACCGCAGAATAGTCCGAAAAATCGGAAACAATAGTCGGCGAGTAAATCTGAGCAAAACCACCATTATTTTCCAGCGAAAGCACCCCGGAAAAATGCAGTTCTCCGTTAATGATCTCAGCCTTGCCCGAAGAGACTCCACCCATCACGCCATCATTCTGAGCCACCCATTCGGGCTCTTCAGAAGAAGCATCAAACGTGCGAATGGTTTTCATAGAAGAATCAGGTTCAGCGCTCAAAAGCGCGAATGGAAAGAGAATCACCGAAGCGATCAGAAGGTTAAACGTTCGTGGACAAGACATTTCATAAACTGATACAAGTGTGTTGAATTAGCAACTGTGCAAAAATTCAGTGAAACATCTCCAGGTGGGTCTGTGTATGCCATTCATAATCTCGGTCTGAACGTCCCTCACTTCGTCTTCTTCAAAATCGCTTCGATCCTGGCAATCAATTCGTCGATCGACACACCTTCCGGCAGCGGCTCAGTAGTTTTCAAGGCTTCACCCAGTTGGTCTATCTTACTTTGTAGAAAGTCATTTTTCTCCTTCAGCGTTTCGAGGTTCTCCGTCTCCCAATAGTCGCCTTCGTCTATGACGGATAGATCGCTGAGGTAGTGCTTCTTCAAATAGCGCAGCAGGCCGATGATCCAGGCATGAGTCTCAATCGGCAGGAATTGTGTCTTGGTAGAATTGAAGTAGCTGTGTTCTGTCGGCTCGACTTGATCCGAAATCAAATCCATCAACCCGCGCAGTTTTCCGGCACGGTCGAAGAGAAAACAAAGCGGCTCGCATTCCCCCTTAGGGTTGACGATGATACCGCGAAAATTCGGATCGCTTTCGTCGTCGTTAATGCGTTGCGACATCCAATCCATCGACTCCGCAATGTCCTCCAGCTCATCCACGAGCTTCGGAATGTCTTCGATGCGGTCAATGCCGCCTTGGTAGTGTATTGTTAGGCCCATGGAGGTGGTTGTTTTATTTCTCGCATACCTTTAGAGAAACGCCGATTCTTTTCCGTATGGAAGAGTACTTCAGCATCTGTGTCTGCGAACGATTAAATCATGCTTAATCCTCAAAGTAATCTGTATTTCTGTCGAGGATTTCATCCATATGTTTCGCGCTTGATTTTACGGTAACATTAATGAATGTATTAAATGTCGTTGCTATGGACTACTCTGACGAAAATCCGCTTATTCTAACTGAACCCGAGGCTCGCGTGCTCGGCTGTCTGATGGAAAAATCAGTCACCACGCCCGATGTCTATCCGCTCTCATTCAATAGTCTGGTGACGGCGTGCAACCAGAAGACCAATCGCACGCCAGTAGTTTATTATGATGAAGTGATTGTGGCCGAAGCAGTTGAAAGCTTACTAGAGAAGCAACTGCTCTACCGCGTGAATGGTGCCGGCTCGCGCGTGCAAAAGTATAAGCACCGTATCGACGAACGACTCGGGTTATTCGCAGCTAGCCAAGCACTCCTTACTGTCCTCTTGTTGCGGGGCCCGCAAACACCTGGTGAGCTGCGCACTCGCACCGAGCGCATGCATGTCTTTCTTGATACTGAAGCGGTTGAACAAGAGGTCGAAGCAACCCTTGCGGATATCGACTTTCCACTTTGGCAGCGCTTGCCACAAGCTCCTGGACAAAAAGAGGCGCGTTATATGCACCTGTTTTATGGTGCTGACTATATTCAGGAGCCAAACCCCGTATCCAACGCCGCCGCCGAGCCCGCAGTTGCTGCCGTCCAACAACGCAACGAGCGCATCACCGAACTTGAAGCACGCGTCGAACTACTCGAAGCCTCGTTTTCCGAACTACAATCCACCTTCACCGAATTCCGCAAGCAGTTTGATTGAGGTGTTGGTGAAGATGCCGACCGTGTAGACTTGGCGCAAAGGAATCTAAATCATAATCTATTCATTGGCTTCGGTTTTGAACTCAGAATGCGCGACCCGCGGAAGCGAGCGTCGGTAAACTGGTAGATGCGCTCATCAACTCCGCAATATCCTCCAGCTCATCCACGAGCTTCGGAATGTCTTCGATGCGGTCGATCCCGCCTTGGTAGTGTATTGTTAGGCCCATGGTGGTGGTTGTTTTATTCCTCGCATGCCATTAGAGATTCAGCAGTTTGTACGTATTGAGTGAGGCGTGGCGCCTCTTTTTGCAGTGCGCGGAAGTCACACTCTACTTGAATACCGTGCCAGAAGTCTTGGGATTGACCAAAGAACGCGCCGAAACGAATCGACATTTGCGGTGTGATTGAGCGCTTCGCATGCACGATTTCATTGATAGCCCTCGGTGCGACACCAATCGCGCGTGCCATCGCGTTCTGTGAAATCCCCATCGGTTTAAGGTATTCCTCGAGTAGGATTTCTCCAGGTGTGATTGGTGGATTCATGTTTTATAACGTGTAATGTTATAGGGGCATTGTCAATGGTAGTCGCAAATTCGAACATCTGCAGGGCCTTGTTCAAACCAGCGGAAGACGATGCGCCATTGTTGAGCCCGACCTTTTTTTTAAGCATTCGGTATCAGAACCTACATCCCACAGAAACCTGAGCAAAATGCAGCCATGCGAACGTGTAAACATCATCATTATCCGCGCCGCCTTCCAGGGTACGGTAACCTGCCGATGCGTACCATCCTGAATCAAAATCATATTGAGCCTTAAGTACCGTATCAAAAGCACGCCCCGCTGGCGACCATGCACCCTCCACGTCCAGAATGAAGGAAACTTGATCGGTGAACTTGTATTCTCCATACAAATGAAGCAGAGGAACAAATCCGAGATCGTCTCTGGATTGTTTCTGGGTTCCCTGTTCCAGAGTAATTTCCGCATCGCGAATGAGCGCAGTGGCACCCAGGCCCCAGCACCAGCGGTCGCGATCGTAAAACGTCCAGCGGTAAGTGAGCCTGTAAGTGCTAAACTTATAGGTTCCTTTGGTTCGTGTGTCGGCAGCAAACACTTCGTCTTTGAATAAAACGTTCTCGCTCAGGATACCGGTTCCATCGACTTCAAGCGGGGCAAACGTAAGCCGGAGAGCGTGTTTGTCGTTAAATTTATACGTCGCGTAGAGGCGAAAATATGGATCCGGCCCATCTCCAGTCAGATCCATCAGGTCAAACTTGGTACCGCCATCACCGGGAACACGCACATCGTTCTTACTAAACCAGACGCCGCCACTTTCGAGCTGGAAGTCAAACGTTCCGGCTAGAGCGGAAGCGTTGATGAAGAGTAGGGTGCTAATTAAAATACGAATATTGAATGGTTTCATGCTTATTTCCCTCTGGTTGGGTCATAGATTTTGTGACCTCAATCATTCATGCTGATACAGGTGCCGCAGTCATACTTTGCAATAGAAATGTGTTTGAGCAAGTACTTGGAAAACCCGATTGCATAACACGTGATAAATGAACCACCAAGAGGTTTAGAAATGTTTAAAGTCTACGTTTGACCCCTGCTATGAGACACGGTTTTGGCGCGGCGCTGACACTGCTGACCGGTGGCAGCGGTGGTCAGGTCATCGAGTCGGTGACGGGTCTACTGGACTTGAATTATAGCCGCGAAGAAGAGATGGTAGTGGATCGATTTGCGATCCAGAGCTTGGATGCGGTGTATGGCGACCGGCAAGGGCGGCGCGCCTGTTTGAAATCCTGGAAGCGGATGGAGTGCTGCCGAAATGGCCCTATATGTTTCTAACGCACCCCGCGAATGTAGACCGGATACAGGAGATATATTTGGAGAGCGACGGTAATTGCATCTATTGAGAGCCGGGGGCAATTAAGGTCTAGGTCGAGCGGCCGGTTGCCCGACCTAGACCTTCCAAAACCCTCCCCCTTGAAATTTCGTTTGACTACGTGTCGTTATTTACTGACGCTTTAATAATGATAAGCGAAGTAGAAAAAAACGAATTAAAGGCTGTCATTAAAGAGTCGATTTCCGAAGTCTTTGAGCAGAAAAAAGTGTATTTTACAGAGGTTCTTGAGGAGATCATTGAAGATAAACTTTTTTTAGAAGCAATTAAGGCAAAGGAAGACTCTGGAATTGCTTCCAGAGATGAAGTTTTTGAAGTGCTCAAATCATGAATGTGGAATACAGAAAGTCCTTTCTGAAAGACATTCGTAAAATTAAAGATCGTAATATTCGAAAAAGATTGGAAGCGGTTCTTCTGGAATTGGAATCAACAACAGCCATAGATTCCATGCAAGGTGCCGTTCTCTTAAGTGGGACATCTGAATACTATAGAATCCGCATCGGGGATTATAGATTGGGTCTAAAAGTATCCGATGAGAAAGCTGAATTAATTCGTTTCTTGAGTCGGGGAAAAGTCTACAAGCATTTTCCATAGGCTCAAACCGGTAGAAAATACATGTGTAGATATGAATAATGTGGATTTGCGTGGACTGGTGCAGTTCAAAAGACCCGAAAGAGATCCGAACAGTAGAGGGCCAAAGCCC
>CAWUII010000003.1:0-60314 GCA_963922575.1 uncultured Opitutia bacterium
GCGTCGCGTAAGCCTGAGCATTCAAACGTTCGTGCGGCGCAGGGACGCGCCTGCGTTACCATTTTGGATAAAAACCATGTGTCCAGATGATTGCATACTTAGCTATAAAAACAGCGAAGAATCCGAATTCATCACATAGTTTATTTTGTATCAGACATTCATGAATCTGCATTTTTTCTAACCTTTTTTGCTCTTGGCTAAATTTAGATAGAATCAGCCTGGTTCAACCCACTTGCGGTGTTCCTTGATCAGATCAATCAGGCGGTCGAGCGCTTCTGCGGAGGGCACGTTGTACTTTACGCATTCCTTGCCGACGTAGAGATTTATCTTACCGGGCGCACCACCCACGTATCCAAAGTCAGCGTCTGCCATTTCGCCGGGGCCGTTGACGATGCAGCCCATAATCGCTATGGTGACGCCTTTCAGGTGATCCGTGCGGGCACGGATGGCTTGGGTGACGCTTTGCAGATCGAAGAGCGTACGACCGCAACTTGGGCAGGCGACAAATTCGGTTTTAGTGATGCGAGCCCGGGCGCCTTGCAGTACATTGTAGGCGAGCGTGGTTGCTTTTTCAGGCAACGGTTCGGTTTCAATGCTAATGAGGTCACCAATACCGTCGCAGAGTAGCGATCCGCTGTGGATGCTACATTCCAAAAGACGGTCGGAAAAGGCATCTTTGGGCGCAAGAGTCGTGCTGTTGGTGTTACGAATCCAGATGGGTACGTTCGGTACAAATGCATTTGCAGCTTCAACCAGTGCTCTATAGGTGCCAACCGGATGAGTGTCTTTGCTGGTAGAGGCGCTGCTGAGGATAAGATGGCCGCTCCCCATGTTTTTTAGTTGTACGCCAATTTCGTTACTCAAGGCATCCGGCTGACAGTCGATTGCGCAAATGAATCCCTTTTCTCTGCAAAATTTAAGTAAATCCGCTGCGTAGAAGGCGTCTTCCTGTTTAACCTGTTGCAACAGAACAATCCCAGCCAGGCCATCTGCAGGCCACTCGAAAGCGTCGAGATCACTCAGATCGATGGTCTCTGCCAATTCAAGTACGAAAAACTGGACAACACTGTGTAGCGCTTCATGGAGACCGGTAAATGCAGCCAAATCCTGGGTGTTGTGTATGGTGACTTGCAGGCCCTCAATTTTGCTCTCTTTAAACTGGGTCTGAGTTCGGCAAACATCCTTGACGATAAAATCGGTCGCAGTGATCGGACGTTTCGTTTTTACGATGACTGCCGGAGCGTTATTACCGCCAATACTGCAGTTTGAGCTGAGTTCGAGAACGTCGGTTTCGCGACGATGAAATTCGTAAGGATTTATATTATCCTGAGTTTCCGGATGGAGTGGCGATTCAGCATGTTGCTCCCAAAGCTTCATCGCTTTGTCCGCAAGGTCGCGCGCAACGGGTATCTCGTAGACAGGATCTTCAGTCAACGATACGCGGATCGTATCACCTAGACCATCATTTAGCAGGGTGCCGATGCCGATAGCGCTTTTTATCCGTGCATCCTCCCCGTCACCGGCTTCAGTCACGCCCAGATGCAACGGGTAATTCATGCCTTCCTGCTTCATGCGGGCAACCGTCAGGCGGTAGGTTTCAATCATAACTTTCGGGTTGCTGGCTTTCATTGAAAGGCAGATGTCCTGATAATTATGGCTTTCGGCAATACGTATGAATTCCAGTGCACTCTCAACCATGCCGAGTGGTGTATCGCCGTAGCGGTTCATAATCCGATCAGAGAGAGAACCGTGATTGGTACCGATACGCATGGAACGGCCTAGCTCTTTGCAACGTAAAACGATCGGCGAGAAGGCTTCGTGCAGTCGCTCCAGTTCTTCTTCGTAGGCGTCGTCCGTGTATTCTTTGACCGCAAATTTCTTTTTATCCGCGTAATTGCCGGGGTTGATGCGAACTTTTTCGACGTGTAAGGCAGCTTCCATTGCAGCTGCTGGGAGGAAGTGAATGTCCGCAACCAAAGGCACATCGCATTTGGCAGCCCGCACTTTTTTAGCAATCTCACCCAGCGCTTTGGCGGCATTCTTATTGGGAGCAGTAATACGAACGATTTCGCAACCAACCTCCGCAAGTGCCAGTGTCTGTGCGACGGTTGCATTTACATCCTGCGTATTGGTCGTCGTCATTGACTGGATGCGGATGGGATTATCACCACCAACACCGACATGACCGACATTCACAACACGCGTTTTCCAACGCTTTGCCTGAAAGCGTGAAGCACAGTATTCGAGCGGGTCTGTTGAAGTCATGATAACTCTGTCGAACTTTGAACGTTAAATATGGAATGCTGGAAGTTCAATGTTTTATATTCGAAGTTCAATGTTCAATCATTTGGTTTGTCTTCAATAAATCCCGCATCGAGACCTACACGCAATACATCGCGGTAGCTGACATATACCATAAACGAGAGCAGGATCACTATGCAGATGGTATAGGAAAGTTCCATGACTTTACGAGGGACTGGGCGGCCTGAAAGTTTTTGAATGGTTGCAAATACAATGTGTCCGCCGTCCAGTACCGGAATGGGTAGCATGTTAAGGATTGCGAGATTTACATTGATAAGCGCCAGAAACCAGATGAGGTCGATCCAGTTGTAGCGAACCAGACTGGTCAGTCCGTGAACAATGCCGATGGGGCCGCTCATATTGCCAATACTAATATCCGACTTGGGGCTCACAAGCGCAGTCAGTGTTTGCTGCATGTTTCTAAACATGGCTGAGATTTGTTCAACCGGATTCAGATAAACGCGTTCTTTTGCTACTTCGTAGTAGTAGGCAAATCCAAATCGTGGATTCGTTTCTCCGGGGGCTACTTTGGGTTCGATCGGAAAAACGATTTCTTCGCCATCGCGTAGAATAGCAAGGTCGATTGGGCCACTTTCATATCTTTTCAGATAAACGCTCAGGAAAGCAGACGAATCAATGGCATGACCATCCAGAGCCAATATTCTGTCACCCGGCTGAAGACCGGACTCAAAAGCGGGCATGTTTTCCTGGACATTTGAAACGATCAGGTTTGCGCCCGGATCTACGCCGATTGTACGAATGCTGTCGATTCCTACATCCATCAAGGCCGGATAAACTGAAATTACTTTTGTTTTTCCATCGCGAATTAACTCGATTTCAGCAACTGCACGGCCCAATTCATCACGCTGTGTGCCGGTCATGATCACATTGTTTAGTTCGACCCAGTTGCGAATTTTCTTACCGTCGATCTTAACAATCCGATCACCTTGCATGATGCCGGCTTCGTAAGCGGGGCCAGGTATTTCAGCACCTTCGTGGTTTACGATCTTTTCGGGGACTGAATAAACCTGAGTCGAGACGACAATTTCCCGACCAACTATCCACAGGACCATTGATAGTAAAAAGGCAAAAATGATGTTAAAGATCACACCCATCACCGAGACGATCACCTTATCGGTGTAACTAATGGGTGGTAGCTCTTTTGTTTCATCACTATCGGCACCCTCAAGTCGACCCATGTCCGCAAGTTGTGGAAGAGAGACATATCCACCAAGTGGAAGGAGTGAGATACGAAAATCCGTGCCTTTCCAATTAAACCCAAATAAACGCGGACCAAATCCAATCGAGAAGCGGTCTGCAACCAGGCCACGCTTCTTAGCCGCGAGAAAATGACCCAGCTCATGGATAAATATCGAGAAGCTCAGAGCAAATAAAGCAATGGAAATATAGAGTATATTAAGCAGCATGGCTCTTTAGAAGGTCGAAAGTCGAACGCTGAACATCGATTTGTGAATGATTTCGGTGGTAATTAAAACGAATTGATACGGAAACACAAAAACTCGTTGGTTCAACCTTCAATCTGATTATTCGAAGTTTAATGTTCGATGTTCAGCGTTCGACGTTCGTAGAGTGGGCAATTTTTCGCGCCTCTGTGTCCATCTCGAGTAGGGCTTCCAGATCAGTAACCGCAGTCGTTAGAGAGATTGACCCCAATGTATGCTCAATCGTCCGTGGGATATCGAGAAAAGTGATTTCCGAGGCAAGGAAGCGTTCAACTGCGACTTCATTTGCGGCGTTGAAGACCGCAGGCGCGCAGCCACCCGTGTGCAAGGCTTCGTAGGCGAGCTTCAGGCAGGGATATCGATTAAAATCCGGGGCGCTGAAATCAAGTTGCAGAGCTTTTCTGAAGTCGATCGTTGCATCGACTCCGGTTGCCCTCTGCGGGTAGAGCAGACAGTGTTGAATTGCGAATGTCATTGAGGGTGGGCTCAACTGGGAAAGTATGGAGCCATCAATAAATTGTACGAAGGAGTGTACAATACTTTGCGGATGAATAACCACTTCGAGCTTTTCCGGCTTCAGTCCGAACAGCCAGTGTGCCTCGATTAGTTCGAGGCCTTTATTCGCCATCGTTGCAGAATCCACTGTAATTTTAGGGCCCATGGACCAGTTTGGGTGTTTTGTAGCCTCCTCGGGGGTTACCTGGCCAAGTTGCTCAAGTGGTCGATCGCGAAACTGTCCGCCGGAAGCTGTGAGTAATAGTTTGTCAACATGCTGCAATGAGTGTCCTTCGAGGCATTGAAAGATGGCGTTATGCTCACTGTCAGTCGGAAGCAGTCGGATACCTTTGCGCCTTGCCGCTTCGACAACCAAGGCACCACCGGCAACCAGCAACTCTTTATTTGCCAGTGCAATGTCTTTACCTGCTTCAATTGCGGCAAGTGTTGGTTTAAGGCCACAGAAGCCTACGACTGCAACCAGTACAATGTCGGCTTCTGCAAGTGTTGCCATTTCCAGCAGTCCTTCCTCGCCACAGTTCAGTTGGGTTTGATCCGGGAAGCACCCGGCTGTTTTGGCTTTTGCATAGGCGGATTCATCTGAGAGCACCGCATGGGGAACTGCGAATTTGTGGCAGATTTCTGCGAGTGCCTGATAATTGGAGTTAGCTGCGACGCCAACTAGCTCCAAGCGCTCCGAATGCTTCTGTAAAACACGTAGCGTACTGCTACCAATAGATCCGGTTGCTCCAAGCAATACGATCTTCTTTTTTGCAGTCTCAGGCATTAAAAAATGCAATATGTAAATATCAGGTAGCCCAACGGAGCAGCGAGTATCAGACTGTCGGTAAGATCAAAGATTCCACCGATGCCTGGAATGCTGCCTCCGGAGTCTTTGACATGGGCCTGTCGTTTCAGAGCCGATTCGATCAGGTCTGCCGCAATCGCTGCGATGCCAATTGGCATCGCTATTGCCAGAGCGCGCCACCATGTGAAGCGTTCTGGAGCAATTGAATTGAAAACAACCAGCAGGAAAAGACCGACAAGCATCGATACCAAAAGGCCACCGATTGCGCCTTCGACTGTTTTCTTGGGGCTTATCGGCGATAGCGGTGTTTTACCTATTTTCATACCGATTAATAGTCCACCGACGTCGGTACTTTTAGCAACGGCAACAATCCAGATACACAGAAAAATTCCGGTTGAGTCGGCAAGGCCATTCATCTGCGCCAATTTAGCTGTTTTGATGAAGAAATGTAGCATGTAGGGTACATAGAGCAGTCCAAATAGTGTGGGGATGAAGCTGCGCAGACGACCTGCTGTGAGGTCTTTGAAAATAATGGCGAATACCAGCAGAATGAAACATAGCACAAAGACATTTGAGCCAGCGTCAATTCCGTCCAGATAGTAAGCGCCCACGATGATGATCGGCCCACAGATGCTGCCCAAATACTTCAATGGCTTTAGTTCCATCTTTTCAAAGAGCTGGTAAAGTTCTAATTGTGTGAGCAACGCAAGTATCGCAAAGAGCCAGACACCGGCATCAATACCAAAGGTGAACAGCATGATCCCAACAACGGCCCAGATGATTACGAAGCTGAGCGTACGCTGTTGAATAGCGTTTGTTTTTTGGGAAATTTTAGATGAAAGCATCATATTTTGTGAATCAATAGATTTGGCGGATAAAATATTTAATTAGCTCTGTTGCAATTGTTCGGTTGTTTTTCCGTAGCGCCGCTCGCGGGCTGCGTAATCAGATAGTGCGGAATGAAAGTCCTCTTCACTGAAATCAGGCCAAAGCACAGGGGTGAAGTAAATCTCGGCGTAGGCTGCCTGCAACAATAGGAAATTGCTCAATCGGTGTTCACCGGAAGTGCGAATAATAAGGTCCGGATCCGGTAACTCGTTCGTGTATAAGTAACGGCTAAATAGAGGGTAATCCAACTTGTTAATGTCAATGTCGCCTCTTTGTGCTGCCTGTGCGATCATCCTGACAGTGTCCACCACTTCCGTTCGAGCCCCGTAGTTAAGCGCAAGCGCAAGCGTATGTTTTTCAAAATGTGCTGTGGCTGCTTCGACCTTTTTAAGATGATCCTGTATTTTTTGCGATAGTTCGGTGTAACGGCCAATCACTTTAAATCGTATTTTACGTTTGATTAATTCAGGTAGCTGGTCGGCCAGGAAATAGTCGAGCAATTTCATAAGTGCCTTGATCTCTCTTGGCGGACGATTCCAGTTTTCAACACTAAAGGCGTATAAAGTGACAATTTCGACATTGCTATTCTGAACTGCGTTCAGGACACGCTTTACAGATTTTACACCACGGCGATGGCCTTCGATCCGAGGAAGTCCACGTTTTTGTGCCCAGCGCCCGTTACCGTCCATAATGATGGCGACGTGTCTTGGACAGCGCTTTTCTTGTAATGGAAAAGTTTTCACCTTAGTCGATCGTTAAAGCTGTCAAAATTGATTGTGTAGAGACGTTTTTTTCTGCGTAGCATTATCGTTAAAGGATTCAAAGTACCCAGTGCAAGCGTAGAGCTTTACAAGTTGAGCTTTTAGTAAACGACTTCGCCAATTTTTTTGCTTGTATCAACATTAAAAAACAGTGTGAAATCTGAATCATGCCAACATACATCTATGAGACCATTCCGGAAAAACAGGGTGAGCAGGCGGTACGATTTGAAATAAAACAATCCATGTCTGATACACCGCTCGAAGTGCATCCTGAAACAGGTCAGGCCGTGAAGCGTGTGATTTCAGGTGGGTTCGGGTACATCCGTAAAAGCGATTTTGTGCCTATGCAGGGGCCTTGTGGAAGCCATTGCAAATGCTTCAACGGATAAGTTGTTATCGAAGACAGATCAGATTTGATAGTCGAGGGATGCATTGGACTCATGCAGTCCGCATTCGCGTTTTAGTCCTCCAAACCGGGTATTTTCTTCTTTCATTCCTTCAGCTAGTTTACTGGTACTGTGCCAGTCACCCATAGAGACATATCCTTCATCCCAAAGTGGGTGATAGGGTAAATCGTTTTCAGTAAGATAGTTGTAAACATCTTTATCGTTCCAGTCGATGATCGGGTAGACTTTTACAATGGTGTTCTGTTGTTCAATAGCTTTACGGCTTTCGCGAGTGGATGACTGATTTCTGCGAAGGCCAGAGAGCCAGCCCTTTGCCCCGAGCTCCTGAACTGCACGATTCATTGGTTCAATCTTATTGATGCGGTTGTATTGTGTCAGGCCTTCGATGCCTTTTTCCCAAAGTTTGCCATGGATCGCTTCCTGATGTGCCGCGGATTGGAGTGGCAAGTAAGTTTTAAGATTAAGATTCAGGCGTTGAGTCAATTTTTCTGCAAATTGATAGGTTTCCGGAAAAAGATAACCGGTATCTACAAAGACAACAGGAATGTCCGGTATCTGTGTGGTGACCAGATGAAGCATGATCGCGCTTTGAATCCCGAAACTAGTACTTAAGATCAAACCGTCACCAAACTGTTCATGTGCCCAGCGTACACGTTCAAGAGCAGACACAGCTTCCAGGTCGACATCACTGTCCAGATAATCCTGAAGTGCATTAACATTACTCATAATCAGTTAAATCTTGGTTCTTTGTTCAATAAGTCAAGATGAGGTGTTGGTTGAATTTGGTTCCTCACTATTTTTCGTGGAAAAACAGTTGATCTAAAAACTTCATGTTGGTGTGGCCACGGCGCTCCCTTCGACAGTCTCAGACCTTAAGCTTGTCGAAGTGAGCGCCGTTGCTACAACTTCTTTTAAAAGAGGTGGGAAATAGTTATCAAGTCGCCTGATTTGGTACAGTGTTCTTGTAACGAATTTGCAGCGTCAAAACGCTGATACCGACACCTGATAATCAAGGTTGTAGAAAAATCTGCACCTTAGTCTCGACAATCAAATCATCGTCTCCAATCGCTCGGATCGAAATTGATTCACGCATTTTCTGGTCAAAAGATTTTGGCATGACGATGAGTATGCGATCGGCATTATTGCTGGGGTCTTCCTTTTCAACCAAAGAGAGCAGCTCAGGATTATACTCAACGCGACTGACTTCACTTAAATAGCGTTTGTCCAGATTTATTTGTACCTGTCTGGCTGTCTTATTGGAAGATGGACTCCAGTAAATAATTGCCGGGCTGACTTTAATTAACCGAGGCACTTGTACGATCATATGCAAGGTCTCTACCGGTTCATCCTGACCTTTCAGAAAGACCTGCAAACGATTATGATTCAGACCCTGTCGGTTACCTTTTTCAAAGGTTCCGATGATAGTTGATGACTCGCCGGGTTTAATGCTTTTTCGATCAAGGATTGATCCCGTGCAGCCACAACTTGTTTGTATGCGGTCGATGCGGACGGTTTTTTCGCCTTTGTTTGTAACGACAAATTCAGCTCTGGCCTCCATCTGATTTGGTTTTAACTCCATTTCGACTTTGGTCTGATTCCATTCCAGCTCGGCAGCCAGCGCAGATTGAGCAAATGACAGGAAAGTAGTTACAATGGTTACAGCAATAATGGACAAATTTTTTAGCATGATGAGTACAAATACTAAAATGCACTTTAATTACAAGGTTTAAGATTACGTTTCGCTTCCGATGTGTTTCTTGAAATCTTCAAAAATAATCAACAGGCAGCCAGTAAAAAGAAGTGTGTTGCGCGCGATTAACCAAAGGTAATTGGTTTCTTTTTCCATCGATTCCGCACCGAAGCAACCACAGCTGATTTCCAGTCCGCGAACCCAGGCGCTGGCATGCAGTGTAATAAAGACCAGTAGCAGCCCCGCCATCAAAATATCGCTGGCTGAACGTATATGCGGAAGTAGAATGCCAATACCAATCGTTAATTCTAACCACGGTAGCATCAGCGCGACCCAGTTTGAAAACTCCGGACCGACCACCTGAAATGCGTTCACTGAGGCAGCGAAGGCAACCGGATCTTTGATTTTAGGCAGGGCAGCCAGCACAAATGCTCCCGTCAGAACCATACGGACAACCAGTGTGAGGAAGTGCCTGTAACTTACTTTTTCCATGCTTCCCAATCTCCTTTCAGGCTGTAGATTTCAGCTTCCGGCAGCGCTTCGCGAAGTTGTGCCGCGATGCGTTTGCTGGCATTGCACTGAGTGCTGCTGCAATAGACAATTATGGGGCGCGCATGGATCAGCCAGATGCCCATCAGATCTTGGATGCCTTCGTCCCAATTTGAGTCATTCAGCAGGATCGCATCGGAAATATGCCGAGTGTCATAGTCGTCACGGCTGCGTGCATCGATCCAGATGGCATCCAGCACCTGAGCGTCCCGGAGGCGTATTTCACCAGCTGTCAGACTCGGCCCTTGCCAGGGTGGGGGCATCCAGCCGCTGTACAACGAAAATGATGCACCCACGACTGTTAGCGTACCAATAATTAAAAGCTCTCGGAAAAAACCAAACATTACACATATTTTTATCTATCTTTGCAAATGTATGCAAGCGCCTGCTCTTGATTGTCGATATCATTTGATCCTAAAAAATAAATTCTATAATTGATAGCTGACTTTCTAAATAAAAATTGCACAGTAGGGGTATGTCTGTTTTCACCAAACCGCTCAACATTTCAGCGCCTGGAAAATCCACGTATGAATTCACCGACGCGATTATCGATGGTCTCCAAGCGTCCGGTCTGAGAGAGGGGACTGTCACTGTCTTTTGCTGCCATACCAGCTGTAGTCTGGTGATTATGGAAAATGCAGACCCGTCCGCACGCCGGGACCTGGAACGTTTCATTGACCGGCTGGTTCCGGACGATGATCTCGACTTTACCCACATTCACGAAGGACCGGACGATATGCCCAGCCATATAAAAATGGCACTCACTCGAACCGTCGAAGTGATTCCCTTTGTCGAAGGTAAATTATGTCTGGGCACCTGGCAGGGTGTCTTCCTTTGGGAGCACCGGGAGCGCCCACACGACCGCCGCATTGTACTGAGTTATCAGGGAGTTGAGTAGCCTTTCGTACCCAACTCGCGCTGGCAATGACTACTGCTCCCGAGCAGAATTGAGGATGCGCGTTGCGCGCTCGGCTACGCTTTCGTCAGTCCAGTGGTTATGATCCTGATGATCGTGTTGAGTGGTATCGGAGCACTGTTCCGGATGATGTGCCGACTGTTTGCCACCGGAGTTTATAATGACTCGGTTGCGTGGGTAGTAGTTCCTGAAACTCCTCGTGTCATAAACAGATTGATTAGTTAAAAGGTAATTCCTGTTGCCCAGCTGATACTTTAGCCTTCGGTTCTCATCCTGTGCTACTTCGAGAGCTTCCTCGGCTTTTAAGACGCGGGCTTCCAGCGCAGCAATGCGCTGCTGAGTTTCCTGTTCCGCCAGTTCGGACTGATGGATTTCGAGCGCGCTGACGATTTGTTCCGTCACATCGACTTCCGGGTAGCGCAACTGGAATGAGCGCCAGTAGTCGATCCGTTTTTTTGCCGACAAGGCAATAAAGGCAAGGCTCTGCAATTTGTCAGCTTTGACCTGCTCGCCTTCTTGCTTGCGCGCTGTCGAGAGTTTTTCCTGTTGTACGCGCCACTCCTCGCGCTCGAGCTGCTTACGCTTCTGTTGAGCTACAAATTCCGCATCATTCATCAGATTCATCTCCGTGACTTTATCGCCTCTCAGCGTGACATCACCCTGCGGATACATCAGCATGGTTTTACTACCCAGTTCCAGAGTTCCGATGGGTTCGCCGAGCAGCTGCGTCACATCTGCGCGGCTGTGTCCGAGTTCAACTGTAGATGAAGTTCCAAAAAGGGAGCCTGAGATCAAAAAGATAGCGATTACAAAAGCAGGTAAATTTTTCATGAGGAAAGGCAGATAAGTGATGAAAATTAAAAGGCCTTGGGCAATAAAGTCACGGTTGTTTTAGCTCTAACGTCGTTTTCTATGTCCGCACCGCACACGCTCAAAGAACTTCGCAGAGCAGGCTCCGGTGCCGCACTAGCGTCGTGTAAGCCTGAGCCTTTGGACGTTCGATGCGTTGCCAGAGGCACGCGCGCTACCCGGTAAATCCAATTGAATTTAGTATTGTCCTCTGTAAATCGGTGGCTAAATAAATAATAGTTTTAACCCGCTTACACACTAACACAATGACGATTAAAAACATCCTACTGTCCTCTTTGCTAACCGTTGCCGCCCTTTATCTCAGCGGATGCATCTCTATCTTTTAAGGCCGAAAGTACGCCATTAAAAGAAAAACTGCGTCCGTACGTTGAATTCGCTCCAGGTCTGGTCGAACTCTCTGCTTTGCATAAAGCGTAACTCAAACGCGGTAAAATCGTTGAAGGTGTAAGCTATGTTGGCAGCGAACTGACTCAGGTTGCCGTCCTGTCCCAGGAAATAATGGCCTTGTCGGGCCTCGATCTTGCTGCGCCAATTTTCATTCCATCGATGGAGCAGACCAACAGAGCCACCAGTGCCCAGCATGTACTTGGATTGCAATGAATCCTCCACGTACAGCGAAGGTTCAAGAAAGGTGTACAGGATGGTTCCCTCGCAGGGAGCAAAGCTCAAGCCTATGCCTGAGTTGAAATAAAACGCAGTGTGCCGCTCATCGCGGTCTTCCTCTCGGATCGTTGTCAATCCGGTATTCATTTTCCATGAAGGGGATTTGAAAAAAGTATCGATGGGCGAGAGTGACTGTATGCTGATGAAATCCAGCTGCCGGATCTCGAGCTTTTGTTCCTCTTCGTAGTAGTACAACTCACCACTCATGAATTCGATCGCACTGCCAAAAGTGTAGCCTGTGGTAGGATCCATCAGGCTGTGGTAGGCCGGACGCAGGGCGAGGGAATAAACAGTTTCGTTGTCATAGTGCCCAAAACCAAGAGCGACTCGGCCCGAATCATGGCCTTTGTGGGGAGGGCTGGGTACTGTATCGGGATAGAATTCGTCGCCGACCTTGCCCAGCTTTGCGCGTTCCTCTAGAACAATCAGGTACCGCTGTGCGAAAGTTTCGCGGTCCAGATCGCCATCTTCGTTCTTCATTTTGAGCAGTTCGGTAGAGAGATCCAGGGCTCTTATTTTGGTTTTACGATCTTCGATGCTATTGGCAAATGCCTTAAGTGGCGGCTCGCTATCGGCTTCTGTCTCGCGGTTGACCGCTGTTATGCTGTCTTTCTGTATCTTTTTTGGCAGCGTCGAGGCGATACGTTTTATCTTGGTCGACCGGGAGGGTCGGTACTTCTCGTCGGCGATAAAATCATTTTTACGCACTGCCTTGATCGTATCGATGGGGATGACCCAATGATTAAACTTTCGAACCAGTTGACTTCCGGGGCGCGCAGCATCCAGCAGAAAAAGCAGGTTGAAGGAACAGTTCTCATTAAAAAAGAAGTAGTTACTGTAGGTGTTCTGCAGTTCCCAGAGGTGCAGCATCAGATTGCGAACTTCCTCCCGGGACAAGTTGAGCGGATACTCCCAGATGTCGCGCATACTGAGATCACTGTATTCCTGCACTTTCTTGTAGTACGGATCGATGGAAAAGCGACCTTCGTACTGACCAAAAATTCCTTTTATGGCAAATACAACGCCGTTGGTCTCAGTCGTGACAGCACTGTAATTGATGGAGTAAGCGAGTAGTTTTTCGTTTTCCCGGCCCTCTATGTTGATCAGCGTGTGGCCAAACAAAGAAGCGGGGCTGTTCATATATTCCGCCGGAAAGATGACACTGGCGGCGGTCGGTGAGATTGCAGCCCATATCGCTTCAAAAAAAGCGCTTTCGGTCGCGACAAACTGAGAGGTTATGCGTTTCGGCAACTGCGTTTGTAACCAGTTCAGGCGCGCCGGAAAACGATTGATCGGATGGGCGGGGTCGTTCGGGTCGCCCTCTGAGAATGCGGTAAGTGTGGCTTCAAGTTCGGCGGCAGGGTGTTTATGCCCCGTTTCACTCAGGAAGAAGTCCGGGTCATCAATTGTGCTTTTATGCGAGAAGAGCGTCTTTTTGTAGTGCAGTAGCGTGAGCCAGTAGGGGTCTTCGGAGAGTAGTTGCATCTGGGCAGTGCGCACCACTTCATGCGCCGCAGGTTCAAGGGCGTAGAGTTCCGTCGCACCCAGCAGCAGCAATAAAAAAGGCGCAGCCAGAAAACTGCGCCTTTTGAAATAGAAATATCGATTATCCAAGGACAACACGCTTCATATTGCTGATGACGTCCTGATGGGTAATTTCAGCCGATGTGTAAATGTCACCGAAGTTTTCCTGAAGCTTTGAATTGAAAGCATCGGCATCTTCGACCGCAAGGATGCTGCAAATGGCTTCGAGTGATTCACCCTGACCCTGCGCAATGTCCTGTGCCAGACCGTTCATGTTTTCAGCCACAAAATTGTTGAGTTGTTTGCTGGCCCATAGCTCGGTAGGTTGTTCAGCATCCAAAGTACCCGATGTGATGGCAAAGGTCTGATTCCCGTAAATACCATTTGTGGTCGCAGCACAAACTTGAGAGATGAGACCCTCATGGCCTTCAAAGATAACGGTACCAATACCGACACCAACGTTGGACTGCAAATCCGCATATGCAAGCGGCGCAGCGATAATTAACAAAGAAGCGATTATTTTTTTCATATTTTTTCTACTGTATTGTTATTGAGGGCGCCAAAAGGAACCCGGAAAGCTGTTTGGGAATGCACTAAAAGTACAAAAAACTTTGCACAAAAAAACGTTGTTTCGTGCCTTTTACAAGACTTTTGATCAGTGGAGAACAATTTTCAGAGTTTTCCAAGCGTACTTTTACATTACTGGGATCAGCCGACGTACCCGTCGCGCATGTAATTCTCAGCATTCGATTTCAGTTATGGGTTGCTTTCGGACGATTGATCGTCAATACAAGAAGTACGCTTGAGATTAACAAGCGCTTTAACTTAAAAAAAATTATTATGAAAAAACTAATTGTTTCAGCATCATTGCTAGCTATTGCAGTATTCTTTACAGGTTGTGCCACGCCTTTTCCAGTGGGAGCTATTGTTACGGAAGTACAGTTACCTGTGCTTGCGACCAACAATCCTATCGATTTGGATGGCAAAAAAGGTGTATCGACCTGTAAGTCTTACTTCAGTCTTATCGCATTTGGCGATGCAAGTATTCAGGAAGCTGCTGACGAAGGTGGCATCACCAAGATTACACACGTCGACTGGTCTGCAAAAAACGTCCTTGGTGTTTACGGTGAATATACCGTGACAGTTTACGGGGAGTAATTGACCGTTCAGCTTAAATTCAAAGGGGCCTTCGGGCCCCTTTTTTGTTTTGTAAATTGGAGGGCCACGCTGTCGTTGCCGCAGAGCCGACGTGTGGAAATGACCCATTTCCCTCCAGTGTAAGGTCCGTTTCCAGAGCAATGCTCTCCGTATAATCTATATTATGCGGATGGTTCGGATACGAAAAACTTCCGGATATCGGGTATGCGACAGGCACGTTGCCCGCTGACAAGTCGCTCGATGTATTTGTCGGGCTTGCGGTCTTCCGGCAGCGTATCATCGTCAAACTCGTCTTCTTCGATCGTAATGAGTTCGTCAAAGTAGAGTGAAACACGGCGGGCTTCGGGTTCGAGTATTTCAAAGGGATTGGCCACGCGTCCTTTTTTGACAAGGAGGAAACGGGACGGGCAGTACTTTTTTTTGTAACTGAGTTCGAAGTCCTTGACCCACTTGTTAGAGACATTTTCCCGGCGGTGGAGCAGGACTACATCGGAAAAGTGGATACAGGCGTTAAACCAGGACAGGGCTTTCTCAGTTTGGGAAAGGAAGGAACAGTTCACCAAGGTGATAATGCGCGCGAGCTGGCACTGGTTGCCATCGACCCAGGTTTTTAAAGCTTCCGCTACGTCCGCTGGGTCACTGTCGCCGGGAGCGAGGAAGAAGATTGTGTGGGGCGCAGCTTTTATCGGGCCGTGCAGGATCGTGGTTCCGTTGAGGCGCCAGTCAACGACGTCGACGGTGTTCAGCGCTTTTAGCGATTCGTCCATCGGACTGTGTGGCTCCTCCTCTGGTCGGAAGTAGAGAATTGATTTGTCCTTGTCGATACTGCTCTCGATGAGATCGAGAAGGATCTCACGTCTTCCGGAGTCAAAAATCCCGTAGATGAGGTAAACCTGTGGCTTGGGTTGGTGGTTCATGGGTTAGTAAGCTAACTTGGGTTCTGCTTGGGGAACAACAGAAATACTGTAGGAGAACTTCAATTTGTGTGCATTCGTGGTTCCAACGATGTCTTCGGAGGGATTTTACTGCCCGAAGTCGAAACTATGGCACTGGGCCTGCTGACGCATCCAGTGATCGACCAGCACGAGTGCAGCCATCGACTCGACGATCGGCACGGCGCGTGGCACGACACAAGGGTCGTGGCGACCGCGACCCATCAGTTCCGTCTCGTTGCCTTGCTTGTCAACGGTGCGTTGGCTTTGCAATACCGTGGCCGTAGGTTTAAAGGCGACGCGGAAGACGAGCTCTTCTCCGTTGCTGATTCCCCCCTGAACGCCGCCGGAACGATTGGTCTCGGTGCCGATCTTGTCGCCTTTGTTTATGAAGATGTCGTTGTGCTCCGAACCCAGCAATTCACTGCCGGCAAAGCCACTACCGATTTCAAAGCCTTTGGTCGCCGGCAGAGAGAGCATTGCTTTTGCGAGATCGGCTTCGAGTCGGTCGAAGACCGGAACGCCCAGCCCGGTAGGCAGGTTGCGTACGCGACACTGAATGACGCCGCCGACAGAGTCGCCTTTTTTGCGGACTGCCTTAATACGTTCGATCATCGTTGCAGCTGTTTCCGGGTGCGGACAGCGCACGGGGGTGGCTTCTACGTCTTGAAGTGACGGGAACTCTGCCATTTCCGGCATGATAATGTCCTGTATTCGGGTGATGTAAGCGCTCACATCAACATTGCCGGCCAGCTTAAGGATCTTTTTGGCAATGGCCCCGGCGGCAACGCGACCTACCGTTTCACGGGCGGAGGAACGGCCACCGCCTTCGTGATTGCGGATGCCGAACTTGGCCTGATAGGTAAAGTCCGCGTGCGAGGGTCGAAAGGAGTCTTTCATCTCGTCGTAGGCGGAAGGCCGCTGATCGCCATTGGGCACATAGATCCCTATCGGAGTGCCGAGGGTATACCCCTCATAAACACCGGACACGATCGTAGCCCGGTCGCTCTCTTTGCGCGGCGTGGTAATGTCGCTCTGTCCGGGTCGCCGCCGATCCAGCTCGGATTGTATATCCTCGACCGTCAGCGGCAGACGGGGAGGGCAGCCGTCAATCACAACGCCAATGCCGCCGCCGTGGCTCTCACCCCAGGTGGAAATGCGAAAAAGTGTACCGAAAGAATTGCCCATAGCGTGAGTAGGATCGTTATATGTAAAACCCGAGGAGAAAACCAGCCCGGTTTTCAGGAAAGAAGAAAACAACGAAGAAATAACTCGCTCCGGTAAAGTCAATCCTGTGGCGACGAGTACCTTGGTTCAAGCCTGTGATTTTTTCTGCGGGGTAAAACGGTTTCAACGCCCATTGCCGACACCAATGTCGACGGCCGTATTTTGCCTCAAAAACCTGCTATTTCTCTAAATTACACCATTTACGACTTGACACTTAAGGGCTTTGTTTAGATCCAAATTTCATTATTCGAGCTATATTTTCCTAATTATTTGTTTCTTCATGATTGCAACTACAGACGCTTTGACCGATGCTGTAGCAGCAGCTAAGGTCGCGGGAGCCGTTGGCATTGACACCGAGTTTGTCTGGGAGCGCACTTACTATCCGATCCTTGGACTGGTGCAGATCGGTTACCCGGATGGTCACTGCGAGTTGATTGATGCTCCCGAAATCAAAGACTGGTCGCCGCTTAAGGAATTACTTGAAGATGAAGAGACGGTTAAGATTCTCCATGATGCACAGCAGGATTTGACGATTCTTAAAAGAACCTGTGATGCTTCTTGCCCTCGAAACATTTTTGACACACAGCGTGCCGCCGGATTTGTAGGACTCTCTTCGACGATCTCACTGAGTGGACTTTTAAAGATCCTGTTAGAGGTGCGGTTAAGCAAATCTGAGACCCGCTCGAACTGGATTGCTCGACCATTGAGTGAAAAACAGGTACATTACGCCGAAGAAGATGTGCGCTACTCAACTCGGCTGATGCAGCAAATAATAGAACAAGCTGAGGTACTGAATCGCTACTCTTGGATCCAGGAAGAGATGCTATATTATGAAGATGAATCGATTTATCGTGAGTTTGATCCCGAAAAAGAAATGCCGCGTGTGCGCGGTAGCGGTGCACTGACAAACCAACAGCGGAACATTTTACGAGCCCTGGGTTCCTGGCGTGAGTCAGAGGCCCGCCGCCGCAATTTGCCCCGCAGTTTTATTTTGTCGGATGATGCCATTGTCTCTATGTTACAAAAATTGCCCGCTTCAGCGGACTCTATAAAACCCTGTCGAGGCCTTACAGAGAAGACACTCAAGTACAACCGTTCCAAAATCTGGGCAGCAATCGAGCGTGGAATCAAAGGAGATTTGCCAAGCCTCTCCATTTCTAAAGATAAAAAGGAATCCTCATCGGATGAAGGCTTCGAATCACGCGTTGATCTGTCTCTGGGGTTGATCAAAGGAGTCTGCCTGGCAGCAAAGCTGGATCCTGCACTAATTGGCAATCGAGCCGACGTAACCGCATTTGTTCTTGAGGCAGGAATTGCAGATCCAAGCCGTCATCAAATGCTTCGAGGCTGGCGCGCGGACTTTATTGGTAATCAGTTGTTAAGTGTACTTAGAGGTGATTGCAGTATTAGAATTAATAGTGAAACGAAATTACCGGAGTTAATTGAGTGATCGTAACCTGCCCCGTAGAAAAATAATACCCCGGTTGCCGATGTCCTTGTGTTAACTGTTACCTATGTCTTTGTGTTATACCTTTTGCACCCCCGTCCGGCAAAAAGTAACCACGCTTCTCAACAGCATCCAACTGCACCAGAATATCCTGCACGGATTCCAGCGTTGGCAATGCTTCGGCAGCCGCCAGTACGACCGGAATGTACTTTAGTGCATCAGACGGACTTTCCTGTGAATCGTAAGTCATAGGACCGGTTTAAATCTGTAGCAAAAAAGGATCACGTCGCAGTTGCCAACAGCAAATATCGAAGAACCATTTAAATTTTACGGTTTAGGCATAATTAAAGCATTTGAGTTGTGTGTAGTTGTGTTGTGGGGCATCCGGGTTATCTATATCGTTTACAGTCTAAAAATATATTCTCGTGTTCAAAAGTAGATTTCTAGTATCGTTTTGCTTTTCAGTCTTATCCAGTAACAATCAAAACAACCATTAAGCTGATTTGAGATTCTCTCTACATAGGGTGTTTTTCTACTGCGCATTCCTTTTTGTTGTGGCTCATGATATTTGCGCCCAAACAAGCAGCGACATCAGTTTGCCAAACAGTTCTTTGAATGCTTATCTTGAGTGTGCGCTTGCAGCAAGCCCTGCGTTGGACGCTTTTGAACGCCGATATGAAGCTGCAATTGCACGTATTCCGCAGGCGAGGGCGTTGCCGAATCCACAGTTTCAGGTGACGCATTTTGTCGAATCGATTCAGACGCGCACCGGGCCGCAGGAAAATGCATTCGTGTTAAATCAGCGTTTTCCCTGGTTTGGCATACTGAATGAGCGAGGACGAGCCGCCAGTGCGGAAGCGGAAGCGCTTCGAGATGCGTGGCAGAACCAAAACCTTCGCGTGGCCTTGGAAACCGGCACCAGCTACTATGACTATGCACTGGTTCATCGACAAATTGATTTGGTGCAGCGTAACCTTGAGTTACTTCGTCAAGCGTTGCCTTCCATCGAAGAACGAGTGCGTGGTGGCGAATCGCTCGATGCGTTACTTCGGTTACAAGTGGAAGTGGGAAAATTAGAAAATCGTCTCTCAACTTTACGGAGTCGAAAAAAGGTTATCGAAGCAAAATTACGCGAACTCCTTGTTGTTAATGAATCCGTGCTTTTGCCAGCCCCCGAGCTTAAACCTGTAGACGCTCCAAGGGTCGACAGCTCCTCACTTTATCAGGTATTGGAACGGGACAATCCGGAGTTGAGAATGCTGCGAAAAAGGATTGAAAGCGCCGAAGCGCGGAAGGCGCTGGCTCGCATGGAAAGCTATCCGGACATCATGTTGGGGATTAACTATGTTCAGATTGGTGATTCTGTAGCTCAGGCTTCGGATGCTGGAAAAGACGCATGGGGTGTCACCGTTGGCATCAGCATTCCACTATGGCTTGAACGCAATCGAAGTGCGCGTCTGGAAGCCGCAGCATCCCAGAATGCGCTTAATGCTGATTTTAAACAGCGCCTGGTAACTCTGAAAGCTGAGATCAGCAAACGTATCACCCAGCTTCAAGATGCGGCCCGTACGGCCAGCCTCTATGGAGATGAGTTGCTCAAATTGGCTCAGCAATCGGTTGAAATAAGCCGAACACGCTACGAGGATGGAGAAGGAACGTTGCTTGAATGGATCGATAGTGAGCGTTCTCGCCTTGAACTTGAACTGGATTATTGGGAGGCCATTTCGAACATCGCAAAGCATCACCTGTCACTACAGGTGATCGTAAACCAACCGGTTGCCGGTATTCAAATTTCAGAGACGAACGAATGAAACGAAATGCAATCAACATCACAATAGTTGCGGTTCTGTTAGCCGGAGGCATTGGCTTTTTTGTTGGGCAGGGTATGCGTGGAGGCTCAGCTTTGGAATCCCACAGCCACGCAGGCAGCGATGAGCCGAAAACCTGGACGTGCTCCATGCACCCGCAGATACAACTGCCCAAGCCAGGCAAGTGCCCGATTTGTGGCATGGATTTAATCCCGCTTAAAAACAAGGGATCACACGACCTCGGACCGCGCACTCTTGAGATGAGTGACAGTGCAGTAGCCCTGGCAAACATTCAAACGAGCCAGGTAGAACGCCGTTTTCCGGAAGTAACTGTTTCACTGGTCGGCCAGATTGCGCATGATGAGACGAGACTCCGCTCACTCAGTGCCCGGTTTCCAGCACGTATCGATAAATTATTCGTCAACTATACGGGTATCCGTGTGGCTCAGGGCGAGCATCTGGCCATGGTTTACAGTCCGGAGCTGTTGACTGCGCAGCGTGAGTTGCTCGGGGCCTGGAATGCAAACCCTCAAAGTATTGCAACGGCAGCTGCTCATGGGCGTCTTCGGCAATGGGATCTTTTGCCTGAGCAAATTGAAGCGATTATCCAAAGAGGAGAACCGTCGGATTATTTTGAGCTGAAGTCACCCATCAGTGGAACTGTAATCCGGAGAAACGTGAGCGAGGGCAGCTATGTGCAGCGAGGCGAGCCATTGTTTCAGATCGCTAACTTGAATCACCTCTGGCTAATGCTGGAAGCATTTGAGTCCGACCTTGCAACCCTACGCTACGGCCAGCCAGTCGAGTTTGCAGTCGAAGCATATCCCGGGGAAACTTTCAAAGGAAACCTGGCTTTCATTGCTCCAGAGGTCGATCAGCGAACGCGTACCATTGCAGTGCGCGTTAATGTACTGAATACAGATGGTCGCCTTCGCCCGGGAATGCTGGCCCGAGCCCGTGTAAAAACGTTTATCGGTGCAGACGGAACAACGTTCTCTCCGGAACTGGCAGGCAAATGGATCAGCCCGATGCACCCGGAAATCATTAAAGATGCACCCGGGCAATGTGATGTTTGCGGCATGGACCTTGTCCCGACTGAGAGCCTTGGCCTTGTGGTCACTAAAGAACAAAAACCGCCATTGGTTGTGCCAGCCTCGGCAGTATTGCGTACAGGACCGCGTGCGGTTGTCTATGTCAAGGTGTCGGAAGCCGGATTGCCTGCCTTTGAAGGCCGAGAAGTTGTCCTTGGGCCGCGCGCAGGAGATTTTTTTGTGATCAAGGAAGGCCTTGAGGAAGGGGAGCGAGTTGTCACCAGAGGAGCCTTCAAGATCGATAGCTCGCTGCAAATCCAGGCTAAGCCCAGTATGATGAGTCCTGTTGAGAGCAATGACCAGCAGCCGACAGCTCAATCCAAAGGCATTGAGCTCACGATCGCGTCAAACAGGGCAAGTGATCTTTTGCCAGTTTATTTGAATCTGCAATCTGCCCTTGCTGCGGATGACTTTACAGGTTCGCAGGCTGCATTGCGCGAAATGATGGCGATCACCGGTCATCAGGGAGCATTGTCTGACCTGATTCATACGATGCTTGCTGTTGAAGGGCTGGACGGCATTCGCCGACCGTATTTTGAAATGCTTTCCAATGCACTGATCGCAGCCGCGAAGAAAGCACCTGCTTCCATGCCGGAAAACTTAATGATCATGCATTGCCCGATGGTATATTCCGACCGGGGAGCCGACTGGCTGCAAACATCCGAGCCGCTGCTAAACCCGTATTTCGGAGCGATGATGCTCAGGTGCGGTGTAGTTAAGGAAAGATTTGGTGATATAGAGACAAGGGTAATGGGCAGGAAGGACTCGGAATGAGTCGAATGATGCATTTTAGAGAACTGAATGGTTACCAGAACGTTTTGTCAGCAGTTTTGGAAGTGCATGAACTCACCAAGACTTTTCTCTTTGAAGCACTCGATCAAAAATATGATAACATTACAGGAATGCTTGCTCGTATGCTGAATGCTCCTGAAAAATGGATTATCGATGCGAAGAAAGGAGGTAGTTAGTGAGCACTCCCCATCCCTCCAACTCCCCGTCCCCCAATCCTATCAACCGACTCATTCGCTTTTGCCTGGAGAACAAGCTGGTCGTCTTTCTCCTGACGTTGGGCTTGCTTTTGTCGGGGCTTATTGTTGCGCCTTTCGACTGGAAGCTGGAGGTGTTGCCGCGCGATCCGGTGCCGGTCGACGCTATTCCGGACATTGGCGAGAACCAGCAAATCGTTTTCACTGAGTGGCCGGGCCGTTCGCCGCAGGATGTCGAAGATCAGATTACCTACCCATTGACAACGGCTCTTCTCGGTCTTCCTGAGGTCAGGACAGTGCGCAGTTTCTCCATGTTTGGATTCTCGAGCATCTATGTCATTTTCAAGGAAGATGCCGAGTTTTACTGGAGTCGTAGCCGAATTTTGGAAAAACTGAACAGCTTGCCCACCGGCTTGCTGCCGGACAGTGTATCCCCGCAGCTGGGGCCCGATGCAACTGCTTTGGGTCAGGTCTTCTGGTATACGCTTCAAGGGCGAGATTCGGCGGGCAATCCGGCGGGTGGATGGGATCTTGACGAACTGCGGAGCATTCAGGACTGGTACGTCCGCTATGCACTTCAGGGAGTGGAAGGTGTGGCCGAAGTCGCATCCATCGGTGGTTTTGTTCGCGAATATCAAATCGACGTCGATCCCGCAGCGCTGCGGCATTTTGACGTTTCTCTTACACAGGTTTTCAATGCTGTTCGAAGCAGTAATCGTGATGTCGGTGCGCGAACGATTGAGATCAATAATGTGGAGTATGTCATTCGCGGACTTGGACTGATCGAGACTTTGGAAGATATCCGAAAGACTGTTATAGTAGAGCGCGATAATGTCCCGATTACACTCAATCAAGTAGCTGAAATCCAATTTGGTCCGGCCCAGCGTCGAGGTGCGCTTGATGTCGCCGGAGCCGAAGCTGTCGGCGGTGTTGTCGTCACCCGATATGGCGAAAATCCGCTTGCGGTGATTCAACGCGTTCAGGCACAGATCAAGGAAATAGCGCCCGGCCTGCCGCGCAGAGTACTGGACGACGGCACTGTCAGCCAAGTGAGTATTGTACCCTTTTACGACCGTACAGGGTTGATTTACGAGACCCTCGGGACACTTGAAAATGCCGTCCGCCAGCAGATTCTCGTGACTTTGATTGTGGTCGTGCTGATGGTGATGCATCTGCGCAGTGCGGCTCTGATTACAAGCGTGCTTCCGCTCGCGGTTTTATTTGCGTTTGTTTGCATGAAGCTCTTTGGCGTTGATGCAAACATCGTCGCACTTTCAGGTATCGCCATCGCGATCGGCACCATTGTGGACATCGGCATCGTGCTGACGGAGAATATTCTTAAACACCTCAACGAGGCTTCAGAAGAAGAGAGTCGTCTTGAAGTCATCCACAAGGCATGCAGCGAAGTCGGTGGCGCAGTGCTTACGGCCGTACTGACAACAGTTATCAGCTTTCTGCCAGTGTTCACGATGGAGGCTGCAGAGGGAAAACTTTTCCGACCGCTGGCATACACAAAGACCTTTGCGCTGATCGGTTCTATTTTGATTGGCCTGACGCTCGTGCCCCCACTGGCGCATTTGGTTTTGAGCAGGGGTATTCAACGTCAATGGTTGAAGCAGGTGGCCTGGGCTGGTATTGGTATCGGGGCACTGATTGCCGGGATTTTATTCGTTTGGTTTCCATGGTGGCTATCCGGGCTGTGTATCTTGACGGCCAGCTTTCAGATTTTCAGGCCACAGTTTTCTGCTAATGTGAATCGCTGGTCAGGGATCGTTTTTAACATCGTTCTGGCGCTGATCATCGGGATTTTACTGGCTCGTGACTGGAAGCCACTGGGCCCAGCAAACAACTTCGGAAACAGTCTTTTCGTGATTCTTGCCGCCGGTGGTGTCCTTGGCTTAATTGCACTGTTTATTCGAGCCTATCCCCGGATCTTACGCTATTTGCTCGGCGTTCGTACGTGGTTTCTTGCCGGCTGCTCACTGGTGATTCTTGCCGGCATCGTTGTCTGGCTTGGGTTTGCTTCAATCTTTGGCTGGCTGCCGAACTGGGCCAGGGAATCCAAGCCTTACAGCGCTCTTTACCACGCGTTTCCGGGGCTTGGAAACGAGTTTATGCCAGACCTCGATGAAGGCTCTTTTCTGCTGATGCCGACAACGATGCCACATGCTTCCATTGGCGAAGCAATGGAGGTGCTCCGCATTCAGGATAGGGCGATCAATGCCATCCCGGAGGTAGAGACTGTGGTCGGCAAGATTGGCCGGGCCGAAAGTCCGCTAGATCCTGCACCGATCTCAATGATCGAGACAGTTATCCAATACAAATCGGAGTACATAACCAATAAAAACGGGCGTATCATACTGTTTGCATATGACCCGGAGACGGAATCCTATGCCCGCGACGCCGACGACGAACTAATCCCTGCAAGTAACGGCAGACCCTTTCGACAGTGGCGCGATCATATTCAAAGCCCGGACGACATCTGGGCTGAAATTGTTGAGGCCGCATCCGTTCCGGGAGTGACCTCTGCTCCGAAGCTTCAACCAATCGCAGCACGCCTTGTCATGTTGCAAAGTGGGATGCGAGCCCCGATGGGCCTGAAGGTATTTGGCCCCGATCTCGAAACCATTGAACAGGTTGCTCTCGAAATCGAAGCACTGCTGCGCGAGGTTCCATCGATTCACAGTGAAGCGGTTACGGCAGATCGAGTGGTTGGCAAGCCCTACATCGAAATTGACATCGACCGCGAAGCGATCGCCCGATTTGGTATCTCGGTCGATCGGGTGCAGGAGGTGATTGAGGTCGCCATTGGCGGACGCGTTATTACACATACGATTGAAGGTAGAGAGCGCTACCCGGTTCGGGTAAGATATCTGCGTGAACTCCGGGATGACTGGGAATCTATTGAAGGTATTCTTGTTACCGCTCCTAACGGCACGCAGGTCCCATTGCGCGAACTATCCACACTTATTTACAGACGAGGGCCTCAGATGATAAAAAGCGAGGACACCTTTTTAACCGCTTATGTGATTTTTGATAAGCAAGAAGGCTATGCAGAAGTCGAAGTTGTTAAACAGGCGCAGCAATACCTTCAAGAAGCCATCCAACAAGGCGATCTTGATATCCCGGCAGGCGTCAGCTACCGCTTTACCGGCAGCTATGAGAACCAGATTCGCGCCAGCAAACGCCTGAGCATTGTATTACCCGTATCTCTGGCACTTATTTGGCTACTGTTGTATTTTCAGTTCAAACGCATATCCACAACGATGATGATTTTCAGTGGTGTTGCATTTGCTTGGGCAGGAGGCTTCATTCTTATCTGGCTCTACGGGCAGTCATGGTTTCTGAATTTCAATCTTTTCGGAGAAAATCTCCGCGAGCTTTTCCAGATGGGAACCATCAACCTGAGTGTCGCAGTCTGGGTCGGCTTCCTCGCGCTCTTTGGCATCGCCACCGATGATGGCGTTTTGATGGGCACCTACCTCACTCAACGTTTTAAAGAAAATTCGCCGACTTCACGCGAGGAGAAGTTCAACTCGATCGTCGAAGCCGCCAGCCGCCGCATTCGTCCTGCCATGATGACCACAGCCACGACTATACTTGCGCTTTTACCTGTGTTAACCTCTACCGGGCGTGGTTCGGATATCATGGTACCGATGGCAATTCCGGCCTTCGGAGGTATGCTTTTCGCCGTACTAACTGTCTTTATTGTCCCGCTACTGTTCAGTTATCGGTCGGTTTAACTCGTCAATGAACCGCTAGTCCGTGTTTTCGCATAATCTTGGCTGCTCTGTGGCGTCCGCGTGAAAATTCCTGACATCCTGCACAAGAGTCATCCTTGGGCTCCCGTAAGCTTTCATGTGACGATGTGAATGGATGGTCTAGATTTCTTTGAGTATAGCTTGGTTTTTTATATACCGAAGGCTCTTACTGGCTCGCTTCTAGGCATAGTAACCGGCACGCGAGACATCGAAAGCATCACACAGTTCCTGAGGCACTGTAAATGTTCCGCATTGAGTTCATCATCGCATACCTCCCCAGCGTGTCTTTGGCCAGTATGCTCGCTCGCAGCTTTTTTTAGGATATCGGGTTGTCGCCTTAGATAATTACGTGAAACTAGGAATCATTAGATTCACGCTAAAACTGCTTTTTTAATTTGTCAGAGAGTTTAAGTGCACGATCAATTGTATTATCCATATCAAGATAACGATACTCCCCTAATCTGCCACCCAGAATAAAATTTTCAAGCTTAGACGCGTCATCGATGTACTTGTTTAAAAGCTTCATGTTGCGCGGTGTATTTACTGGGTAATATGGAGAATCAGAGTCTCCTGCTATGCGCGAAAATTCTTTGAATATTACTGTGGAATCAGTTGATTTCCTTTCTGGATGATAGTGTTTAAATTCATGAATTCTTGTGTATGGGACTTCTATATCAGCATAGTTCATGACAGTACATCCTTGATAATCAGATACTTCATAAGCTGAACGCTCAAAATCTATCGTTCGCCAGTCAAGTATTCCATACTTGTAGTCAAAAAAGCGGTCAATCGGGCCGGAATAGACTGTCGGCACATTACCCATCTCTTTCTTTAACTGAAAATAGTCCGTGTTTAGCTTAACTTCTATATTAGGGTGGTCGAGCATCCGTTCGAATACTTTCCCATATCCTTCAATGGGGATTCCTTCATACTTATCATTAAAATAACGGTTGTTGTAGTTATATCTGACAGGGAGTCTGGTTATTATATCCGCAGCTAGTTCAGTTGGGTCTTTTTCCCACTGCTTTATTGTATAACCTTTAATGAATGCTTCATACAAAGGCCGACCAATTAACGAAATAGCTTTTTCTTCAAGATTTCGTGGAGTCCCGATTTTTTCTTTGGCAATTTCTGAAGCAAGGAAATCGTTTACTTGATGCGGTTTGAGGTTTTTGTCATAAAAAGAATTAATGGTGTTCAGGTTGATTGGCATGGAGTATGAATGTTCTTGAAATGTCGTCCATACAGTGTGCCGATACTCATTGAATCCTGTAAAACTGTTGATGTACTTCCATACGCGTTCATTTGATGTATGAAAAATATGGGACCCATATTTATGTACTTCAATGCCAGTTTCTTGATCTACTTCGGAAAAGGCGTTCCCTCCGATATGTGAGCGCTTTTCCAATACACACACTTTTAGACCGAAGTCTGCCAAGCGTTCTGCAACAACCGATCCAAAAAAACCAGCTCCAACGATTGCGATGTCCATAATATTAATCTTATATTTTATCTGATAAACAAGTAAGCAACAACTACAATACTAACCGCTGCAATCGATTGCCAAAGATTTTTTGACCTTTTGAGCTTTCGGGTTTCTCTAACTAATTCATGTATTCTTTTCTTTATCGCTAAGCTATCTCTAAAGTCAGGTATGTGGTGCGAGAATGCTACTGGAGTATTTTCAACGCAGAATTTGTGCCCGTATTCCTGGTTGATTCGCAGATCAATTGGATGGTGATCATGAGTGTGTAATTCATTCGCAAGAATTAAAGGTTCAAAATTCTTTTGGATGAGGTAAGAAATTAGCCACTGCTGCTTTGCATAATGCTTGCATGTTGATGAAATCTTTTGCCACTCATTTACATAGAGAGTGTAAAGGTTTTGATATGAAGCTTTTTTTGCAATTACTACACCAGTATTATAGACAGCAAATTTTTCAGCTCCGGGAAAGAATTCAGGAATTCGGTCTGAGTCAATGATCGGTTCCAGCAATTGGAATTCTTGGACTAAAGTTTGATTTGGGGCTGCATTATATCCTACGCCTATCTCTGCTTTTTTCAGGTTAGAGAACATTTCTAATTCTTTTGAAGAGAAAGCTCGTTGAAAAATGATGTCTGCATCTGTAAAAATGATTATATCGTCTTCAGCAACATTTGTTAAGGCTGGTAAAAAGCCTCCATGTTGTAGACACGTATTGGGGTTTTGAGCTTCGACTTTGGTGCTGTCCAAATGAATGAATGAAATATTTTGAAAACGCTTTTTTTGAGCTTCGGTAGCAAGGAAATCGAGGGTGATTATTATGTTCTTAACATTACTGTTTGCGTTGACTGACTCAATAAATGGAATCGCTTTATCAATATAAGGCTCATTAACACCAGAAATTAGATATATGTTTTCTGCTGTAACATGTTTATGACCTTGATGTAATGATATTTTATTCATTGTTTCAGATTTTTTGGATGCGCAAAGAATTCGTTATAGAATGCAAAGCTATTGTTCCAGTAAGCTGTATTTGCAAACCAGAATGGTCCAAAAGCTATGTCAATATAATATGGGCAAATCTAAAAAAATGACCAATTCTGGAATAATTGTCATTTTTCGGTTAAAATGTACCAGTAATTTGCAGATTAAAGTGTACTACTTTGAGGATGTCGAAAACCATCAAAATGGAACAAAAACAAGCAATAGATAGCCTAAAGGCTCAAGGGTGGAGTGATAGTAAGATTGGCCTTGCCCCATAATTATGGACAGCAGCGCAATTGCTATTAGTCTTGGTGTACGTTTTGTGGGTTTGAGTAAATTTGCAAGAATTGTAACAGCGAAATTTGTCCGATTGCAGAATGTCTTTTTATTCGGTTATAAAAAGTTTCGATGTAATCGAAGACAGCTCGCTCGGCCTTGCCTCCAGTCTCGATCTGAGGCTACAGGAAGCCACCGGCAATAATCTCGCACATGATGAGTTCCTCGAACTCATCCTTTAGGACGAACTCAACATCCCACCATCGAACGGCGGACCAAAAGCGCCACCTTCCGCGATAAACGTACACTCGAAAGCTTCAATAAAAGTATCAACCGCCAGCAGATCTACCAGCTTGGCAGCGGATTTTTCACCGAGAAGGCCGAAGACACCCTCCTGATCGGACCCGCCCAAAGTCGGCAAAAGTCACATTGCACAAGCAATTGGCTACCAGCTCATCAAGCAAGGGAAAATAGTCCTCTACCGCTCCATCTTTGATATTCTTGATGATCTCTTTAAGAGGATGACATGGGTGGCGTGCACAACCCGACGATGAAGCGCTATATAAAATGCTACCTGCTCATCATCGACGACATGGACATCAAACAACTGCCTCCAAAGTCAGGTGAATATCTCTTTGAGATTATCATGCGACGCTACGAAGTGCGAGCCACACTCGTGACCTAAAACAGGCTGCTCGAAGAATGGGGCAAACTGATCGGAGACGTCCCCGCCGCCACAACGATACTCGACCGATTCCTGCACCACGCAAAAATCATCAAAATCAAAGGAAATAGCTACAGATTGAAAGATCACGCTCGACAAAACGACGATGCCAAATAAACAAAAATAACGATTCAGGGTGGTACACTTTGAAGCGCCAAAAAAAACGTATTCAGCTTAAAGGAAAACTAGAATTAATACTTGATGCTCACAAAAAAATACAAGGCGGCGACGTTTCTTGTAATAAGCTCAATTCTGATTTGATAAATGATTTTCAAAATGTTTGCACTTCATTAGAACACAAATTTGACACTTTGTTTCATTGGAAATTATTCTTGGGCATGCTGCGTATATACTACAAACACTCAGATTATTCTAAATGCTTTGATTTCCATCACAGCTTTGCCGTCTCTAAGAAATTCCGCGCTTTGAGTTGATTTGATATCAAAGCGTGGAATTTTAAGAAAGTAATCGGTCTTACTTTTTGTCGATAAATCGCTTCAGATAAATTCCTGCCCTTACTTAGTTACTTTTTTTGAATAAAAAAAGTTTTGTTATCACCGAAATTCTAAAGCGTAGCCGGAAAAGTTGCTTTTTCAGTTTTTTCTTTCCCATGTGCATATACAGATAATCTTCTATGAAATAAAGAGGGTAATGCGGCGCAACTTTCTCAATAATTAACTTATACTTCCAAATATCATAACGTCGCGTTTTTTTACCTATTTTTTCTAAGTCGTTGAAAAGCGATTTTTTAAGGAAGGGAAATCCATCCTTTATGATTTTCATTGCATGTTTTTTGCGAGGTTCGTTGGCAGAGCTGCTCATGTATCCATCACACTGAAATCCACTATTAATCAGCATTTGGCTTAGCCCAACTTCGTAGTTTTCTATGATAGCACTTTTGCTCTGCAGTTTGGTGATATTATGCATGAAGTTGCTAAAGATTTCAGAGCTTACAACTTTGGAATTAAAGACGATAAAGTATGACTGTGCGTGGGTTTTTTTCCGCAAATTAGTTTCTGCAGGGCTTTTTTCTTTAATCGTAAACATTCCCCAGAAATCGGTAGCTTGCCTTCTTTCCATTTTGGAAAAAATGGGATCAAAGGGATGGATCGGCCCGAATACTGAATCATTGCAATAAATGAGCTGATCGTAGTTGCTTAAAAGCCCGGTTTCTTTGGCCCATAGATAACCTCTCTTGTAAGATCCAAAATCATATTCTCCATGTTTTTCGGCTATGATGTGCGCGGTAAATGGACGAATTTTTTCTCTTCCTTCTTCTTTAAGAGGATTATCAGCCACAAAAATAACATCGGAGACTTTGTTAAGTTCCTTGAGGTAATAAACGACATAATCGTTGATAACTTCGTTTTTGTCGTAACTGGCAAAGATGGCTAACCTCCTTACGGAGCTATCTTTTTTTGGGTTTGCTTCTAGTTCTCCCATTTATAGTAAAATTTATCTTTTGTGATTATTTTCTGATATAGATCAAAATAGCACGGAATTCCTATTAAATCATTAATTTATACTCAGATATAGAGATAGTGTACTTCAGAATGCATACACCTATGCATCACAAAAAGGGTTCTTAGGGTCTACCGGATTCATTTGTGGAGTTCCGTCCGATAAAAATGCAGCTTGCCCCTTTAAGCAGGCAAGCACTCCCATAAGGCGTGGCCTGAATTTGCGTCGTTTTGCTGTATTAAGTGAAAGGAAGGCTCTTACAAAAAGCCTGACTAAGAGGGGTATTGCTGATTTTCGACCTGTGTTTAAGCCGTGTTTTTTGAAATAATAGGAAGAGGACCAACCTGTGTGCCAGTCTTTCATATAATCGACGGCCAAATTGGGTTTAGAGCTTTGTCCCTTCAGATGCTCAATGTAATGATCGCTATTTAAATAGATTTTTTCGCCAGCATCGTACAAGCGTTTGCAAAGGTCTTTTTCTTCATAAAAGAGAAAGAATTCCTCATCAAAAAAGCCAACGGCACTTAGTTTTTTCATGTTAAACAACATTGCTGCGCCGATTATCCATTTGCGCTCAAGCATCCCTTGTTGAAGATGATCTTGTTGTTTAACAGCAGGGCCAATAATTGCGGCGTCTTTGTGTTTTTGGGCAGTTTCAAGCAGCGTGGTCACATCTTCTTTAGAAACAAGAATATCCGGATTGAACAACAGGGCATATGTAGTGGAAATCTGCTTCAATGCTACATTAGCCGCGCGGCCGTATCCAATGTTTTGAGGAAGCTCGATGATTTCTACGTGCGGATAGGTTTTGCGAATCGTTTCGGCACTTCCGTCTTTACTAGCATTATCGACAACGATGATCCGATAGTTTTGCGAACGCATCAGATCGTCCATGCATTGCTGAATAACTGCTGCACTGTTATAGGATATCGTGAAGATGGTAAGCATTGAACTTATCTTGGATGAATCTGAAAAATGAGTAAACTTATATTTTATTCGGGCAACTTATCATGAAGCGATAGAACTGTATAAACCAGATAGCGGTTAATTGAGCAATTGAAGCAAATACTCGCCGTAGTTATTTTTGCCATAGGTATTTCCAAGCCGTTCCAGCTGTTCGCTGTTAATAAAGTCCATGCGCCAGGCAATCTCTTCAATACAACCGATTTTAAGGCCCTGGCGTTTTTCAATAACTCTAACAAATTCAATGGCTTCAGCAAAAGATTCATGTGTGCCTGTATCAAGCCAAACGTTGCCACGATCCAATAGCTCAACATGAAGAGTATTATTTTCCAGATAGCACTTATGTAAGTCGGTAATTTCCAATTCGCCTCTTGGGGAAGGAGACAGGCTTTTTGCATGATCGGGAGCGTGTTCATCGTAAAAGTATAAGCCGGGGATGGCGTAGTTGGACTTGGGGGCTTTGGGTTTTTCTTCGATGGAAAGAACTTTTCCAGAGCGATCAAATTCTACAACGCCATAGTCTTCGGGATTTGAGACCGGATAGCCAAAGATAGTTGCCCCCTTACTTCGATCGGATGCAGCAAATAGGACCTCGTCAAGGTCGTGGCCAAAAAACAAATTATCGCCCAATACGAGACAGCTGGGTTTACCATTAAGGAACTTTTCTGCAATAATCAGTGCCTGTGCGAGTCCTTCCGGACGAGGTTGTTCAGCGTACGCGAAGTGCATTCCATAATCACTGCCATCACCGAGTAATTTTTTAAAGAGCGGTAGATCTTCTGGAGTTGAGATGATCAGGACCTCGCGTATGCCTGCTTGCATAAGCATTGATAGCGGATAGTAGATCATCGGTTTGTCATAGATCGGCAGCAGTTGTTTACTGATCCCCTTGGTGATCGGATAAAGACGTGTGCCTGAACCACCGGCTAGAATGATACCTCGGCGGGTAACGGATGATTTTGAGATTTTTGAGGGTTGATTCATGAGCTACTTAATTTTGATTAGACGACCAATTGTTCAATGAATGAATGATTGCTTCCTCTGCTGGTCTCAATTCAATTCCTGCCTGTATAATTTTGCTGCTATCGAGCACACAATTGGACCTGGGTGTTCGTGCTGCTTTTTGCATGAATTCATCTTCATTCTTGAAGAATTTGAATTCACGTTTTGGCACAAGGTATTCCTTTAAGAGTTCAACAACCTGTATCGTAGTTACCGAACCTGGATTCGTAACATTATAGATGCCAGGTGCTATGTTATTTTCCCATGTGGCAGTACATGCTGCAACAAAATCATTTAAATGGGAAATAGAGTTTTCGGCTTCAAGCAGATATTCATAATTGATCAGCTTTGATAAATAATTCCGTGGTGAATCAATGTGGTTAAATGGGATGCGCAGGCGCCAGATGTAGCAATTTTCAGCATCTTCAAGAACTTCCTCACCAAGTGCTTTGGTTCCCGAGTAAAAGCTGCAGTTATTGGTGCGAAAGGAAAAGTTGGGCGAGTCGGTTTCGGTAAACCCGCGACCATCGCTTCTACAGCCCGTGTAAATACATCCGGATGAAACATGTCCCCAGGGTAGTTTCAAATCTTCGCAGACCTCGCGAATAATTCCTGGAAGAACTGCATTGCCAAGCAATGTTTCGGCTTTGTGATCTTCACATGTATCAACATTTGGCTTGCCCGTGTATCCAGCCGCATTGATCAAAAAAGTAGCTTTTGTATCCTGAATTAACCTAGCCAGTTTTGTTTTGTCATAGTAATCAACCTCATTTCTGGAAATGCTGCGAAACAGTGTATTTCTCTTTTCCAAAAAAACCTGAAAGGCTCGACCTACATAGCCGTTGCCACCAATAAGTAATATCATGTTGTTGGTTATTAAATTTAAATTAGCCCGAACGGTGACAATGAAAGTGAGTAAACAGGATACAAGTATTAAGCTTTTCCCAAACGCTCCAGTTTATGACCACGATCCAGGATGGGTTGCCACCAATCTTCATTTTCAAGATACCAGCGCACGGTTTGTGTCAGTCCGCTATCAAAGTTTTCTTTAGGCTCCCAGCCTAATTCACGCTTAATTTTGGAGGCATCAATGGCATAACGAAAATCGTGTCCAGGCCGATCATTTACAAAAGTAATTAAATGCTGATAATCATTTCCTTCACTTTGAGATTGCTCAGAAACAGGTAATTGCGCTGGCCTCAATTCATTCATGATCTTACAAATTTTCCGAACAAGCTCGATATTTTTACGCTCGTTGTTGCCTCCTATATTGTAAGTTTCACCTGGGGTTCCGATTCTGAAAACTGTCTCAAGTGCACTGCAGTGATCTCCAACGTAGAGCCAGTCACGGATATTTTCACCTTTTCCATAAACAGGGATGGGCTGCTGTTGCAGGCATTTCAGGATCACGACAGGGATTAGTTTCTCTGGGAATTGGTAAGGGCCGTAGTTGTTTGAACAGTTTGTTATAAGGGTAGGCAGCCCGTAGGACTCGCGCCATGAACGCACCAGATGATCTGAGGCAGCCTTGCTGGCAGAGTAAGGAGATCGAGGGTCATAAGCGGTTTTTTCTGAAAAAGCTGGCGCAGTTGGACTCAATGAGCCGTAAACCTCATCTGTGGAGACATGTAAGAATCGGAAATCCGCACGCGTTGAATCACCAGTCGGCAGTTGTTTCCAGTACTCCAGGCTCGCTTGAAGCAGGTTATAGGTTCCCACGATGTTGGTTTGGATGAAATCGGTGGGGCCATCGATGGAACGATCTACATGACTTTCTGCAGCGAGATGTATTACCCCGTCTGGTTTGTGACGTTCAAAAATCGAATGAATCGCAGCGCTGTCGCAGATGTCGATTTGTTCAAATTGGTAAAGATCATTGGATTCGACGTCTTCTAAGGATGAAAGATTTCCTGCATAAGTGAGTTTATCAACATTGACCAAGTTATACTCATTACTTTTGAGCAATAATCGAATCAGATTTGAGCCAATAAAGCCATAACCACCAGTTACCAGAATTGTTTTCATTTTTTCTAAAGGAATTGCCCTATGTTGTTACCTAATACTAGAAAAGAATCAAAATAAAATTTGCTGATTCAAAACCGATCCCTTAACCAAAATCCATCAAGCGGACTCTCGCGCAAGGCTTTTTCAATGGCTTGGTTGGATATCTCTGCTTCAATCTCTCGGGTTCTATCCTTTTTGGCTTCAGGATAGTTGACCGGCAGAACTTTGATTGTCCAATTCAGTGGCCCTGAAGTTTTGACGGAAAAGCTGAGTGTGGGTGCGCCCGAACGTCTTTGGAATAGTCCGGGCAGTGGATTGGTCGGGACGTCTTTGCCAAAGAATGGGGCGATGACGCCTTGACGCATTTTTTGATCGGCAAGTACTCCGATAACACCGCCATGGCGCAGGAAGTCGACAGGTTTGTGAAACCCGTCTTTACGGCTAAAGAGTCGGGTGCCGCGTTGTTCGCGTACGGATTTGAACCAAGCATCGAAGTATTCATTATTCATCGGCCGATACATCGCAGCGAGTTTTGAAGTTCTTTCCAACAGATAGGGTAGGTAGGGCAGGACTTCCCAGGGCCCCATGTGTGCAAGTAAAATCAAAACGCCTTTTTTCTGCGATAGTGCTGCATCAAAATGTTCAAGGCCTTCCATTTTTACGTGCTTTTTGAATTTATCCGGCTTCATTTGGGCAAAGCAAAAAGAACAGGCGATGTTTGCTCCGCTGCGCATGAAAACTTCTTTGACCTGCTCTTCGAGTTTGATCTGAGGCGCTTTTTCAGCGAGAAATTCGTTCACGACGGTTAGGTTTTTCAAGACAGTTGCTTTTCGGGTTTGCAACATTTTCGAAGCACACCATCCGATACCACGTCCCATATAGTATGCAATCGGCAAGGGTATATGATGCATGCATATAATGAGCGGCCGGGCGCAGATATATTCGAGCCGATAGCGCAGTTTAAGCCAGGGATTCTTTTTTTTAGCCATGAAACGTTTGTTTCATCCTGTGATCTCGACAACGAGCTGTTTCGGCAAGTATATTTTCATTTACGTGTTGAATTCAGCATTTCACATATTTTTTGAAATGAATTTTTTAAAAACTTGATTCTTGGCCAAAAATCAAGTTTCTTTCTGAAAATGTCTTTTAATCAACACGGTGGAAAGCGTTCCGGAGCAGGTCGAAAAAAAGGATCCAACCGCTTCGGAGAGTCAACAACGCGCGTTCGTTTGCCAAATTCAATCGTACCTATGATCAATAATTTATTGGATAATCTGATTGCCTCTCGCAACATTCGTTCAAGTGATGTCGAAATACTGCAACTGTCAGAAACACTGAGCAAATCTTCAGTTACTTTGTTTTCGTCGGCAGTGCCGGCAGGCTTTCCCTCGCCCGCAGATGACCATGTCGATAATCAGCTTGATCTGAACGAGCACTTAATCCGTAACCCTTCAGCGACTTTTTGTGTGCGGGCAACCGGAGAGAGTATGACAGGAGCCGGTATTTTTCCGGACGATATTCTGATTGTTGATCGTTCTCGTGAGGCAACGCACGGTTCTATTGTCATTGCAGTTGTCGATGGTGAACTCACGGTGAAGCGCTTGTACAAAAGAGACGGCACGCTGGCGCTTAATCCGGAAAATCCGAAGTACCCAACAATTCAAATCAATGAGGGGATGGAATTAATCATTTGGGGGGTTGTTTCTGGTGTCACACGCAAGCTCTAAGACTACTCGGTATGTTGCTTTGGTGGATTGCAACAACTTCTACGCATCCTGTGAGCGTGTCTTCAATCCTAGCTGGAACTACCGTCCGCTAGGCGTACTTTCCAACAACGACGGTTGCATCGTCTCTCGTTCGGATGAGCTGAAGGCTGCCGGTATTCCGATGGGTGCTCCTTACTTCAAATATCGCAGTCAGTTGGATGCATTGGATGCAGTTGTCGTCTCCAGTAACTACGCACTTTATGGTGACATGTCTTCCCGGGTGATGAGTACTTTGGAAAACCTGGCCCCGGGAATCGAGGTTTACAGTATCGATGAAGCTTGGTTAAATTTGGCGCGCATTGATCCGGATAAGCTGGATTTGTATGGGCGAAGGCTCGTCGCTAAGACTTTTCAGCATACGGGCATTCCAGTCTCGGTGGGTATCGGGTCGACTCGGGTGCTGGCAAAGATAGCTAATCGCATTTGCAAACGTCAGCAAGTGTCCGATGGCGTGTTTAAGCTAATTGATTGCAAAACGATTGAGCGTAGCCTGTCAGATGTTCCAGTCGGTGATGTCTGGGGTATTGGCGAGGGCTGGGCCAGACGTTTGGAGCGAGAGGGTGTTTATTCTGCGCTGGACTTGCGAAATGCCGATCCAGCCCGGATACGTGAATCATATGGTGTCATCATGCAGCGGCTGGTTCTGGAACTGCAGGGTACGCCGTGCTTGGGATTTGAGGATATTGAACCCAAAAAAATGATCATTGCCTCGCGCTCTTTTGGCAGCCGTGTTACACGCTTGGATGATTTGCTCGAAGCCACAAGCTTTCATGCAACCCGCGCTGGAGAAAAACTGCGCAAGCAGCATTCTGTGTGTAGTGCATTGCAAGTATTCTTAAAAACCGGAAAATATAGCCCGAGCGAGTGTCGATTTGCTGCATCGACGATTGTACCGCTTTCAGTGCCGACTGCAGACACGCGAAGTCTAATCCGTGCGGCACAACAAGGGATTAAAAAGATTTTTAAACAGGGCCATCGCTATGCTAAAACCGGAGTTATGCTGCTCGACATCAGTCCTTCAACGACTGTCCAGCGTGATTTCTTCGATGATGTAGATAGCAACCGTTCACAACAGCTGATGCAGACAGTTGACCAGATCAATGAAGCGCGCGGCAAGTATACCGTGTTTTTTGGTAGTGAGGGCACTTGCAAATCGTGGGCAATGAAGCGCGAGAAAAAAACGCGTGCTTACACGACTCGCTGGTCGGAGTTGCTCACGGTGAAATGAAAGCCCAGGCTTTCATTCCTTTTGTCTTTCAAGTTGATAAGGAAGGTTGACAAGATTTGGGCCATTATTGTCAATCAGTCATGTCCCAAGAAAAGCCAGTCATTCTTACTTGTGCACAACCTACGGGTGTACTAACGCTCGGAAACTATCTTGGAGCTGTGAAGAACTGGGCGACTCTGTTAGATGATTACCAGTGTTACTTTGGCATCGTCGATTTGCATGCGATCACGGTCAATTACACTCCGGCAGAACTACGGAAAAATACGCTCTCCTGCGTGGCGCAGTATATCGCCTGTGGATTGGACCCTGAGCGATCCAATATCTTTATCCAGTCGCACGTGATCGGTCATACGGAACTTGCCTGGCTGCTCAGTTGCATTACACCGATCGGGGACTTGCAGCGTATGACTCAGTTTAAGGAGAAAGCGGCAAAACTGGGTTTTAAAGTTTCCTCCGAAAAAGATGCCAGTGATCTGGTTTTTAATCATCAAGGTGCGCGTCAAGGAGCGTCTCTCAATGCTGGCTTGCTGATGTATCCGGTGTTGATGGCCGCTGACATTCTTTTGTACAATGCCGATGCAGTTCCGGTCGGCAATGACCAGAAGCAGCATCTGGAACTCTGCCGCGATCTTGCCCAGCGCTTCAATTCAAAATACTCGGAGACGTTCAAAATACCCGAGCCCTATATTCCTGAGGCAGGTGCTCGTATAATGTCTCTCCAGGAACCAACGCAGAAAATGTCGAAAAGCGACGAGAACCAGAACGCGACGCTTTACATACTGGATTCACCGGAATTGCTTCGAAAAAAAATAATGAGCTCCGTTACCGATTCAGGCAGTGAAATTGTGGCACGTGACGATAAGCCGGGAATTTCCAATCTGCTGCAAATACATTCAGCCTTAAGTGGACAAAGCATTCGTGATCTCGAAGCATCCTTTGTCGGGAAGGGATATGGCGAATTGAAAAAAGCTGTTGCCGACCAAGTGATTGCTGTGCTTGAGCCCGTGCAAAAGCGCTATGATGAGCTTATTCAGGACAAGGCGTATCTGGAATCCGCCTTGAAGACAGGTGCTGAAGCTGCTCAAAATCGTGCCTACAAGCTGTTGAGTAAGGTCTACCGTAAAGCGGGCTTCATCGAGCGGTTGCGATAGGGAAAAGTTTACGGACTGCAAAAAGAAAGTTGCTCAGTACTTTAAACATGTATTAAGTGCCTTACTATAAAAATCCGTTTATGTTTAACACAGATTTATGTATTCAAAGTTCGACGTTCAATCTTCATTCCGGCTCTGCCGGATTAGGTTCAATTAGTAAAATATGGATCCTGACGACGAAGAAGACCTGCCAACGCTAACCAAATGGCCTTTCTATTTGGGCGATGCCTCTCTAGTAGGACTTGCCGTTGCGATTGCGGCTCTGGACAATTGGCAGTTGGGAGGTGTTCAAGTGTTTGCTTGTGTGTCTGCAGTAGCTCTGGGTGCTGTAGCTCTTGTGTTTCCGTTCGTGGCAGAATATTTAATGTTTGCGCGCGAGGAAAAGGAAGATCGTGAAGCAGAGATACGGCTTCTAAAGAAGCAACAGGGACATCTGGAGTCTGCACTATTGAAACAGCAGGAACAAATCAAGACGGTTGAATCACATTTCAGTCTGGACGATCAACGTTATGAGATGCTGGCTTCGGCGATTGATCAGAAAACGCAGGATAAAGTTCCAGACCTGAGTATATTCACTGAACGCATCGAAGCGATCGAAACAAAAGTAGCGAATCAGTTAAAGACGTCCAATGGCTTAAACGAGGAATGGTGCGATCATAAAGATTCTCTGCAACAGATGACTGAGTCACTGAATGCTCTCAAATCCCGGTTGGATACTTTGGAAGAGATGGGTCAGCAATCAGCTCCTGGCCGTTCCGGTAAAGCAAACCATGCAAACGACGAGATAACTGAAAATGGCAAGCGTTTGAAAAAGAAAGAGACGAGTCTTCTGAAGCGTGCCATCCAGGAAAAGCAGGACACGGCTTCCACCGCAGTAAGTCGTATTATTGATCCCGCAAATAGTCCCGCCGCATCTGATGGTTCCGCAGATTCTAAAACCCCTGTTACAGACCCGATTTCACAGGAGGTTTCCAGTGAGATAGAGCAGTTGCCCGACGATTTTTCAGTTTCACTTGGGGCAGACCTAATGATGGATGACGATCTTTTTGCAGCTGCGGAGACTAATAAAACTAAAAAATCGAAAAAGAGTCGTGCAGTTAAGGAAAAGCAGACGGCAACCGTATCCAAAAAATCAGCCATCACCACCGTTGAAGTGGACAAAATGATGGGTATCGGCAACAAGCCATTTTTGAGAGGCAGTGGCGCTGGGCTTAGCTGGGAAAAGGGTGTAGAAATGGAGTTTGAAGAGATCGGTAAGTGGACCTGGTCGTCAACGGCGCCTATTGACGAAGCGATGGAGGTACATGTTTATCGTAACGATAAGGACCCCGATCGTAAAGGTAAGCATCGCTTAGAACCGGGGCAGAGCCTTGAGATAGTGCCTGAATTTTAGGTGCAGTCGCCGTTCCTTGAACCCGAATTATGCATCCCTGTTGATGTCTTGTAGTGGAGCATCTCAGTCACATCATTTAGGCAAAATAACATCCAGCAAATCACCGATGTCACAGTGAGATTCCAGCGGATGCCTTAGCGGTTTTTCAGGATGGATTTCGTAAGTGTTCTGTCTGCCACTGCGATGGCGCTTTAGATACCCGGAGTTCTCAAGTTCCGCTACGATGCGCAGTACAGCGCGTTCGGTGATGCCGACCGATAAGGCAACTTCGCGCAGTGGCTGTTCTGGATTCCGAGTGAGGCATATCATCACATGCGCGTGATTGGTGAAAAAGGTCCATTCATGATTGTCGCTCATTGCGTAAAATAGTTAAGCGTATGAAAGACAAAGCAAGAAAATAAAATTATGAAATATGATTCATATTTTTATTGATTTCACACATACACAAGTTTTGATGGTTAAATACTAAAAAATGAGTAAGCAAAGTGATTGTTCTCCAAATCCACAGATTTTGAACAAAGCCAAAAGGTGTATGAGCTTTGGATTTGTAAGATACTGATGGCCAGTAACTAATTCATGGATTCCAGCTTCCAGCCTATTTTTAGGATCATTGCTTGCCTCTTTTTGTAACTTTTGCTTGTTAGCATGCTACAAGACAGTTTTTTGATAAAAAACAAATTTATAACTACATGATCCTCCTGCTTGCATTAACCGTTTTGCTTTTGGCATCCTTGTTTGCTTTCGGAGCAAACCGCTTGCCAGAACGCCTGAAGCCTTTCGTGCTTCCTTTGCCGGCAGCGATTGCATTTGTCTTGTTGGCAGTTGCGGGAACGAGTTTTATCAAAGACGGAGCAATTATTGAACTGACGGTTCCCTGGGTACCCTATCTGAATCTGGATTTTGTGTTGAGGCTTGGTGGTGTCGGTCTTCTCATGGGGCTTCTAATTACTGGCATCGGGGCGTTGATTTTGCTTTATGCCAGCAGCTATATGCATGGCAATCCGATGGCCAACAGACTATATGCATTCCTGTATAGTTTCATGTTTGCAATGACCGGACTGGTTCTGGCGGATCATCTTTTGCTCCTTTTTATCTTCTGGGAACTGACGAGTATAACCTCCTATCTGTTGATTGGCTTTAAATGCGAGAGTGAGTCTACACGTAAAAACGCTCTTCAGGCGCTACTTATTACCGGCTTGGGAGGTATGGCACTGCTGGCAGGTTTTATTTTGCTGAACGTAGCTTCCGGGACTTGGTTGTTGTCGGAACTGGTTGCCAGTGCCGGTTCTGTACAAAGTCATGCATTGTATCCTGCGATTTTCGTCCTTGTGTTGTTGGGTGCTTTCACCAAATCCGCCCAGTTCCCATTTCACTTCTGGTTGCCCAATGCGATGTCTGCCCCGACACCAGTCAGTGCTTATCTACACTCGGCAACGATGGTCAAAGCCGGTATCTATCTGCTGGCAGTCATGCTTCCTGTGTTAGGTGACACCGCAGCCTGGCAGATAACGCTTTGCAGTTTCGGTGGAATCACGCTGCTGATAGCAGGTGTAAGCGGTCTGCAACAGACCGATCTAAAGCGGATCCTGGCGGCGACAACGTTGGCAGTGCTCGGCCTGCTGGTGCTTTTAATTGGGATCGGAACAACAAAATCGATATTGGCTGCGATGTTGTTTTTGTTAGGCCATGCTTTGTACAAAGCGACACTGTTTATGGTAGCTGGATCGGTAGATCACGAGACCGGTACCCGCGATGTGAATGCATTGGGTGGTTTAGCCAAGTTGATGCCTTGGACTGCGGGTGCGGCGCTGCTGGCTGCTTGTTCAAAAATGGGCCTGCCGCCGTTTTTTGGATTTATCGGTAAAGAATACGTTTACAAGGCAAGTACCGTGTCTGGGTTTGGTGAATTGATAACAGCGGTTCTGGTCGTTGGCAATGCATTGATTTTTGCACTGGCGGTCAAAGTCGCTTTTTTGCCGTTCTGGAGGCCATCACAGTGCGAGCTTCCCAAAAAACCACATGAGGCGCCGATTGCTATGATCCTTGGGCCAGTACTACTGAGTGTTCTGGGTGTCATCATTGGTTTCTATCCGGCGTTAAGTGAACCACTGATTTCTGCTGCACAGGATGCTTCGCTAGGTTATGTGTATGATGCGCATATCAAATTATGGCATGGAGTGAATCTGGCACTAGTTCTTAGTGTGGTCACAGTCAGTCTGGGTGTGTTGCTGGTTGTTTTAGACAAAAAGATAGTCTCATTTCTGACTGCTATGAAATTGCCTTCCATGGAAACCGTTTATTATGGCCTGTTTGACGCCACTCTAAAACTGGCAGCGTGGCAGACACGCATGCTTCAGTCGGGACTGCTTAGGAACTATCTGCTGATCATAATTCTCGCTACGGTGTTACTGGTTGCGAGTCAGTTGTGGCAATTTGGTGGCATCGAGGTGCCAGTTGTAGAAGATTTTACAAACATACAGGTATGGGTGATCAGTATTACTATGATCATTGCAGTGTTTGCAGCGCTCCTGAGTAAAACCCGACTGACTGCACTGATATCAATGGGTGTTGTTGGTTACGGAGTTGCATTTTTATTTGCCCAGTACAGCGCTCCTGATCTGGCGATCACCCAGATTCTGGTCGAGACTCTGACGGTTGCTCTTTTTGCATGGGTCGTCCTGAGACTGCCGGAAATCAGTGTAAAGAGCAGATCAAAGCATCGGTATTTTGATGCAATCGTTGCTATCAGTTGTGGTCTTCTGATCACAGTACTGGTTCTGAAGTCGATGGCACTGGATATATCTCCAAGCATTTCGACGACACTGGTGCAGTGGAGTCTGGTGAAAGCGCATGGTGCCAATGTGGTTAATGTGATCCTGGTTGATTTTCGCGCGCTCGATACCTTTGGCGAAATAACGGTGCTCGCAATTGCGGCTATCGGCGTGTGGTCCTTGTTGTACAGAGGTATTCGACATAAGAAGGAAGGGGATGGTTCATGAACTCAATACTGCTGACCACAGCGACGCGCTATGTAGGGCCGTTACTGCTGACACTCTCGTTAATATTGCTCTACCGTGGGCACAATCTTCCGGGCGGTGGTTTCATCGGTGGTTTGATGGCGGCTTCTTCAGTCATATTGCTCGCGTATGCACGCGGATGGACTGAGACGGAAGAAAGCCTGCCGATTGACCCACTGCTATTCATGGCCTCCGGGCTTGCGTTGGCAATGCTGAGCGGGTTGCTGGGAATTCTTTTAGGCGGTGTCTTCATGGAAAGCGTTTGGCTTCCTTTTTTTAAAGTCCCGCTTCTTGGGAAGGTGAAGTTAGGAACACCGCTGCTCTTTGACATCGGCGTCTATCTGACAGTGATTGGATTTACAGTGAAATGTGCACTGGCGCTGGGAACACACAACGAATCATGGAAATCGTAATAGCACTACTAATTGGAACCTTGTTTGCCGGCGGTATCTACTGCCTGTTGCGCCGCAGTCTTATGAAGATTGTGATTGGAATCATGCTTCTCAGTCAGGGCGCGAATTTGCTTGTGTTCGCAGTGGGTCGGCTAACACCGGTAAAACCCGCTTTTGCCATCAGCGAGTCAGGAATGCCACCGATTGGATATGCAGATCCCCTGCCTCAGGCGCTCGTTCTTACTGCAATCGTTATTGGCTTTGGACTTGTGATTTTCACCATAGCACTCCTACTCAGAGCTTATGATGCAGTTGGCAGTGATGACATGAATGCGTTTAATCAGACTGATCAGATATCATGATGTGGCTCCTTGCATGTTTACTGGTGCCGTTCGTGACAGCGGTCATTTGTCTTTTTTGCCGAAAAAATGTTGGGCTCGTTCGTGTGATTGGTGTTACCGGTGCAGGTATCCTGTTCCTGGCATCATTAATGTTACTGAGTGAAGTGCGTGAATCCGGCTATGTCGTGCTTCAGCTTGGGAGCTGGAGCGCGCCTTTTGGCATTACTCTGATTGCTGATTTGCTGGGAGCTTCGATGGTTGTCATAACTGGATTGATCGCTTTTACGGTGGCACTGTATTCAGTCCGTGACATTGAAGACCGACTCGTCCGGTCCAACTATTTTGCGCTGTTTCACTTTCTGATCATGGGCGTCAACGGTGCGTTCATTACTGGTGATTTGTTCAATCTGTATGTCTGGTTTGAGGTGATGCTAATTGCATCCTTTGTGCTGATTACGCTAGGAGGTAGACGTGATCAGCTAGAGGGGGGTGTCAAATATCTGGTGATCAATCTAGTATCATCCATACTATTCCTTAGTGGAGTAGGGCTGCTCTACGGAGAAGTTGGTACGCTTAATATGGCGGATATCGCCGTAAAGCTAGCGGATGCGCCCAATGCGTTTGCAGTGACCAGTAGTACCATGCTGCTGCTCGCGGCATTTGGGATTAAGGCAGCGCTGTTCCCGTTTTTCTTCTGGCTGCCTGCTTCGTACCATACACCTCGCGTCGCAACCTCCGCACTATTTGCCGGACTGCTGACCAAGGTGGGAGTTTATGCATTGATACGTTCCTATACGCTTATTTTTTATACTCAGTTTGATTTGGTTCAGGACATTTTACTTTTTCTTGCAGCAGCAACGATGATAACCGGTGTCCTTGGCGCATCGGTACAGTATGAAATCCGCAAGATTCTTTCATTTCATATCGTGAGCCAGATAGGTTACATGATTATGGGCTTGGCGATCGGCTCTGCTCTGGCCCTGACAGGTGCGGTATTTTACACGTTGCACCACATCATCGTTAAGACGAATCTCTTTTTGATTGGTGGATTGATCATGCGGAAGTGTGGCACGGGTGAGTTAAAGAAGATTGGGGGGTTGTACGCTTCTATGCCCTTGCTGGCGCTTTTGTTTTTCATACCGGCTTTTTCGCTGGGTGGTATTCCTCCGCTCTCAGGATTCTGGGCAAAGTTTTCTGTGATCAAGGCAGGTCTGGACGATGATCACTTTATCTTGGTAGCTATAGCGCTGCTCGTCGGGGTACTAACGCTGTACTCCATGACAAAAATATGGGCCGAGGCCTTTTGGAAAAATGCGCCGATTGACAAAGTTGAGAATGAAGGTACAGATCTCATTAAAGAAAAACTCGGACTTAGTCTTGTGCTTCCCTGTGTCGCACTAGCCTTGATCACACTGTTAATTGGCCTTTGGAGCGAACCGCTTTTTAGTCTTGCAGAACAGACTTCTAAACAACTTTTAAACCCGGATGCCTATATTGCAGCCGTACTGGAAAGGACTACAGATGAACCGATTGTTACGTTGGATAATTAAACTTCCTCGCTTGATAGAGTTTGCGTTTTTTTATGTGAAAGAAGTCATCATGAGTAATCTAAAGGTTGCTCACGATGTCATCACGCCAAATTTTTTCATGAAACCTGATTTTATTGAATTGGATATGAAGGGTATGAGTGACCAGCAGATCTTGTTTGCTGCAAACTTAATAACAATGACTCCAGGTACGCTCAGTCTGGATATTTGCGAAGAGACCAAACATCTCAAGATACACAGCATGTATGTAGAAGACCCCGACGCGGCAGTTCGTGAGCTGGAAACGGAAATTTTAAGGAGGATCCGTAATGTATTCTGAAGTTCTTAATCTGCCACCCCTGGTCATCCTTGCGGTACAATGCATTCTCGCGATCGCCACATTATTGACCAGCTGGCGAATCTGGCGTGGGCCGTCGATGCCCGATCGTATTGTTGCCTTAGATCTGCTGTCAGCGCTCATCATGGCCCAATTTGTCGTTATGGTATTTTTCAGTGGATTTATTTCCTATCTGGATGTCGCGACGACTATTGCTGTGATCAGTTTCATCGCAACAATCGCATTTGCCCGTTGTCTCGAAAACAAGGACACTTCGCTATGAGTACCTTTATTACCAGTTTACTGCTCATTACAGGCTCTTTATTTGCGCTGATTGCAGCGATTGGTATTGTGCGTATGCCAGACATTTACTGCCGGATGCATGCAGCAACCAAAGCAGGCGCTTTTGGAGTTTCCCTGATTTTACTGGCGCTGTGCGTCGCAGTGCCGACCGTTCGCGTTGTTATACAGAGCATTCTGATCATTGCTTTTTTCTACCTTACAGCTCCTGTTGCAGCCCACTTGATTGGACGTGTCGCGATGATTCGAAAGCTACCGTTATGGAAGCCATAGTTTTACAATACAGATAAAACTTTCCCGGCATGGCAGGCGTCAGCTGTTCGCGCCATTTGTTACAGCGACGTATGCAACCTTATATCGAAACCAACTAGAGAAAATCCGAAATGGAATCATTTTTACTTTTAGTATCCAATCTTCTGTCACCGCCTGTGATTGCATTTACGACCGGTCTTGTTGCCGTCTGGGCGCGTAGTGATCTCAGGTTTCCTGAACAGGCTTATCAAGTGCTGACGATTTACCTGTTGCTTGCAATCGGTTTTAAGGGTGGAGCTGCACTAACGTCATCATCACCTGCAGAGCTGATTTTACCGCTCGGTGCGACCTTTTTAATCGGCGCGCTCATACCGGTCGGAGTCTTTTTTTCGACACGTAAGCTTCTGCAGTTTGATGTTTCAAATGCGTCTGCCATGGCAGCTCACTACGGTTCTGTCTCGGCAGTTACCTTTATGGCATGTCTGGCTTTTTTGGATCGCCAGGCAGTTTCATACGAAGCGTTTATGCCAGCTATCATGGCTGCCATGGAGATACCGGCTATTTTTGTAGCGCTGTTGCTTGCAATGCGTTTTAAAACAGATCGCTCTGTACCGCTCAAAGAATCGGTTCTCGAAGTGATTTCTGGGAAGAGTCTGATACTGTTGGTGAGTGGACTTGTTTCCGGTGCTGTCTCCGGGGAAGAAAGTCGCGAGCTAATCAAGCCGTTTTTGATCACACCTTTCTATGGAGTATTGATGTTGTTTCTTCTGGAGATGGGACTGGTTGCCGGTCAGAAGCTCAGGGATGCATCCAAAGTAGGGCGTAAATTAATTACCTTTGCCCTGATTGCACCCGTCGTGCAGGGAATCTGCGGGTTATTACTTGGATGGATGATTGGTCTCTCGCAAGGTGGGGCGGTTGTTTTTGCCATACTTGCTGCAAGCGCCTCCTATATTGCGGCGCCGGCAGCTGTGCGCGTTTCTTTGCCTGAGGCAAATCCGGGCTACTATATAACTGCTTCGCTCGGAATCACTTTCCCCTTTAATCTGGTAGTGGGTATTCCCCTGCTGTTTAGCATCAGTAGCTTGCTTTACTAATGTGATAAACTAGTGTTAAGCACGCTAAGTTGATAACTTCGAAAAAACACTGATCAAACTGGAGGGCAACGCTCTGTCGTTGCCGCAGAGGTTTTGTAAAACGTGGTTTCGAGTCAACTTTTTCAGCGACCAGGGGCGGAAATGACAGAGCATTTCCCTCCAGTTTGACTGAACGAACTTAGCGTGCTTCACACTAGACGATATCTCCTTGGGATATTTGCTTGAGACGATAAAACCAGCATCCTCCAAAATCACTAGTTCTTTTCATGCTGGAAATTAATTCGAGGTAAGGTGAATCAGAATATTTGCGGTGAGAGCCAGTGTATTTTGCAATCAAACGTGCGGTGCGATTAGTTCCCGTTTGATATATTTTTTTTACAATGTGATCGAGCGCTTGATCATCAAAAGAGTCGTAGATGAAATACCAATCCGCATCTGGCACCACAAAATTGTCTGCCGTAACATCTTCAGGGAAATACTGCACGTTATCATCCATTTGCAGAAACTTTGTAATTCTCTGTGCTTCAATGCAGCGTTCTCGAACAATTTCATAACCCGTGAATTGCGTGCTCGGGAAGTTTGTGCCGACGACACAACCAACCCTGCCGTAGCTGGAGCCTATGTCGACAAAAGTATCGCCATCTTTCATGCCGGACGCTTGCAGAATAGTCTTGATGTCGCGGTAAGAACTGCTGAATCCATCTGAACTCGATTTCTTGCTCCACTTGGCACTGCCTATTGATGAAGCTATCGCTTTGGAAGAGCTTCTTGAATGTTCAATGTTTGCAAAGTTTCTGTAGCCCAGGATTTCATCAACAAGACGATTAAATTCTCTATCTGTTAATGTTGAGAAGTCGACTTCTTCAAAATAATCCTCACGTCTTAACAGCAAGGATTCGTTGTTGAAGAGCAGTACGGAAATTCTCTCATTAATGCTTAAATTATGGAATTCGTCTTCTTCAGTCTGCATTTAAATGAAAAAGGTAAATCGCATCCGGTGTTGCAATTTTAAATTGCGTTTCTCATATCGCAGTAAATTCAACAAAACAGTAAGGCTTTGGTTGCTCCATGGGATTGTTTTTCATGAAGTTATGTTTTATCCTCGGAGATCAATTGAGCCATCATCTAAGTAGTCTGGAGTGTGTGGAGATTGGCAAAGATTTGATCTGGATGTGTGAGGTGCGTTCCGAAGCAACACGAGTAAAACATCACAAAAAGAAAATTGCATTCATTTTTTCGGCAATGCGTCATTTCGCAGAAGAGCTTAGAGAGAAGGGGCACAAGGTACATTACACTAAGTACGACGACGCTGAGAACGGAGGTTCGTTTACCGAAGAAGTATCCAGAGCGTTAAAGGAATACACGATCGATCAGATGGTCGTTACTGCACCGAGTGAATATGCTGTTTTAAAGGAAGTCGAAAACTGGAAGAGTAACTTTGATATCGGCGTTGAAATTCATCCAGACACCCGGTTTTTGTGTACAACTGAAAGATTTGCAGAATGGGCTAAGGGCCGGAAGCAATTGCGTATGGAGTTTTTTTATCGAGAGATGCGTCGCGAGCACACTATCTTGATGGACGGCGACAAGCCGGTTGGCGGACAGTGGAATTATGATTCTGAAAACCGCAAGCGACCCAAGGCTGGTTTGGATATTCCATCTACCTACACTGGCAGAACCGATGAAATTACGGATGAAGTGCTCGAATTGGTCAAACGTGAGTTTCCCGATCACTTCGGTGATCTCGAGCCATTCTATTTTGCAGTCACGGCGGAGCAGGCGCGTTACGCGCTCAAAAAATTCGTCGAAGAGCGACTAGTGAACTTTGGTGATTATCAGGACGCCATGTTGCAGGGCGAGCCGTGGATGTATCATAGTCATTTAAGCTTTTACCTAAACTGTGGATTGCTAACCTCCCGAGAATGCATCGAAGCAGCGGAAACCGCGTACCGCGACGAGCAAGCCCCCCTAAACGCGGTCGAAGGTTTCATCCGTCAGATACTTGGTTGGCGTGAATATGTCCGTGGATTGTATTGGCTTAAGATGCCTGAGTACGCGGAGAAAAATCATCTGAAAGCAAAGCAACCACTCCCGGATTTTTTCTGGACCTCGAAAACAGAGATGAACTGTCTGCACCAGTGTATTAAGGAGACTAAGGAAAACGCTTATGCACACCACATTCAGCGGCTGATGGTTATCGGAAACTTTGCCTTAATCGCTGGGTTGGATCCAGATGAAGTGAACGAATGGTACTGGATTGTTTATGCAGATGCCTATCAGTGGGTCGAACTGCCTAATGTCAGTGGGATGATACTGTTTGCGGATGGTGGTTTGCTGGCCTCCAAGCCCTATGCCGCCAGTGGTGCTTATATCAACAAAATGTCGAATTACTGCAAAGGCTGCCGCTTTAAAGTAAGTAAAAAAGAAGGTCCTGAAGCGTGTCCATTTAACTATCTCTACTGGGATTTCCTGATCCGCCACAAGAATGAGCTACAGAACAACCCTCGAATGGCAATGATCTATCGTACGCTGGCAAGAATGTCTGCGGAGCGTATCGACGAAATTCGTAAAGACAGTGATGCATTTCTGACCGCGCTCAATTAGCACACTCTAGAACCAGGCCCACGAATGATCACGAATCTTTTTATCCAGATAAGCTGTGGATGTCCGTATAAATTCTTGCAAAACAGACTACAATGTACCGCTACACCACAGAAATAGATGCTGAATTACCCCTGCTGGGTATTGATCTTGGTTATAGTGCAAAGGCGAAGTCCTGCGGCGTAGCTCACTCGGGTAGTCACAATGCATGTGCGCTATATTTTGGCGAGTGCATTGACTATGTTGCCCGTCTGATTAGCGAGAAAGGCCCGCATGTTTTGATCCTTGAGGCAGTTCTTTCCACTTACCACAATTCAGAAGGAAATCCTGACATACGCGGTGAATTTGAGAAAGGCCGTGGCTGGTATCATGGCCCGGGAGTGACGACTTTTGCTGCCGCCTTGCGCTTTCTTGATCAGCTGGATCAAAAGCTGCCGAAGCATCTCCAACTTCCTTTGGTTGAAGGTTTTCTCAGCTACAAGCCGACACGAACGCTGCATGAAGACGATGCTCGTAGATTAGTTGAAGAGTTTTCTACAGCACAGCGATTTTTTCCACACGACCATAGTCAGCCGATCTGTTCACACATCAAAAGCATTCCCGAAATCAGACGTTACAATGCACCAAAAAAAAGCCTTGGAACTAAAAGTGAAAGTTCAGGGGTTTAGGGAATACAGATCGAATCAATTGTATAGGGTGTGATTTCTTAGAAACTGGCCCCTCGCTATTTTTAGTGGAAGAACAGTTGATCTAAAAACTTCATTTTGGTGTAGCCACGGCTACAACTTCTTTTAAAAGACAAGGGAAATTAGTTATCAAGCTACCTCTACACAGAAAATAGCGAAGAATCTAGAAACTTAACAAAACACATTCATCAAGAGAAGAATACATCTACCATTAAATTTGCGTAGACGATATTTATCTCGTTATAAGTTTTCTTGCACTGTTCCCGGGTAGCAGTCGAAGCTTGCTCTTTAACGAAGAAACGTTAAATTCGCGCAATAATCAAAATTTAACATCATGAGTAATTTCGACCAACAACTTGATAAAATTAGAGACAAACCTGGCTTTATAGCCGCACTTGATCAAAGCGGCGGAAGTACGCCCAAAGCGCTGGCCAATTATGGCATCAGCTCTGACGCTTACAGCAACGACGATGAAATGTTCGATGCAGTGCATGCAATGCGCACTCGCATTATGACCAGCCCTGCTTTCAATGGAGACCGGATCATGGGTGCGATCCTATTTGAAAATACCATGGATCGGGAAGTTGAAGGTAAGGGGACTCCTGACTATCTCTGGGAAGTGAAAAACGTAGTGCCGTTTCTTAAAGTCGACAAGGGTCTGATGGAGGAAAGCAACGGCGTTCAAATCATGAAGCCAATGATACCAGAGTTGGACGATCTGCTGCAAAAGGCGCGTCAAAAAAATATTTTTGGCACCAAAATGCGCTCGGTAATAAAAATGGCCAATCCCAAAGGCGTTAAAGCTGTAGTCGAACAACAGTTCGAAATAGGTCGTCGAATAATCTCTGCCGGACTGGTGCCAATCATTGAGCCGGAGGTCGATATTAACAGCCCGCAAAAATCAGCGGCCGAGAATTTATTAAAAAGCGAATTAATTGCCCATATCGATCAATTGAAGCCAGGGCAAAAAATCATGCTCAAGCTAACTTTGCCAGAGCTGGACAATTTTTACCAACCATTTGTCGTAAATCCTAAGGTGCTTAAGGTAGTCGCACTTTCCGGTGGTTATTCCAGAGACGAAGCGAATGAAAGACTTTCCAGACAAAACGGTATGGTCGCCAGTTTTTCACGTGCTTTGAGCGAGGGTTTAAGTGCGGAGCAAAGTGATGAAGCGTTTAACAAGACCTTGGATGCTTCGATTGAGAGCATTTTTCAGGCTTCCAGTACCTAAATCCATTGATGCATAGACCATCGCTGCATTTTGGAGCACTCTTTCTGGTACTCTCTAGTCTCTTGGTGCTTCAATCAATTAGCTATTCATCTCTGCCAAATGTTTCCGAGGAGCCCCTAGAGACGAGTCTTAAGTTTAAGATCGGTCAAATGTTGATGGTCGGATTCAGCGGGTTGAAGGTTGATGATCAACATTTTGTCATCCGGGACATTCGTGAACTTAATCTGGGCGGAGTGATCCTTTCTGATTACGATGTTGCGGATCAAACGTACCAGAGGAATATAAAGTCTCATGATCAGGTGCGTCAGTTAACGGAAGCATTGCAACAAGCCTCGACGGTGCCACTGCTGATCGCTATCGACCACGAGGGCGGCGCTGTAAATCGGCTGAAAGAATCCTGTGGATTTCCACCCACTGTTTCGCATGAGTATCTTGGTAACCTGAATGACCGTGCCACCACTTACGGTGAAGCGTTAACCATGGCAAAGACCTTATCCGGAATTGGGTTTAATCTGAATCTAGCTCCTGTGATCGATCTAAACATCAACCCGGACAATCCAATTATTGCTCGCAAAGGGCGCAGCTTTTCCGAAGATCCGGAGATCGTGATACGTCACGCTCTGGAATTTATCCGGGCACACGAAGAACAGGATGTGCTATGTACTGTTAAACATTTTCCCGGTCATGGAAGTGCGAACGAAGATTCACACCTTGGAATGGTGAATGTGAGCGATGTCTGGTCGCGGACCGAACTGGAGCCGTATCGTGCTCTTATCCAAGATGACGCAATCAAAGCAATCATGACGGCGCATGTGTTCAACTCGAATCTGGATCCTGATTATCCCGCAACACTTTCCCACAAAACGATTACCGGACTTTTAAGGAATGAATTGAACTATGAAGGAGTTGTTATATCCGACGATCTTCAGATGAAGGCGATAACCGAATACTATGGATTTGAGCGTGCGATTCAGAAAGCTCTGGAAGCTGGAATTGATATTCTGCTGATCACTAACAACTCTGGCGATTACGACGAAACAGTAGCAAGGCGCGCATGTGCCGTGATTCAACAGCTTGTTGAGGATGGTATTATCAGAGAAGCGCGTATCGATCAGTCCTACCAACGCATCCAGAGGCTAAAATCGTTTTTGTGAATCATGACCCCTCAAAAAAATAATTTGCAATTATTCATCTTGATTTGTGGTTTTGATTGCATTTTTTGTAGATGAAGAGACATGTTTTACGTTGGGCACTCGGCATTTATTTGTCGTTACTCATTGTTTCTTGGTTATTGGAGAAGAACAATAGTTTGCCACCGCTTCCAACTGAGGGCAATTGGAAAGAAGTTTGGGTTGAAACTTCAAGTGCCTCTCAAGTGAGCAAAGCGTTTTTACGCTATCGAAAACATTTGGGCACGAATCAAAAACTAACTCCAGTCGTACTGATACATGGTAGTCCGATGGCCTCCGGTTGCTTTGATCGTTTGCTGCAGGAGTTGTCCACCGACCGAACTTATCTGGTTCCTGACTTGCCCGGGTTTGGTCTTTCAGTCGGTGGGTTTACGGATTATTCGTTTTCTGCACATGCAGACGCACTTAGACAGTTGCTTAAGGCTGAGAATGTGCAGTCAGCCCATTTGGTGGCATACAGCCAGGGAGGTGGTCCAGCTTTGAAACTACTATCATCCGCGCCTGCTGAAGTCGCATCTTTGACATTACTGTCCAGTATAGGCGTTCTGGAGCATGAACTAACGGGTGATTATTTCCTGAATCAGCTACTCTACGGTGTGCAGCTTCTGTTCTTTAAAATGGTGGACTGGGGGCTGCCGCATTTTGGTCTGCTCGATAAGTGTTTGCTTAATGTAAAGTACGCGGAAAATTTTTACGATAGTGATATGCGTCCTCTCCGATCGATTATGAAGACTGTTGAGGCGCCAGTTCTAATCCTGCATAGTCGATCGGATTGGTTGGTTCCTAAATCAGCTGCACTTGAGCACTTTAGAATCCTTCCACAAAGCTCCATTCAATGGGGCGAGGGTGGCCACATGATGTTGATGTCTCAGCCAGGTTGGGTTGGTGATCGTCTTACTGACTTTTTTGTTTTGGTTGAAAAAGGCGCTATGCCGGTGCGTTCCCAGGCGACTGAAGCTCGCGGCCTTGAAGCGGCAAAAGATTTTCAAGCCATTGAACGCACTCCTTCGATAATTATTTTATTAATTACGATTTTTGCGCTTAGTTTGGGAACTTTAGTCAGTGAGGATTTGACCTGTATAACTGCAGGTTTGTTAGCTGCAAGAGGGCTGATTCCTTTGCCATTTGCAATCTTTGCATGCCTTCTTGGTATCTGGATTGGCGATATGTTGTTGTACGCAATCGGACGTTATGGTGGTGGTAAGCTGCTTTCTTTCTGGCCATTCAAGCGACTAATTGCGAAGACGACAGTTGAATCGACTCAGAACTGGTTAAACCGCCGGGGTGGGATTGCTATTTTAATATCCCGATTCATGCCGGGGACACGTCTACCGCTTTACGTAACAGCCGGACTGGTGCGGATGAACGTGATAAAAATGATGTCTTGGCTGGCATTTGCCGCAGTACTTTGGACCCTTCCTGTGGTGAGCCTTGTTGCGTATTTTGGGAAAGGATTTTCCGAGTGGTTAATTGAGAATAGCAAATTCATGTTGCCGGGCATATTTTTCTTTTTTGTTCTTTCTTTTTCCCTCTCGAGAATAATTGCAGTTTTAATGACTTCCGAAGGAAGACGAAAGTTGTACGCTACTTTCCAGAGAGTGAAACGTTGGGAATTCTGGCCATCGTATGTCTTTTACCTCCCGGTAGTCATTGTGCTGGCTTGGAAATTCATCCGAAGTGGCAGGCCACTGGCATTCACCGCTTGTAACCCGGGAATCATTCACAGCGGATTACTTGGGGAATCCAAAGTCGACATCCTGGATCATCTGAAGCCTTCTGGCTGTGTTCCCAAATATCTGGCAATCAATGGAGAATCTGTTGAAAACCTGCAACGTGTGCAGGACTGGATGGTTGTTGAAGCGCTGTCATTTCCGATTGTCCTCAAACCAGATCAGGGTGAGCGTGGAAAGGGCGTGCAGATAGTAAACAATGAAACTGAACTGAAAGCAGAACTTCAGCGGGTTCAGTGTGATTCAATTATTCAGGAATACGTAAAAGGTCTGGAGTTTGGGATCTTTTATCTGCGCTATCCGGATGATGCAAACGGTTCCATTGTCTCCTTGAATCGAAAGATTATGATATCGGTTGAAGGCGATGGGTATCGAACGCTGGAAGAATTGATTCTGGACGATTCGCGGGCCGTTTTGTCGTATCGTTACTTTTTCAGAATACTCAAGGAGCGACTTTTAGAAATTCCAGAAGCCGGTCAGCGTGTTGTTCTTGCCAGTATTGGAACGCATTGTCGAGGGGCACTGTTTCTAAATGGAGCTGATCTGATAACTCCTGCCCTTGAGGCTCAGATAGATCGTATTGCAAAGCATTTTAGAGGTTTTTATCTAGGTCGCTTTGATATTCGTTGTCCATCAGAGTCAGACCTTAAACGGGGAGTCAATCTGAGTATAATTGAGTTGAATGGGGTCGCTTCCGAGCCAACCCATATTTATCACCCGCACACACCACTTCGAATAGGCTTGAAAACAGTTATCGAACAGTGGAAAAAAGCACATGAAATCGGACTAATCAATGCTAGTAAAGATACACATATTTCGTCATTGCGAGAGATTCTTAGATTACTGAGAAAACGACCCTAACCCATGTTTGAACCAATTTATAAAGGTGATTATTTAGTCCGGAAAGCCGAAACGCTTGAAGAAATACATCTGGCACAAATACTACGGTATGACATTTTTAATGTTGAATTAGGTGAAGGCCTGGAGTCCTCCCTCAAAGGCCAGCGCGATGAAGACCCGTTTGATAATTATTGTGAGCATCTAATTGTTGAATACGTACCAGACGCCAAGATCGTTGGAACCTATCGTTTGCAGACGGGTGAAATGGCCGAAAAGGGTATTGGTTACTACAGCGCTCAGGAGTTTGATTTGACTCCTTATGAAAAATACCGTCACAAGATACTGGAGCTTGGTCGTGCATGTATTCATGCCGATCATCGTAAGCAAAAAGTTCTGGAATTGCTCTGGCGTGGGATCGTCAAGTATGCTTTCATCCACAAATCCCGTTATCTGATCGGATGTAGTTCGTTGACATCTCAGGATTCAGATGAGGGCTGGGCTCTCTATCATAAGCTGCGTGGGCGCTACCTGGCCTCCAGGAAACTGCAAACCGAACCGCTGCCTGAATATAAGCTTGAGCCAGAGCGTGAGGGGGCAGTCGAAGTAAAGTGCCCGAAATTATTTGCCACTTATCTGAGCCTCGGAGCTAAAATAGCCGGACCACCTGCAATCGATCGCGCTTTTAAGACAATTGATTTTCTCACTACGTTCGACTTTAAGAAAATGCGAAATACAGGCGTTTTAGACTTTATTAAAAAAAATGACTGAGCAGTTAAAGGCAATCCCGCGATTGCTGCGTCTGGCAGGCGTCATACTTTCAGCAAATCTTGGCCCCCGCCGCCATGATTCCTTAGCTCGCGCATTATGGCAACAGAAGCAAGCGAAACGGTTTCTGAATGCGCTTAAGATGAAGGTGCGCAGTACGGGTAACTTTCCGAAACAGGGACTGCTGGTGTGCAATCATCTGAGTTACCTGGACGTTATTGCAATTGCATCGCTTGGGCCGGTCGTTTTTGTCGCAAAATCAAATCTGGCCGGCTGGCCGTTGATTGGTAATCTGCTGAGAAAAGCCGGAACGATCCTCGCTTACCGCGATCATCCAATTAAATCTATTCAGACAGCGCTTGAGATAAAGGCGGCACTAAGCCATGGGTTAACGGTTGTGTTATTTCCCGAGGGTACTAGTACCAACGGAGAATCTGTGCTTCCGTTTCGTTCGCCATTTTTTCAGCCAGCGCATGAAACAGATTCTTCGGTAACGCCAGTTGCAATCAAGTATACGTCTCGAAACGGTGATCCGGGGGAGGACATTTGTTATTGGGGAGAACATACTTTTTTCTCACATGTCATTAAACTGGCAAGGATTCAGGGGATTGTCGCACATCTCAATTTAGGTGAGGCAAAGCCGTGTATTGCCAATCGTAAGGAGAGCGCAGTTCACTTTCATAAAGAGGTCTCAAAACTTCATTTAGCTTCAAAAAATTGTTCCTCAGACTTCACGGAAGGTAGAGACTGAAGTCAGTGTTCTATAAACCGGACATATGTTTGCTATCTTCGGCACCCACATTTTCCCAAAGTTTTTTTATCAGAGCCTCATCAATGTTTTCTGTAGTAACCGCGTGTCCAAGCATTTTTAAGGTCACAAAACGGAGCTTGTTGTGGCGATTCTTTTTGTCGTGTCGCATTGCCAGCATCAGTTTTTCGACGGGCAAAGGGTCCTTGAGGCCGAGCGGTAAGTTGCAATTGGTCAGTACTTTTTGAACACGTTCGACATCATTGGAATCAAGCTGTCCGAGTTCTAAGGATAGGTGGGTGGCAAGGTTAAGACCAATCGCGACGGCTTCGCCATGTAGGTATTTGCCATAGCCGGCAACATTTTCAATTGCATGCCCGAAGGTATGTCCAAGGTTCAGCAGGGCTCGACCACCGCTGATTGCAGTTTCTTTTTCATCATGAGCGACAATTTCTGCTTTGGTGGCGCAGCAGCAGCGAATGATGGAGGCGAGCTCTCTGGACGTTACTGATAATGAGTCGATACGTTCAATTTCTTCGAAAAGCGCTAAATCGTAGAGCATCCCGTATTTGATTACTTCTGCCATGCCAGCAGCAAACTCTCTCGGGGGCAGTGTTTTTAGAATATTAGGGTCGATATAGACTGCTTTGGGTTGCCAGAAGGCTCCCGCCAGGTTTTTGCCCTCCGGGAGATTAATGCCGGTTTTGCCGCCGACTGAGCTATCGACCATGGAGAGTAGAGTGGTCGGAATTTGATAAAAATCGATCCCGCGCAGGTAACTGGCTGCAACGTATCCGGCAAGGTCACCGATGACACCACCGCCAAACGCAAAGAGCGCGGCATCACGGTTTGCGGATTTATTGGCCAGGAAACTGAGTGTCTGGCTGAAGTATTGAATTGATTTGGTGGTTTCGCCGGCCGGCACCGAGAGGATTTCTTCGAGCGTGAAGCCGGCGTTGATCAGTAGTTCCGGTTGAGCTTCAAGTACTGTTTCGTCACTAAGTACATAGACATTGCGCCCAGCAGCACGCAGGTTTGCAACATCGTCTCGAAGTAAGTTTAGACTATCGCTAAAATGTATTGGGTAGGATCGTTCTCCCAGTTCAACTATAAGTGATTCAACTATCATTTTTAATTCCAAAAATAGCGTCTACGTAATTTGCGATTGAGAAGGGTTGAAGGTCATCTGGTTGCTCGCCCAGGCCGACAAAATAGATTGGAAGTTTGAGCTCCCGATAAATGCCTGCCAGCGACCCGCCGCGGCTTGTGCCATCCAGTTTAGTGACAATGAGACCTGTCAGGGGAAAGATTTCGTTAAAAGCATTCGCTTGCTGTATAGAGTTAGAGCCGAGACTGCCATCGATAACCAGCCAGTTGTGGTGTGGTGCCGAAGGATCCTGTTTTTGCAAAACTCTGTGTAGCTTCTCGAGCTCCTTCATGAGATTGCTCTTTGTATGCAGGCGTCCGGCGGTATCTAACAGTACGATATCGCACTCGCGGTTTTTGGCCGCTTCGCAGGCGTCAAAAGCAACCGCCGCTGAATCTGCCCCATGATGGCTGGATACAATTTGGACCTGTAATTTTTCTGCCCAGTGCTTGATTTGTTCATTTGCAGCAGCGCGGAAGGTGTCACAAGCGCCGACCAAAGGTTTGTAGCCTTCTTTTTGATAGAGGTGTGCAAGTTTTGCCGTCGTGGTGGTTTTACCCGAGCCATTGACACCGATTAGACAAATCACTTCAGGTTTGTGCTGGCCGATGTCGACCCGACCTTCAGCTCCTTCGAGTACCCGGGTGAGTACCGAGGCTCCGATATTCGCAATATTTTCGCTGCGAATATCTTTGTTCGTTCTGTAGGTAGCATTGATCTCTTCAATAATCTCTTCAACGGTCTCCACCCCAAAATCGGCTGTGTAGAGCGTTTCTTCCAGTTGATCCAGAGCAGTCTGATCCAGCTTGGTGCCGGAAAATACTTTCTCAAAGGCCTGATTAAAGGTAGGTGTCTGACGTTTGAAACCCTCTTTAAATTTCCTGAACAAACTTTTCATGTTACTGAACGGCTTTGCGTAGCGGGCGGTCGATTTTGTTTTTCATTTTATCCAGTATGCCATTGATGAATCGCTTTGAGTCTGCATTTGAGAAGGTTTTACTCAGATCAATGGCTTCATTGATACTCACAATGGGTGGAATGTCCGTGCGGTAGAGCAGTTCGAAAATTGCCAGACGCAGGATGGAAAGATCTACCTTTGCGATGCGCTCAAATGTCCAATTGCTGGCATGTGAGGCGATTTCTTCGTCGATGATTTCAATTTTACCGATTGTGCCGTTGATCAGTTCTTCGGCAAAAGCATAGTAGGAACGATCGTTTTCCTGATTTCCAAAGAAAAGGTACATTTCGTCCGCTAATGATTCGGGACGATTCATTTCCCATTGGTATAGGAATTGGATCGCACTCATGCGATTTTCGCGGCGTTGAGAGTTGCGCGTTACTGGTTTTTCGTCTTCCATTTTTTATTAAATTGAGCCATTTCCAGAGCTGCCAGGGCAAACTCTTTGCCCCGATTGATGGTTCCACCAACCCGTTCCTGTGCCTGTTCCGTTGTGTGTACAACGAGAATGCCGTTAATGACAGGCGTTTTTTGTTGGATACTGATCTCCTGTAAAGCCAGTGCCGTACTATCACCAATAATGTTATGATGGCTGGTGTCGCCGGCAATGACGACACCCAGAACAATGGCAGCGTCAAAGCGTTTAGAGTCTACCAGAGTATCGATAGTATACGGCAGTTCAGCCGATCCGGGCACGCGTTCTATCGTGGGTGCCGGAGCATCTGCAAGTGCCAGGGTTGATAGGACGTTTCTTAGTAGTGAATCAACCAGCATCCCGTTGTAGCGCGAGGCTGCGATGGCTATGCGCAGACTGCGACCGTCGATTTTCAGGTTGTTTGGATTATCAAAACTCATCGTAAACAAACACGTTGAACGTTGAACCTCGAACATTCAACGTTGAACTTCGAGTAGTTTTTTACTCCTGGTGGGATCAGGACATGGTATACACTTTTGGTTCAGGACATAGGTAACAGTTT
>CAWUII010000004.1:0-56280 GCA_963922575.1 uncultured Opitutia bacterium
TGGCTGCGGCTTTCTTGGCGCCGGGCGAGAGTGCCTTTGTCGATGTGACCTACGTGGTGAGCGTCGCGGATGTAGCGGCCGGTGTGATCAATAACATCGGTACGGGCGACAGTGACCAGACCGATCCGGTCGAAGATCCTGAAGAGGTGCCGGTGCCAACGCCAAGTTTGATTACCGACAAGGTGCTGCTGAGCAATGCCGACGAAGACGGCTCGCAGGATGTGAGCGTGGGCGACACCTTGACCTATCGCATCACGGTGACCAATACCGGCACGGCGAATTTGACCAACGTCACAGTCGATGATGACCTGACCGGCACGGTAGATGCCCTGGCTGCGGCCTTCTTAGCGCCGGGCGAGAGTGCCTTCGTCGATGTGCAGTACGTAGTGACCGCAGGTGATGTAGCCAACGGTCAGATCGTCAACATTGGTACCGGTGACAGCGACCAGACCGATCCGGTCGAGGATCCTGAAGAGGTGCCGGTGCCGCAACCGTCGATGACGGTAGACAAGCAAGTCATTTCGATCACCAATCCGGATATGTCCGATGGCGGCTCGAGTGTTGACGAGAAGGACGACAAGATCACCTATGATATTGTGGTCACTAACAACGGCACGGCGAACCTGACCAACGTCACGGTCGATGACGACCTGACTGGCACGGTGGATGAGTTGTGCGCGGCCTTCTTGGCGCCGAACCAGTCATGCAAGGTAACGGTGATGTACACGGTCACGCAAGCTGATCTTGATAATAATGGTACTAATCCGACTCTCAACGGATTTATCGATAATACAGCTGCAGGTGATAGTGTTCAAACGGATCCCGTTGAAGATAGTGAACAAGTACCAGTTATTCAGAATCCGTCTATCGATCTGATCAAGACTGGTAGCTTCCAGGATGAGAACGGCGACGGTTATGCCGATGTGGGCGAGACGATCAGTTACAGCTTTACGGTGACCAACACTGGTAATGTGACGCTGACCAATGTGACGTTGGCCGACACGATTGGTGGCGTGGCAGTCAGCGGCGGCCCGATTCCTTTACTGGCCGTGGGCGCGGTCGACAGCACGACCTTCACGGGCAGCTACACGATCACCCAGGCCGACATCGATAGCGGTAGTTTCTTTAACACCGCGACCATAACCGGCATCGATCCGAACGGCGATCCGGTGAGCGATGATGATCCGCACGACGAGCCGCTGCCGCAGAATCCGGCGATCCAGATCGTTAAGGACGGTGCCTTCCAGGATGAAAATGGCGACGGCTATGCCGATCCCGGAGAGACCATCAGCTACACCTTTGAAGTCACTAATATTGGTAACGTGACCCTGGATAATGTAGTAGTCACCGATCCTGGAGTCGATGCTGGTTCTATCATCTTTGTGGATGGAGACATTGACAGTGATAGTGAGTTGGATCTCGGAGAAATCTGGAACTACATTGCTATCTACACGGTGACCCAAGCAGACATCGACGCGGGTGTTTACGATAATCTGGCAGATGTTGATGCCACAGGTCCACAGGGTCAGCCAGTTAATGATGATGACCCACACAGCGAACCATTACCACAGAATCCGGTGATCTCCATCGTCAAGACCTTTGCTGCTGACTCGGTGATTGCTGGTGATCCAGTCGATGGCGTTAGTTCGTTCACGTTGGTTGTGACCAATGATGGCAATGTGACGATTAACAACGCACTCATTGAGGATACAGTCGATGATCGTCTGACAGTAACCGGTGTCACTGGTACGCTTGGTTCGAGTGACGATTCGGATAGCGATGCTCAGACAATTGATTGGACGCTAGCTAATTCACTAGCTCCAGGTGATTCTGCAACCATTACGGTTGAATTCTCGGTCGCCTCTTCGGTGGTTGAAGCCAATGGAGTTGGAGGGGTCGACGAAACCGCTATAGGGGTCAATGATGATGATAACGTCAGCAACTATGCAACTGTGAACGGGACCACGGATACGGCTGGACCAGTCAATGACGACGCCAGTGACACGATTGATATTCTTAACAAAATCGATCTGTCGATTGTCAAGACGTTCAATGAGCTGGAAGTGCCGCAGAGCAATTCTGGAAGCTTTACCCTTGTGGTGAGCAATGCCGGACCGTCTGATGCGGTTGACGTGATCGTAACCGATGCGGTGAATGAGTTACTCGAGGTAACCGGGGTGAGCGTGACAGCGTCGGGCTCGGGAAGTGGAGTCTGCGGCGTAGCCCAGGACGTGGACTGCACGGTCCAGATACCGACAGGTGAGTCGGTCACCATTACCGTCGACTACACTGCAGGGCCGTTCATTGACGATGAACTGTCGATTTATGGTACTGAGGGTGGTGATGACTTCTACTTCCTCTTTGAAAATCTGTACGTGCTCAAAGGCTCCACCGACACCGACGCTCCCAATTTTGGGGTATTCCTAGTCAGCCCCGACGGCACAGAACAGGACGTCACGGGCAATACGATGATCATCGAAAGTCTGACGAGAAACGACCTCATCTTCGATCCGCCTGCAGATATACCAGTTGCTGGTGTGGATGATGAGGCGTTTGCGTTGCACCTGTCCTGCTCTGATCCGTTCACGGACGGTTGGGGCCAGTCGGGTGGACCGATTGAAGGTATTGATACGAACTGGCAGATCGCGTTCTTCTCGATTGCTCGCTATAACAGTGGCAGTGGCTTCATCAAGAACTGCGGCAACGTGGTCAATCCGTTCGATGTGCCGAATAAAGGTACCGCAACCGGCACTGATTCATTCGAGACCCATATTGAAATGTCCAATGAGGTCACGGTGACGGTATCGGCCGGCATCACGCTCGATCGCTTGCAGACCAACGGCAAGCGCGTTACGGCGAGACTGCTCAACTTCACGGGAGAGAATAAGTTATTCGACAACGTCCAGGTCTTGTGGCCGGCCGCCGGCGATCCCGCCGGCGACCCCGGTAACCTGACGAAGATAAGGTTGAATGAACCGGTTGTATGGAGTGGAAATGTTGCATCGAATTATCCTAATTTCGTCACGCGTGATAGTACTACCCCAGACTGGTTTGGCGGTACTCTGCTGAGTATAACGGACGAGCAGATCCTGCGCCTCGATTTCCAGAATAAGACCGACGGCTACATCTACGATCTTCGCGTCAACTTCACAGACGGAACCTTCCTGGATCTAAACCTTAATAACAATCCATAGAAAGCGTTTAGCAAAAACTTATGAAGAAGGTCCTCTGGCTTCGGCCAGAGGCCTTATTCCTGAAGATGATTAATCTAAAAAATGAGTAGACTAAGGCTCTGTCCTGCGAAGCTTTTAGAGCGTAGCGGGAAATGCACACGGAAAACAGAGAGCGGCAAAGCCGAAACCAAAACCAGCACAATGAAACGATTTTTTAGCCACCGGTCAATTTGGAGGGCAACGCTCTGTCGTTGCCGCAGCAGTTCGCACGTAGCGACTTCAAAGCCATTTCGGCAAATCCAACGCACGGCAATGACGGAGAGGCTGTCTCAAAACTGGAGGGAAATGCTCCGTCATTGCCGTATCGAGTCAGCCTTCGCGGCAATGACAGAGCATTGCCCTCCAATTGACCGCTGTATTCGTTCAGTGACATAAGTGATGTATTTTTGAGACAGCCTCCGGAGCATTGCCCTCCAGTTTAAAACAGTACTTAAGTCTAATGCTTTTCTAAAAATGAAACACAAAACGATCATTTACGGTGCTGTCGCCGGTCTTTTCCTATTGGGATTGGCCATCGGCGTCATGATGATTTCTCGTAAGCCGACATCATCGTCACTCACGAGCGCAGAACCTGTTCTCGAAGCAGATTTGAGTTCTCCGGAGGCATCCTCCGATAGCGCTATCAACACTGAACTCGTTTCCGGTGAGGGGGAAGAGAGCCTCTCGGCTCCAACTGAAATAATCGAAGCCGAGCCGCCAGTACCGTTCAACATGATACGCGAGCTTAATGATGATGGCGAACCGTTTAGTGTTCGCTCGGAGGCGATCGAGACCTTGCTCCAGACTGTCGGCGCGGCGGAAGATCCGGAGGCGCGTCAGCAGTTGTGGCAGGGGCTGGCAGAAGAGCTGATGTTCGAGGATTCGTCCGCAGTCAGTGAAGTGTTGCCGCGCATTAAATCGCAATCCTATCAAAACGAATTCGCCGTGGAGTATGCTCTGTTATTATCGGAGAACGACCCAGAGGCAGCGATGCTTTGGGTGGAAGAATTAGACGATGCGCTGATTCGTGAAAACGTTGCCTATACCTTAGGTGTGGTATTGGCGAGATGGAATTTCGATTTGGCTACACAATGGGCAGAATCCGATATTGATGCAGACTTGCGTGCTTCTGTAGTGGAGGGCGTTGCCTACGAATGGGCGTATGAAGATGCGGCAGCAGCGTATGAATGGGTGGCAGCGCAAACGGATGATGCGGTTGTCTCCGATCAGGCGATGACGAATATCGCCTATGGAATGAGTGAACAGAATCCGCAGGAGGCGGCGCTGTGGGCGGCCGAGCTTGAGGAAGGACCCCTGCGAGCGGAGGCTTTGCGCCACGCTACTGGTCTATGGCTGGAAGAGGATCCACTGGCGGCGGCCAGTTGGGTGGAAAGCCTGCCTGAGTCCACCAGTCGGGATAAGGCTTTGCGCCACATTGCCTACCGCTGGGGAGCTACGGAGGGGGAAGCCGCCGTAACCTGGGCGCTGAACCTGCCGGAGGATGCACTGCGGCACGACGCGGTGACCGCCATTGCTCAGGCGGCGTCACATGTCAGTCCCGAAAACGGCTTGCGGGTTGCAGCGCAACTGCCGGCGAGTCAAACGCGCGATGAGGTCTTGTACAAGATACAAAGCGAATGGGTTCGAAAGGATCCGGTGGCGGTAGCGAACGAAATCCTGAAGTTAGAGGATCGTTCGGAACGGGCTCGGTGGTTGCGACACACAACATCGTCCTGGACGAAAACAGATCCGGTTGCTGCGGCTGAATTTGCGGAGAGTTTAACTGATCCGGCGATGCGTAAGGAGAACGTGCTTCGGGTCGCGATCCATTGGTTGAACCAGGACCGTGCCGCAGCCGAGCAATGGATTCAGTCCTCCTCTTCACCGACACTGCAAAACCTGAATTACGGGCCGTGATCCTGTGTCTATGAATCTAAAACCAGCACAATGAAACGATTTTTTAACCACCGGTCAATTTGGAGGGCAACGCTCTGTCGTTGCCGCAGCAGTTCGCACGTAGCGACTTCAAAGCCATTTCGGCAAATCCAACGCACGGCAATGACGGAGAGGCTGTCTCAAAACTGGAGGGAAATGCTCCGTCATTGCCGTATCGAGTCAGCCTTCGCGGCAATGACAGAGCATTGCCCTCCAATTGACCGCTGTATTCGTTCAGTGACATAAGTGATGTATTTTTGAGACAAGCTCCGGAGCATTGCCCTCCAGTTTAAAACAATCAACCTAAGCACTTAGCCATGAATAACTCTCTTAAAAAACATTTACTACCAGCAGGGATGTTAGGAGGGCTTTTAGCGTTTATCGGTGTCGCAGGAATTCCGATCAAGGCTTCGGCGGAATCGGTTCCTGTGACTGCTGGTCAGGTGCTGAACGAAGCTGGCAATCCGGTGGCAGGGCTTCCGGTGGTTGCGACTGCCCGAGGTCTCTTCGGCGAGCAGTCATCCTCGGATTTCGACGAAAGCCCATTTGAGCAAAGCACCGTGACCGACGGCTCCGGCTATTTCGGCTTTGGGAATCTTCCTGACGGCGAGTATAAAATCCATACTCTGGCCATGGATGATTACTTGCCGACCAATAGGGTCGTGCGTGCCGGGGTCGATGACGTCAGTCTGGTAGTGGTCGAGCAGCGCGAGATCTGGGTCGACGGCACGGTCACCAGCGCCGGAGGCTACGCTCTCGGTGGGGTTGAAGTCTTTGTTCCCGGAGCGGATGAGGCGGTGGCGGTGAGTGATGCCGGCGGCAACTTTGAGTTCCCCTTTGCCGTGCGCGGCAACCATGAGCATCTCATCGCTTTGAAGGCCAGAGGTTACGAGCAGCAAAAACTGGGCCTTTCCCGTCGAGACTGGCAGAGTGGGGGGCAGGTCGGGCACGATGTGGTCATGGCACCCAAGCCTATGCAGTCACGCACCGTGGTCTCCGGGGTGGTAGTGAATGAATATGGCGAGCCGGTGTCTGGTGAGCAGGTTTATTTGAAGCGCCATCAGACCAAATACGAAACGGCCATCATTGAAGAGGTTGGGGGAGTGGATTCCGAAGAGTTAGAGATCCATCTCGCGCCCATTCAGCCCGAGTGATGAGCCTGCATTTTTTATCCGCAGATTCCGCAGATGAAATTTTTAGCCTACAAATAGGACGAATATATACGAACCATTTAAGATAAAAAATTACGCAAAGTTGTAGTCACCTCGCTCTGGCAAAATATTTTCACGGCGACAGAGCACCGTGGCTACAAAAAACCCAGACCACTAAACTAAAATTTGCATGGATGAACAGGATGTTTCTATGAATGACCGTCAGTTATCGTCAAGATTGTTTCTTTTTGCGTTTCTTACAACTATAGCTAAATAAAAATGAAAAGTCATGACCTGAGTTCAATCGGTTTGAATGTAGAAGAAAGCTTTGATTTTGCTGACTAATGGTTTGTGGAGGGCAATGCTCCGTCATTGCCTTGGCGTTCAGGGTTTTCCTTGGTTCAGCGGCAATGACAGAGCATTGCCCTCCATTTTTGAAATGTAAATCATATGACAAAACTTTAATTTTTCCTGTAGAATAAAAAAACTTATGACAATGAATAAGATCTATCACAAACGCGGCTATTCCAGGATGATCGTCCTGCTCGCCCTTCTTGCTGTCGGTGTCTTGGGCGCCATCGTGCTAATCAATAGTCGATCTAACGACGGCCCATCGTCGATCGATGCCGATGCGCTGTCGTCGCAAGAAATACGCTCAGCGAAAGAGATCTCCTCTGACTCGGATAACGCCCAACTCTCCTCATCTTCGTCGAGCGCAAGCGGCGAATCGACTAGCGTTAGTGATTCGGGTAGAACTGTCACACAATCGTCGGGCAACCGGGCAACCAACGACGGCCAGGTGACGGCGCAGCAGCTGGCAGACGGAAACACCTTTTCCACAGCCGATCGAGACGCTAATAATAGCGCTGCCGGTGGTGGGACGGACGAGGCGACACTCAAGGCATACTCGACATCTTTCGATCGATCGGCCAGTGAAACTGACCGCGACAGTTATGATGCGGATTCAGATGATGTGTCTGATGAAGAGACCGAAGAGGATGAACTGAATGGACTGCTCTCGATTGCTGGTCAGGTGCTGAACGAATTCGGCGAGCCGGTGGGCGGGATTGATGTGATCGCTACTGTCAAGCGTCTCTTCGACGATCCATCGGGTTCGAGTTTTGGCGGCAGCCCGCCGGAGCAAGCGACCAGGACCGATTTCTCCGGCTACTACTACTTCGACAATCTTCCCAACGGCGAGTACGAGATCCGTACCGTGGCTATGAATTATTACTTGCCGGCGAGCATCACAGTGCGCGCTGGGGTTAATGCTGCTCAATTGGTCGTGGTGGAGCAGCTTGAGGTCTGGATTGATGGTATTGTAACCAGCACCGGTGGCCAACGGCTGAGCGGGGTGAATGTTCTTGCTTCTGGGGCAGGCAAAGTGGTGAGCGACGCCAATGGCGCCTTCCGCTTTCCACTCCTCGTGCGCAGCGATCGGGGTGTTCTCATCCGGTTACAAGCGGAAGGTTACCAGGAGGGCAAAGTAAGCCTTTCCCGCCGCGACTGGGAGGACAGCGGTGGGGAGCTTTTACTTGAATTCGTTATGGAACCGCTGCAGGCGATGGCAGAAGTTTCCGGAAGAGTCGTGAGTGAATCCGGCAGGCCGGTAGCCGGTGAGCAGGTCTATTTGAAGCTCAATCAAAAATACAAAACCACCACCGACAGTAGCGGACAGTTCCTTTTTGATGCGGTTGAAAGCGGCAATGGCTATAAGCTTTGGCTTGTGCCAAAAGGGCCTTACGCGCAATATCAGGAGGACGGATTGCAGATCGGGTCCGGGGGCTTGAGTGGTCTTGAAATCGTGCTTGAATCCGTGGGAGTGGGGCGTGTTAAAGGACAGATGCTTAACATGGATGGCCGTCCGGTGCCGAACTTTACCCTCTCTGTAAGCAGTGAAGCCGTACGCAGCGCTTCCTTAAGTGTGACCAGCGATGGCGGCGGTTATTTTGCGATCAATGGGGTGCCTGAAGGGCGGGTGCGTTTCCAAAGCCAATCCTTTCCGCGTTTTGTCACCAGCGGTGTCGAACTCTCGGCAGGCAGCGAAGTCGAGGTTGATCTGCTTCTCGATCTGGGCAATCAGCAAGTCAGCGGTCGGGTCACCGATGAGCTCGGTCAGCCGATCCCTGGTGCCAATCTTACCCTCTCCTGGGTATTGCGCGAAAATGGCCTGCTTCACGAGTCGCTGCGTAAAGTGACTACCAGCGCCGACGGCAGTTTTATTTTCACTCAGTTGGGGGGTGTAACGCGCGACCTTATTGTTTCAGCTCCCGGATACGAAACGGTCACTATGAAAGGAGTCGGGGGCACCGCTGCCGCCACCCTGGAGATCCCGCTCAAGTCACTGCCCGAGTAAGGTTCCTTTAGTAATGTAGATTTAATTAGAATATTTTACTGACAATCTAAAAAAGGTCTATTCATTGTTAGTTTCGTATGGCTCTAACAGGTACAGTTCCTGAGACTCTAGCCTCGAAGCAAGACCAGGATCCTCCATTATCGGAGCGAGATCGTGACTGGCTTGTTGTAAAGCAGGCGCAGGTAGGCGATATGTGTGCTTTTGACCAGTTGGTGAAAAAGTATCGGGAGTCTATTTTTTTCATCATTTGTAATCTTACGAATAACTTTGAGGATGCTGCAGATTTAACTCAGGAAACTTTTATCAAAGCGTTTCAGGGAATCGCTCATTTTAAGGGTAAGTCCTCGTTTTTTACGTGGATCCATCGGATTGCAATTAACGCGACGATGACCTTTCTAAAGAAGCAAAGTCGTCGTTATTGCATCAGTTACGAAACAATTAATGAAGAAGTTTCCGATTCAACTATTTTGGAGCGGTTCACGGCGAAAAATCGCAGTGAGAAAGGTGCCATGATTCACGAGCTGCAGGAAAAATTGAACGATTCGCTGCAAAAGTTGTCTATCAAGCATCGTACAGTTGTCGTTTTACATGAAATCGAAGGCTTGAGTCATCCCGAGATCGCAGAGATTACTAAGACCTCTGTGAATACTGTACGCTCTCGATTACACTATGCAAAACAGCAACTCCAATCCTATTTAAAAGATTATCTTGAGTAGTCCTCTTGATTATCTCAGATCATCTGCTTTGTCACTAGAGGATATCATTCTATGTCTAAATCACCCAAACAGCACCCGTCTAAAATAAAATTAGAAGACCTTTTTCGTTTGAAGCGATCCGAACGTCCCTCGGATCAATTCTGGGACGAATTTGATCGCAAGTTGCATCAACGCATACTTCAGGCCCAGGCCAAAAAAGATCCGTGGTACTTGCCAGTGATGCGTAGATTTTCGAGTTTTGCGTTACGTGGCGCTGCAATTGTTGCAGTCTTAGCTGTGCTTGCCGCATTTACTATAATCTGTTTTCAACCCCAAAAGCTTCCACCTCCGGTTAATGTGCCGCAAGAGCCTTTGCCTGAAGCGACGAGCGCCGTTCTGAAGAAGCTGTTTCAAAGTTTCTATCGCTTGAGGTGGCTCGTTTGATCGAACACTGCAATTCGCATTGTGTTGATTTCTCTTCTTATCGACATTTGCCGTGTGTGGCTAGACACCTGATCTGCAGAGGTACTTGCTTTTTAACAGCCCTGATTGAAGCCGTTGAAGAAGAAACAAAGATGCCGTCGTCCGGGCCTGTGGGGACCATGGTTGAGGTTGGTAAAGATTCTTCTTTTGGTATAATAAGCCTTTCAGGTCTCACTGTACTGTTAGGCAGAATTAACCTGATTAATACCAAATCGCACAAGGTTCTGGCTATTCATGGGCTACAAAATTCCAATCAATCGAATTGCTGACGAAACTCAGTGAAGGCTTTCCGCATTTCAACCAGTTCAGCTTCGAGATACTGCACCCGTGCTTCAAGTTGCTCTATGCGCTCATTACGTTGTTGCGCAGCGTCTATTGCAGGATTACGTGCCGGCGCCGCAACGTTCACATTGGGTTCAGTATCTGCGCCCAACAGTAAATGCATATAGCGCGCCTCTTTTTGTCCGGGCGCTGGCGCAAATCGGCGCCACAGCGGAAAATCAAGATCTGCAAATGTCTCCGCAATCTCAGTCTCCACCGCCTGAGTATCAACAAACGGATACATACGCTCTGAGCGCATGCGCAATTCTCCCGGAGTCTGCGCACCTCGCAACAGTGACACAGTCAGCAAAGCCTGACTCGCTGGAGTCAGCCCAAGGCGCTCTTCAATTCGATGCTTGTACTTTTGTACCCGCGAACCCGCAGTATCCACTCGATAGAGTAAGTGCTTCTCACGCAAGCCTTCCACTGCTTCAGCCACAGTATCTTCATCGTAATCGACGACCGGGGTACGATTCGTCTTTTGATTACAAGCCGCCATTAACCCATTAAAGGACAGTGGATATGCATCCGGGGTGGTCACTGATTTTTCCATCAGACAACCAAGCACACGCACCTCTTCAGCAGTTAAAATCAACAGAGACTCATCCTTGGCAGCTTCCATTATGTCAACCTTTCCATTTTTTTTGCCCAATAGGGAAAAAGAAAATTGTAGTCGTAGTCAAACAAAAGCAGATGCCTAGAAATCGATCAAACAAAAATCCTGTTTATTCGTTTGACTCAAACCAACAAATGTCACCATTAATTAGTAAGATTCAAGCGATTTACTTACGGTGAAAAAAACACATAAAGTTAAAAAGAAAATCAGCGCGAATAACAGAGTGTACGTAAAAAAATGGACTGGATGGTTAGTCATTTTACTGTCATTAGCTGGCATTGGTATATCCTTATATCTATATTCTCTCCATGTTGATCTGCTAAAAGGTGAAATAAAAGGCGGCTTTTTGTGTGGTGCTGCCGACAATGCGTTTGGCGGCTGCCATTCAGTCGCATCCAGCAGTTATAGCAGCATGATGGGCATCCCTTTGGCAGCCTTGGGTGCCATGTTTTTTAGCACTTTAGCTCTTTTAGGCCTTGGCGGAATCATTTTTTTGCGGGATTGTGGTCAAGCGTTTTTCCGTTGGGCATTTCTCCTTGCTGTTTCAGGTTTAGCCTTCGATCTGTATCTTGCCCATGCAATGATTTTTAAAATAGGCGCAGTCTGTTGGCTTTGCACGGCAACATACGTAGTTAACCTTGCGATCGTCATTACCTTGCTTAGGTCTGTGTGGACCGAGCCCAAACCTCAGGCTCCACTGCGTGCCATCTTCCCGGGCGCCAGGGGTGCGAGCGGACCGGATCGTTACTACCGAGATGTTATCAAAGGGATTCTTATCGGGGCGGTGCTGCTCACCTCAGTTGTCGGGTTTGCCGGTTCTCAATTTATATCCAAAACGCTTAGCGGCAATGATCGTGAACTACTGGCAAAAATCAAAGAGAGTTTCTTAAAGCAAAACCCCACATTCATAGATGTGACTGACCGGCCTTTCCTGGGGCCCGCCGAAGCGAAATTGACCGTGATCGAATTTAGCGATTTCATGTGTCCTCACTGCTCTAAAGGATCTGATTATCTTAAACTTGCGCAATCCGTCAACCACGATGCATTTCGCCTGGTTTTTCTACATTTCCCACTGGATAAAGCTTGTAACCCAAAGCTTACATCGAATGTGCATCCCGGGGCCTGTCTGCTGGCCGAAGCTTCTGCCTGCGCCAATGAGCAAGGGGAATTTTGGCAATACCATGACATCGCATTTGAAACTAAAGGTAAGATTTCCCGCTCAGTCGTTGTGGGCATCGCGTCGGATCTGAAGTTAGATCTAGAAGACTTTGGAAGTTGTCTGGATTCTGGCCGGGGCCGCAAGGTGGTCATGGAAGACATTAACACTGCAATCAATGCAGGTGTAGTAAGTACACCAATACTCTATATCAATGGTAGAAAACTAAATGGCGTGCCAAAACCATGGGTGCTTAATGAAATATTAGAATTCAGTGAGGAAAACATTGCCACTCCTAGATAGTCTGTAGGGCTCATACCAGCCACAGATACACGCAGATTTACACAGAACAGGAAAACCGCAACCAGGGCTGAGATTGGCATGGATATTCAGAATGAGCAGGATATTTCTTACGCGTAAACCGTTTGTATTAAAGCCGGGGATTACCGGAGTTGAGTATCAGGCTGATTGGTAATGTCGAGCTGCTCGGTACGATTCCGGTTGCCTGTAGGTAGTTGATAATCTGAGCCTCGTTTTGAGCTACTTAAAGGAGAACAGTTGTAAGAATAAAAGTTTAGGTGCTGCTGCTGATATAATATGGTTCCTCGCTATTTTTAATTGAAGAACAGTTAATCTGAAAACTTCATTTTGGTGTAGCCACGGCGGCTCTGTCGCCGTGATCGTCAGATAAGGATTGTAGCTCTGTGGTGTAAACTGCCAAGGCATTGACGACCTTTGAAATATGGCAGCTAATGTAAAGCACGGCGACAGAGCGCCATGGCTACAACTTCTTTTAAAAGAGAAGGGAAATAGTTATCAAGCTACCTTTCCACAGAAAATAGCGAAGAACCTATAATATATCCACAAGTCTTTTAAAATCATTATCTTATGATTTTATTAAAGTTCATTTGCGTGAATTTTCAGGTTTAATCTGCCTTGTTAAGGATAAATAACCTTAATTACCGACATGTTTCTCATTAATTCATTATTTCTGTTTGTAACATTATATTGCCAAATAGCCTATGGCTTCTACCTATCTTTAATATCTTAAAATCAAAGTTTCATTGCATTGCCGCTAAAAACAACTTGTTTGCTTCATTAATACATGCATTTTCGGAGCTTTCACCTTTTCATGAACGACAAAATAAAAACGACACGTAAAAACTTCCTAAGATGGTCAGGGTTGGCTTTCGTTGGCGGTTTATTGGTTGCTGGCAAGAAAGCTGCTGGCCCCGAAACACCGAATGCTGATGCTAACTCTTTGCAACAGCTGGCCGAAACGTCTCGTGTTCGTTCTGCTCGAAACATAGTCGTCCGCGAAAGTGTCTGACTCCTACATTTATTTAATCAATTCTGATCACAAGTAATGGCGAATGTATTTCCTAGATGGGTTAACTCGATCCCAATAAAAGTAGCCGTTGCACTTGGACTGATTGGTGGTTCTGTTGTACTTGGAGTTACCTATTATTTTACACCCAAATACACACGCGTGGGCTATGAGCCCGTGCAGCCGGTTGCGTTTAGTCATAAGATACACTCGGGTCAGTTGGGTATTGACTGTCGCTATTGCCATACATTTGTCGACAGATCCGGGCACTCGAATGTTCCGGGTACCAATGTTTGTATGTCCTGCCACAGTATGGTGCGTAAGGATGATCCGCTACTATCGCTCGTGCGTGAAAGCTATGAATCCGGCGAACCAATCCCCTGGGTACGTATTCACAAGACGCCGGATTATGTCTATTTCAACCATTCAGTCCATGTGAACCGAGGCATTAGTTGCGTCGAATGCCATGGACGTGTTGATCAGATGGAAGTAGTCCAACACGCAAAATCATTGAGCATGGGCTTTTGTCTTGAATGTCATCGCAATCCTGAAAAATATATTCGTCCGGTCGAAGAAGTCTATAATCTTGGCTGGGAACGTCCGAAAACGCCTGAAGCCAAGGCAGAGTTTGAAGGATTCGTACACGATTGGAAAGTTAACCCGCCGCAAAGTTGTTCCGGCTGTCACCGATAAATTTTTAAACAATGAAGCAATCTGAACCCACAGGCCCACACTACTGGAAAAGTCTCGACGATCTGGCAGAAACACCTGCATTCAAGGATTGGATCGAGCGTGAATTTCCGGCTGGTGCGTCCGAGCTTGAAGGCGTTAACCGTCGCCACTTCATGAAAATAATGGCGGCATCCTTCGGATTGGCTGGCTTAGGCATGGCAGGCTGCCGTCGACCGGAAAAGCTGGTCTTACCGTATTCCAAACAGCCGGAAAATCTCATCCCGGGGGTGCCCGTTTACTACACCTCATCCATGCCCGGTGAGCGTGACAATATCCCTGTTATCGTCGAAACCCACACTGGGCGCCCTACAAAAGTAGAAGGCAATCCAAGTTTTGAGTCCTACGGAGGCGGCACTAGTGCCTTTACCCAGGCAAGCATTCTTAACCTTTACGACCCGGATCGCGCAACCAAGAGTAGCAAAAACGGTGTGACGATCCAACCCGCTTCCGTACGTGATCGTCTTGAGACTGTTCGCAAAAAGCACAGTGAAGACAACGGCAAGGGACTTGCATTTCTCGCGCAGCCAAGCACATCGCCAAGTCGGGCTGCTCTGGTGAAACAGATCAAAGAAGCCTTTCCCGAAGCACTTTGGTCCGAGTATACGGCGATGGAATCCGGATCGTTTGAGTCGGCCGCTCAGGCAATCTTTGGAAAATCGCTGCGCGCGCTTCCTGAATTTAGCAAAGTCAAACGCGTGCTGACCTTGGATGCTGACTTTTTAAGCACCGGTGGTGGCTCTTTAGGTCACGTTCGCGACTTCATGAAGACGCGCAAAGTGAAGTCCGCCAAAGATGCCAAGAAAATGAGCCGACTGTATTCGGTAGAGAGCACACTTACGTTGACCGGCTCAATGGCAGACCATCGCTTGCGTCTGAGTTCCGGCCAGATGGGCGCATTTATCGCCTTGTTGGGTGCCGCTATTTTGACGCAAAAGGGCTTGAATAGTCCACTGGTTAAAGAATTAAAACAGATCGGTGCTTCCCTGAAAGGCAATGCTGAGTGGGTAGATGCATGCGCAAACGATCTCGTTGAAAACTTCGGCCGTTCACTCATCATCGCAGGTGAGCACTTGCCTGCATCCGTACAGGCAATTGTTATTGTGCTGAACGAAGCACTTGCTGCGCCTGTTAACTACGTTGAAGTACCTGAACGGGAGCAAGGCATTGAAGCTGCGGTCGATCGTTTAAACAATGGAGCCGTCGAAACATTGTTTATCCTCGATGGCAATCCTGTCTACGATGCACCGGCAGATCTAAACTGGTCCGCGGCACAGTCCAAGGCAGGGCAGAGCATTTATCTGGGTCCATCCAAGAATGAGACCGCTGAAGTCTCCAACCTTTTCCTTGCTCGCTCGCATTATCTGGAATCCTGGGGCGACGGCCGTACTTTCGACGGAACCCTGGTTCCGGTGCAGCCGATGATCGAACCTTTATTTGATACGTTCAATGAACTGGAGTTGCTTGCCAGACTTGCAGGTTCTAGTGAAACAGACAGCTACTCAATTGCCAAAGCGATGTTTGCAGCGCTTGGCGGAACGGATTACAACAAATTTCTGAGCGATGGCCTCCTTGAAAATTCAAGTTATCCAACCACTGCTGTAAACGTTGACTACGCTGCGGTCGTTCAGTTTTTAAAACCAAAAGAACTGGCCGTCCCCGAACTAAGTGTCGACAAGCTGGAAGTTCGCTTTATCCCGAACTCGCACACCTTCGATGGTCGTTACGCAAATAATGGTTGGATGCTGGAATGTCCCGATCCGATAACAAAACTGACCTGGGACAATGCGATTTTATTAAGTCCTTCCTTGGCCAAAAAATTAGAGGACAAATACGGCATTCAGATTTTCCCAGGCAAAAAGCCGATGAACGAAGACAGTAAGTTCCTCGAAGCGGCCAAAGGTACTCAGCAAATCAACAAGGCACAGTTTAAACGCGGGAAAGAACAGGCTGTTATCGCAAAGTTAACCGTCAACGGCGTCAGTCTTGAAGCGCCGATACATGTGGTTCCAGGCATGGCAGACTATACTATTGCGCTCCCCGTTGGTATGGGCCGTAAAAAAATCGGCCGCGTCGGGCAGAATGTCGGTTTTGACGCCTTCGCTTTGCGTACAACGGAGAGTCTCGGCTGTGCCGTCAATGCAACGTTACAGTTGACCGAAGCGACTTATAATCTCGCCAATACCCAGGAACACTGGTCGATGGAAGGTCGCGCGCTGATCCGTGAAAATACCGCCTACGGCTACTCTAAAAATCCGGACTTCGCAAACAAGATGGGTGTCGAATCACACGCACCGGCGAACTACGGTAAGGATCAGAGCAAGTCGTTGCAGGAGAAATCCGTTAATCAAAATCGCGGCAACTCCGCATACGAACACGTTCCGTTCAAAGATCCGGCCCCGAATGTAAAGGTTTGGAAGGGGCATGAAGACAAATTTCCTGTCCCTCAGCAGTGGGGCATGAGCATCGACATGAATAGCTGCACCGGTTGCAATGCTTGTGTCGTTGCCTGTCAGAGTGAAAACAATGTACCGATTGTTGGTAAAGATCAGGTGCTGCGTGGCCGAGAAATGCACTGGTTGCGCTTGGACCGCTATTTCTCCGCTGAAAAATACAACCAAAGTGAAGTTCCTGACGATGTTCAGGTCTCCTTTATGGGCATGATGTGCCAGCATTGCGAAAATGCCCCTTGTGAACAGGTTTGCCCGGTGAATGCTACGGTGCATGATACTCAAGGTTTGAACACGATGGCATATAATCGCTGCGTAGGTACACGGTACTGTGCAAATAACTGTCCGTACAAAGTGCGTCGCTTTAATTTCTTTGATTGGAACAAACGTCAGATTGGCGAATTTTACAAAGGTCCGCTCGGTCCTGTCGATGAGCCAGAACTTGAAAAAATGCGGGCCAATCCAAACGTGACCATCCGTATGCGTGGGGTCATGGAAAAGTGCACCTACTGCACGCAACGTATCGAATCGGCCAAGATTGAGCAGAAGCGCCTTGCCAAGGATAGCGACAATATACGAGTGCTTGATGGGCATATCAAAACAGCGTGTCAGCAGGTTTGTCCAACAGACGCAATTACCTTTGGCGACGTTTCGGATGCAAGCACTGAAGTTTCTAAGATGAAAGCCAGCGATCGAAACTACTCCGTGTTAGGGTATCTCAATGTTCGTCCGCGCACGACCTATCTGGCGCGACTGCGCAATCCAAATCCAGAGATGCCGGATGCTTACAAGAAACCGTATGCCTATGCTCAGTACAAAAAACGGTATGGTTCCGAAAGTACTGGTTCGGGGCATGGGTCTGATCATTCCGATAGTCATTCATCTGCCAAGGAGGCACCACACGCACACTAAATTTTAACTTTGCAAATCGATTAACATGGCAACCACATCTTCAGAGTGTTCACTAGATGCTGACCAGGCCGCTCTATTGGAAAGAGTTGACCCGGCTGAGCTTAATGAACAGCCGTTGGTTACAAACAATCGCAGTTTCAATTGGGTGACTGACAAAATCTGTCGCATTGTCGAAACAGAGACACCGATCTGGTGGTGGGTGTGTATGACAGTTGCGCTCGTTACAGCCGCATTCACCGGGATCGGCCTGCTTTGGCTCGTCAGCTCCGGTGTGGGTGTCTGGGGCCTGGCAAACCCGATTAACTGGGGCTGGGCCATTGTTAACTTTGTGTTTTGGATTGGTATTGGACATGCCGGAACGCTCATTTCAGCAGTACTGTGTCTATTGAAGCAGGGTTGGCGTACCTCGATCAACCGAGCTGCAGAGGCGATGACTATCTTCGCGGTGGTTTGTGCGGGTGTTTTTCCGCTATTCCACGTCGGTCGTGTCTGGTTTGCCTGGTGGTTGTTTCCTATTCCGAACTCAAACATGATCTGGCCGCAATTTCGTTCCCCGCTCGAGTGGGATGTGTTTGCAGTCTCTACGTATGGAACTGTTTCCGTGCTGTTTTGGTACATGGGTATGATTCCCGACTTGAGTGTCTTGCGTGATCGCGCAGTCCAGCGTCTCAAAGCCGGTGCGTATCAGGGGGCTAATCTGGCTGCAAAAGTGGCGCAGGGTATGGATGTGTTCCGCAAATATTTATATGCAATTTTTGCAATGGGCTGGCGCAATGCGGGAAATCACTGGCGCAATTATGAAATGGCCTATTTGATCCTCGCCGGAATTTCGACGCCATTGGTCCTCTCAGTGCATACGATCGTGTCTTTTGACTTTGCGCTTGCCGTATTGCCGGGTTGGCACACGACGATCTTCCCACCGTACTTTGTAGCCGGGGCTATTTTCTCCGGGTTTGGCATGGTATTGACGCTGATGCTTCCACTGCGAGCATTGTATGGTCTGCACGATCTGATCACACAACGTCACATCGATAATATATGTAAGATCTGTCTGGGTACCGGATCAATTGTCGGCTACGCCTACATCATGGAATTTTTCATTGCTTGGTATGGCGCAAATCCCTACGAAAGCTATGCATTTATTAATCGTGCATTCGGCCAGTACTGGTGGGCCTACCTGATGATGTTCAGTTGTAATGTATTCACACCGCAGCTTTTCTGGTTTAAGAAAGTCCGTTCTAACTGGGCACTTGTCTGGATTATGTCCATTTTGATTAATGTAGGTATGTGGTTTGAGCGTTTTGTGATTACGGTTACTTCGCTTGCAAACGACTTTATGCCGAGTAGCTGGGGCTACTATTCACCGACGATTGTGGACATTTTCACCTTCTTTGGAACGTTCGGATTGTTTAGCATATTATTCCTGCTGTTTCTTCGCTTCTTGCCGTTAATGCCGATTGCAGAAGTTAAATTCGTAATGCCTCAGGCCGATCCACATGGGCATGGCGATACAGAGAAGGGAGGCGAGCATTAAGATGTCCGATACACATGCATTGATTGCAAGCTTTGCCGACACACCGGCGCTTTTCCATGCAGCGGAAAAAGTCCGTGATGCCGGCTACAAAAAGTGGGACACGTATTCTTCATTTCCTGTTCATGGTATGCCAGCAGCCCAGGGGCAGCCGCGTTCCAAAGTGCCGATATTTACCTTTGTCGGCGGCATTACCGGATTCTTGGTCGGATTGTTTACGGTTTGGTACATGAATGCCTTTGATTATCCGTTGATTGTTCGCGGACAGCCTTATTTCAGCCCAGTCTTTCCATTTCCGATTATGTATGAGCTCACGATTCTTCTGGCTGCTTTTGGCACACTTGGAGGGATGTTTATTACTAATTTATTACCGCAGCACCATAATCCGCTTTTTGAAAACGATAAATTTCTGGAAGTTTCCGGAGATCGCTTGTTAATTGTCATTGAATCGAGCGATTCAAAATTTGATTCGGTTGCGACGCGCGAGTTCCTTGAGGAAATCGGCGGTAGCGATATTGAGGAGATTTCAGCATAAGATACTGTCATGCGCATTTTTCTAGCCATTTTTATTCTGACGATTGTAGCCGTGCTCTCCATTTTTGGGCTTCGGGGGTCGAAGAGTACCAAGCCGCCAATCGAGGTTTTTCCCGATATGGACCACCAAGCGAAGTATCATCCGCAGGGGTCCAATTCTTTCTTCAGCAACCGGCAGGACGATCGCCTAGTACCGTCAAACACAGTCGCACGCGGAAACTACTTTAATCAGGCTGAAGTATTTTCGTCTGACTTCAATGATTCAAACCTTGGCAACACCGTGTTTAATGAGGGCAAGGATGCCGACGGCAATCTCATCAAAAAAATACCACTCGAAATTACTTACGAGTTGATGCAACAGGGCCGACAAAAATACGAGATTTTCTGTATTTCGTGCCATGGTGCTGCCGGTGATGGTAACGGAGTAACCAAGCCTTATGGTGTACTGGCAACCAGCTATCACGATGATCGTCTTCGCAATGTAGAAGATGGTCACATTTACGATGTGATTACGAATGGTTATAATCAAATGTACGGATTGAAAGACCGCATGACGCCAAAAGAGCGTTGGGCAACAGTACTTTACATACGCGCTTTGCAGCAGTCACAGAATGCGAAAGTCGAAGATCTTTCCGCAGCACAACGCACTAAACTTGGATTTTAAAGTAATGAGTTCGGAGTCACACAACACGCAATTAAGCAAAGTAGGCAATATCGCAGGTATTGTCGGATTCGCTGGAATCATACTGGCCGCATTCGGTTTATTTCAGGGGTGGACTGCAGGAGATGCGAGACCCTTTATGGGCTGGTTGCTTGGACTAGGCTTTTGGCTGTCTATTGCAATTGGTGCAACGTTCCTGACGTTAATCTGGTACGTTTTCCATGCCCGCTGGCCAACGATCCTTAGGCGTCAGTGTGAACACTGCATGGCCGCGTTTCCTTACTTGCTTGTGCTCTTCATTCCGCTTCTGGCGATTCCGTACTTGCATGAAAATCCTGGACTTCTTTGGAAGTGGATGAACGGTAGCAATTTGCTTCCGGGACACGGAACGGTCGGTGAAGATCCTCTCTACACATGGAAGCAGCCGTACCTAAACAGAGAGTTCTTCGTTATCCGTTGGCTCGCTGTCTTTGGCATCTTTATGGTTTTCGCTGCTTTCTTACGCAAGTGGTCGTTTGACACAGACAAGACCGGAGATGCAAACAACTTGCACAAGGCGCGCAGACTTTCCGCAGTTGGACTTTTTCTCTGTGCCGGCGCTACGACCATTGCCTCCATCGACTGGTTCAAGTCGCTCGAGTACCACTGGTTCTCGACGATGTACGGTGTTTGGTTCTTTGCAGCGTGTATAAGAGCTGCGACCTGCGCATTGCTGATTATGGCTGTTATTTTAGCGGCAAGGGGTTATTTGAAAGGCATTCTAAAGCAGGCACATCGGTATGACCTCGGCTGTCTGATGCTGACATTTACTATCTTTTGGGCGTATATCAGTTTTTCTCAGTATTTTTTGATCTACAGTGCAAATATTCCCGAGGAAACCTTTTGGTATAATATTCGAGAGAAAAATTACGATGGCACCTTGAATTCCTGGTGGTGGGTGAGCATGGGTCTTGTGTTTGGTAGTTTCTTAATGCCGTTTTTGGTTTTGCTCTGGTACAAGTCCAAAGTGGTCGCCCGGCGAACCGTTGCCATCGCGATCTGGATGCTAGCATTCCATCTTCTGGATCTTTACTGGAATATCGTTCCCGGAAAGCTTGTTAATACAGATGAACACGCCGCCGGATATCTGGTTCGCCAGTTTTCGGTTCACTGGGTTGATCTTGCTTCACTTGTTGGTATTGGGGGAATTTGTATCTTTGCGTTTTGCCGGAGTGCGCGAAAAGTTGAGCCGATTCCTATTCGCGATCCAAATATTAAAATCTCCATTAACTACACAGAGTAAAGAAGTATGTCCCAACCGGAATCACTTAAAATCAATCGTTTGCTGTCGCTGACAGTCATTGTTGGCGCAATTCTTGTCTTTGCAGTCATTTTGTACGTTGCTTACTTGCCTGGCCGGCCGCCTGCCGTGGATCAGGAAGTAAATGAAAAACGCGGACAGAAAGCCGATGAAACACGCGCTGCAGGGTTGTCAAAAATAAACGGCTACGAAGTAATTAATGAAGAAGCGGGTCTAGTGCGTATACCTATCGAAGAGGCAATGGAATCAACCGTAATGAGGTACAATGCCTCAGGAAGTGCCAATAATTAGAAGTTGCGAATTAAAGTCTGCTGTTTTTCGTGAGTTTTTGATTCTAAGTTTGTAATCCTTGATCTGTTTTAATGAGCCATTCTTCACAGTCTAATTCTAAGCCTGCTAAAGTGGATTCAACAACGCTTGTTGCGTTGGGTGAAGTGGATCGATCGCTTCGGTTTCCGGTACTGTTTTTTGCTGTTTGCGCGGTCCTTTGGCTTATTGTGGCAAATGTGCTCACTCTGGCTACCAATATTCAGTCCTATCAACCTGACTTCTTGGCTGGGTTCTCCTGGTTTACTTACGGAAGACTTTATCCGCTGGCGACGAATGCAATGCTCTTTGGCTGGGGGTGTAATGCGATCTTTGCGGTTGCCCTTTGGCTGATTGCCCGGCTGTCGCTTTCGCCTGTTCGCGATGGCGGTATGCTGATTATTGCCGGTCTGTTTTGGAATTTTGGACTGAAGCTTGGGCTGTTGGGTATTCTTATCGGTGACCTCACACCAGTTGAGTCGTTGGAATTGCCCGGCTACGCGACACCCATTTTGCTGATCGCTTATGCCTTGATTGGTGTGTGGGGAATTCAGGCATTTCTCACTCGGGAAAAAAAGACCGTTAACGTTTCGCAATGGTATATTCTTGCAGCGTTTTTTTGGTTCCCCTGGATTTACATGATCGCGCAATTCATGGTCGTCTGGTTTCCGGCGCGTGGCGTTGTCCAGTCGGTTGTGAGTCATTGGTTCCATTCAAGTTTTCTAAATCTTTGGTTCACCCCGATTGCCCTGGCAGTTGCGTATTATATGATACCAAAAATTTTAGGTCGCCCGATTTATTCCTATTCACTGGCCCTGTTGGGGTTTTGTTCTTTGATAATGGTTGGCAGCTGGAATGGCATGGTTTCTATGATTGGCGGGCCGATACCGATTTGGTTGAGTTCGACAAGTAGTGTGGCTTCCGTGGTTTTGCTTATGCCAGTTGGAGTCGTTGTGCTGAACCTTCTTCTTTCGGCTAAAGGTGCGTTCGCAGAAATGTGGCACAGTCTGGCTCTTCGATTTGTGCTTTTCGGGATCGTTTCCTATCTGCTTGCAGGTGTATTCGAATCTGCCAGAGCATTTCACTCAGTGAGTGAAATTGTGCAATTCACGACCGTCACAACCGCTTACCATCAGCAACTCACGTATGCCTTCTTTTCCATGATACTATTTGGCGGATTATATTTTATGGTGCCTCGACTGAGCGGACGTGAATGGCCATCCGTCGATCTTATTTATCTCCATTTCTGGGGAAGTTTTGTAGGTATAATTGTGGTTGTTTTTTCATTGTTGGTTGGTGGTTTGATTGCCGGCACACAGATGAATAACCCTGAAATCCCGTTTTCCGAGATTACCCAGTCCCTGGTTATTTGGTTAAAGATCAATACCATCGGCATCATCTGTCTCGCAGTTGGACATGTCGCATTTATCGTTAACTTTTTCTGGATGCTTGCTGCGGGTGACTTGGTCTCGTCTAAACAAGGATCGGTCGTTCTTGAATCTGCCAATCAGGAAGGAGTGTCTTCGTGAAGCGTTTCTCTGTCCTGTTTCTTTTTGTTTTAAGTGCTCTGGCGCTTTCTTTTATGAGCCTCGTGCTCAGCAGCTACATTCAACTGGGCGGCTTGACACAAACGACTGAGAATCTGGAAGAGAATGGCGATCCTATCGAAGGAGAGCCTCTGTTCCCGCGTAAATTACCAGGCATCGCTCAGCAAGGCAAAGCAGTGTATGCTGACTTGGGCTGTGTATACTGTCATACTCAACAAGTGCGGCGACCTGACTACGGAGCTGATATCGAACGTGGTTGGGGCAAGCGAGTTACAGTCGCTCGCGACTATGTCATGCAAGAGCGAGCTTTGATTGGCAATCTGCGTATTGGGCCGGATTTGATGACAATCGGAGAGCGCCAGCCGGATGCCAACTGGCACCATCAGCTTTTGTATAATCCCCAAATCGTTTCTGCAGGGATTCCGACAAAACCGAGCTATCCTTTTTTGTACAAGGTACAAAAAGTCGACAGAGCGCCTTCACCTAAGGCCGTGGTGTTTGCACCGGACTCAATGTACGCTCCGGAAGAGGGTTACGAAGTTGTTCCGACTAAGCGGGCGGAAGCTTTGGTTGAGTATTTGCTTAGTCTGAAACTTGATTATAGTCTGCCGGAGGCTAAGCTTATCGAAGAATGAGCAACGAAGAACATAACAACGAAACTGAAAAGTCGGATTTGAGTGATCCGCTCCTGCGTGAGAACGAAGAGCCATCTACAAATTCATCACCCATACCGGTTTTTCTTCTTTTTGCCTTTGCAGCGCTCTGCTTCTGGGGAGGGATTTATCTGGTCGAACATCGCGGCTACTTTAGTAAAGACGCCTACGCGTTTGATTACGATCCAGGTATGAAAGCAGCGGTCGTTCAAATATCACTGTTTGATCGCGGCAAAAAAATCTACAACGCCCAGTGTATTGCCTGTCACCAGACTAATGGCCAAGGCGTCATGGGCGCATTTCCCCCACTGGCAAAGTCTGAATGGGTCCTGGGACATCAGGAGGTGCTGGGGCGTATATTGATTAACGGAATGAATGGTCCGATCGAAGTTCTGGGCAATCAATATAACGGCAATATGCCGGCATTTGGGCCGAGTGGGCTTGGTCTGAAGACCCAGGATATTGCCAGCGTACTGACTTACATTCGCCAGGAATGGGGAAATGCTGGCTCCGACTTTGCGGTTGAGACAATGGAAAAATACATGGCTGCATATGGTGCCCGCACAACACCTTGGACGGCTGAAGAAATCGTATTGGATCTTGGCCCGGAACCAGAGCCACCTGCAGAAGTACCTTTGGATGAAGAATCACCCGATTCCGATACGGTCTTACCCGAAGCTCAGGAATCCACTGGTCATTGAACACTGAAACGAGGCGTAGAGACGCTAAATCGTCTTTACTAGTGTGAAGCACGCTAAGTTCGTTCAGTTAAACTGGAGGGAAATGCTCTGTCATTTCCGGCCCCTGGTCGCTGACAAAGTTGACTCGAAACCACGTTTTACCTAACCTCTGCGGCAACGACAGAGCGTTGCCCTCCAGTTTGAACAGTGTTTTTTAAAGTTATGAACTTAGCGTGCTTCACACTAGCTCAGGTCTCTTCAGATTTGCTGTTATAGCTAAGCCAAAAATTACCTATACATTTCTTAAGATTTGAAAGTCCTGTCGCCGTGCGAGGTTTTGCTCTCATCATGAAACGCCTCGACAGAGCAAGGCGGCTACATTTGTACAGATAATCCTAAAAAATGAGTCGACCAGGGTTCTGTTTTATAAGCCGCTTCCGGGCGCAGCGACACTCAACCGAAGGGCGAAGCCAATAGACGCTGATTTACGCGGATACTATACAACGACAAAAGGGCGACGAGCTTCAAATCTTTAACCGACTGATGATCAGCAATTCACTCCTCACTTTTCACTCTTCTTTCAAGGATTAATAAACATGACGACACGTCCCCTTTTGAGTCTCGTTCCCTTTTCAGTCTCTCAGGCAACGGTGATAAAACCGATGCCTATAAGTTTTCCATTTCATAGCTATAGAATTTATTTTGATAGCTATGAAAATAAATTCTATAGCTATGAAATTTTTCCACTCTAGTTTTACTATTCTTCCGGTTGAGTGGACGCTTCCGACTGAGTGGCCGTATTTTGTTGATTGGGTACTTTCTCATACGTCAGGTTTCGCAGCATTTCTTTCAGTAGCTGACCCGGCGTGAACAGCACCCTGCTTGCTTTGATCCTAAAAAAATGAGTCGACCAGGGTTCTGTTTTATAAGCCGCTTCCGGGCGCAGCGACACTCAACCGAAGGGCGAAGCCAATAGACGCTGATTTACGCGGATACTGTACAACGCCAAAAGGGCGACGAGCTTCAAATTTGTAACCGACTGATGATCAGCAATTCACTCCTCACTTTTCACTCTTCACTACTCTTCCAAGGTTACAAGCGCTTTTCTTCGATATTTAAGAGTAAATCAGCCAAAAAGTCCTCCGGTGTCTTAACGCCTTCAAGCGCTTTGTCGGCACGGGAGCGGACAGCAACCTTGCCTTCTTCGGCCTCACGTTTTCCGATGACCAGCATGTGCGGAACTTTATCAAGCTCGGCCCGGCGAATCTTAGCCCCCAGTTTGTCGGCAATCGGATCTACGGTGGCACGGACTTTTGCAGCTTTTAACAGTTTTTCGACTTCCTTTGCTCGGGGTACAAGGTCGTCGTTCATTGGCAGAATGCGAACTTGTTCGGGTGCGAGCCAAGTTGGGAAGTTGCCGGCAAAGTGCTCAATCAATACACCGACGAAGCGTTCCATCGAGCCAAAAGGCGCACGATGAATCATCACTGGGCGATGCTTTTCGTTGTCGGCACCGATGTAGTTGAGGTCAAAGCGTTCGGGTAGATTATAGTCGACCTGAACCGTACCAAGCTGCCACTCGCGACCAATGACGTCCTTAACCACGAAATCAATTTTTGGACCGTAAAAAGCGGCCTCTCCGGGCTCTTCGACAAAATCAACGTCAAGGCTTTGAGCTGCCTCACGAAGTGCAGTCTCTGCCTTGTCCCACTGTGTAGTCTGACCAACATACTTGCTGGAGTCAGGATCACGCAGGCCGATTCGCACGCGATAATCACTCATGCCGAGCGTTTTAAAAACCAGTTTTACCAGATCGAGGCAGCCTTTAATTTCCTCTCCAATCTGATCTTCGGTGCAGAACAAGTGGGCGTCGTCCTGAGTAAATCCGCGCACGCGTGTCATGCCGTTGAGTTCCCCCGATTGCTCCCAGCGGTAAACCGTTCCGAATTCAGCAAGGCGAACCGGTAAATCACGGTATGAGTGCGGCTGACTGTCAAATATCTTGAGATGCATCGGACAGTTCATTGGCTTGAGTAGATAGCCATCAACCTCACCTGAGTCGAGTTGATTGGAAAGCTCTGAACAGGAGCAGCCCTCGTGAGCAAGGCGGTCAACGGTGCCTGGCTCTACAATTGGCGGAAACTGAGAGTCTTTATAATAGGGGAAATGACCGGAGGTACGGTAAAGGCCAAGTTTGCCAATGTGTGGCGTGAACACCTGTTCGTAGTTGGCCATGCGCAGTTCTTCAGATATGAAGTTCTGGAGTTCCTGGCGAATGACGGCTCCCTTGGGCGTCCAAAGAATCATGCCGGAGCCGACTGCTTCGTCGATGTGGAACAGCTGGAGTTCTTTTCCGAGCTTGCGGTGATCACGCGCCCGAGCCTGTTCGAGCTGTTCCATATATTCTTCAAGCTCAGTCTTGCTTGAAAAGGCGGTGCCATAGATGCGCTGGAGCTGTTTGTTTTTTTCATCACCGCGATGGTATGCGCCGGCAATTGACAAGAGCTTGAAGGCCTTGATCTTTTTTGTGTAGCTGACATGTGTGCCGGCACAGAGGTCAATGAACTCACCATTCTGGTAGAAACTGATGGTTTCGCCTTCAGGAATATCGTCGATGCGACCGAGTTTGTAACGTTCCTGGCCGATTGATTTGATTTTTTCCACGGCTTCTTCCCGGGAGCATTCAAATCGTGTGAAACGCTGGTTTTCTTTGATGACTTTTCTCATCTCCGTTTCGATCGCTTCAAGGTCGGCTGCATCCAGCTTGTGATCCAGATCGATATCATAGTAAAAGCCATTTTCAGTTGGCGGGCCAATATCAAGCTGTGTTTCCGGAAAAACACGTAAAACAGCTGTAGCGAGTACGTGGGCGCACGAGTGACGGAGTTCCTCAAGTGGAGACATTGTTTTCATAACTTTCAATATGGGATCATTGGAACGTTGAACGTCGAACTTTCAACATCGAATATTAAATAGAATTCCGATAACACTCCCAATCCTCAGCACTGATTTATTCGACGTTCAATGTTCGATGTTCAAAAGAGTTTAATCAGCCCCTGTAGGCAAATGCAGGCAGTCCTCTGACTCCAAGGTCGTCGATAACAAAGACTTTCCCTGCGTCGGGCTCTTCAATGCTTTTATGAACGCCGGTTGTGACAAAAAGACGGTCGAGATCCGGGCCGCCGAAGGTACATGCAGTTGTTTCAACACAGGGGAGATCGATTTTATTTAGAAGTTTGTTGGAGGAAGGATCAAAGCAGGCTACGCAGCCGCCGTGGCAGAAAGCGACCCAGAGGTTGCCGTCGGTGTCGATCGTCATTCCGTCGGGTGAGTCTTTGATTCCGTGCTCCATAGTATCTACCGCAACGGTTGCGTTGTTAATGTCGCCACTATCCAGATCGTAGTCGTAGGCGCGGATTTGTTTTGTAGGTGTATCGATGTAGTAGAGTTTTGTTGCGTCGGGGCTCCAACAGATACCATTTGAATTGGTTACTTTATCGATCTTTGTGTGCAGGGTTTCGTCAAGATCCAGCATGTAAAGAGCGGCATCTCCGGTTTTTTTGACGAGACTGATTGTTCCTGCCCAGAAGCGTCCGGCGGGGTCGCATTTTCCGTCGTTGAACCGATTGGTTTCCCGTTTGTCTGATTCCGGATCCGCAAGTGTCCACTTGTTTTTAGTTATCGGGTCAAAGCGAATGATGCCACTATCTCCGGCGTAAAGAAATCCACCGCTTTCACGAGGCACGATGGTGCCAATGCGTTCCCCTACATCGATAGTTAGCTCTTCATCCATTTCAATATCGAGTTGAACCAGGGTACGCCCTTCGATATCGACGTAATAAAGGCGATTTTCCCACCAGATGGGACCTTCTCCCCATTTTGAAACATACGTACCTATCGTTTGAATAGTTGGTTTGGACATGAGGCGTCTTATAAAGAAACGAAGACCAGCGCGTCAATTGTAATCAATGTAATCCAAGTGTGTTTAAAGGGTCACCGGTATGGATTTAAATTTCACTGTCAGTCAGCCACCGAATGGAAATAATTTTAAATTTTCGGTTGGACGGGGCTGCTACCGAGGTTGTTGAATCCACCGCTTCGGGCGTTCTCTGTAGAATTGCCTCGATCGTTGCGGATCCGGTTTGCTCTCCGAAGTCATCAAAACATTCACCGCGGGCTCTTATTTTGAATGTATCCGAGCGCGCCGCCAGCATCGGTCCTATAGCTGTCATGATGTCTGCCTGAGTCAGAAACCCGGGCGCAAAGTGATCGATTTCGACAGGCGTTTCATTCCCTATGACATTACCTTCGGTTTCCCAATTATGCTGCCACTGTTGCCGCTTGGTAACTGGGTTCGTCAACACATTCCTGATCGCCTGTTCAAGCAGACTGCCATGGTTCGGCGAAAGTTCAGAAAGGAATTCCTCCATGGATTTAAAAGGTCTTCCCTTCTGTTGGATCAGGCGAACGATTTCCTGCGCAAGGGATTCGATATCTTCTGCCTTGAGTCGACGAGCGCCATGCCGGTAAAAGGCAGAGGGTGCGACCGGTTCATTTCCTATTTCAGGAGGCGGCGCAGTTGACTGGTATGTCTCTTCCAGTGAGTGCGAAAATCGAGTGAAACCGCTCTCTTCCCGAGAAGCGGATATTAACCCGAGAGTATCCAGATCAGATGTGTCTCCCTTGGACCAGTAGAGGTGATCAAAATCATGGATGCGCAGTGACGACAGAACTGATTTCCACGCACTCACAGAGGTAGAATTGATGTTAAATCGATTGGCAACCATGAGATGTTGCGCTGGATTGCGCGCAGCAATTGAATCGTCCGGTGAGTTGATTTTCCAAGACTCGAATGCAGCGACCAGGCTGTTTGTGTTTACAAAACGAAGGCAGGGATTCTGAGGCCCAATATGCGGTTCGAAGCCGTCCATCTCATCGCTACGGCTTAGTCCAGAGAAGTAGTAACGATCGAACCAGCCGGAGGTGTTGTACTTCCCCTGATTACCCCAGCTATTGCCGACCTGGAACGGACGCTCGTTGTGTATGTAAATATGTTGCAGTGATGCGAGTGAAAGGATTCGACGCCGCGGTAATTCAAACAGGGGAGCGTCCTGCCAAAGTTTGTTTAGGTTGTTTTTGCTACGATCTAGCAGGCGTCTTACACCCTTAAAGTTGATGGTACTATCTCCTTCATTAATGACTGCTGGTTCAGGTGTAAGCATGCTGACAAAGCCATCTTTAACAGGTATGTAGGGGCTACCCGTAGACGATGTGTTTTGCGGGGCATGCCAATCGGTACGAAACAAAGGGATTGGACTGCGTGGGTCATGGTCTTTTAGCCAGCGACCTCTATGGAATTCACTATCATTGTTGGAGTGATAAGGTTCACGCAAGTTGATGTGGTATCCAAACGTCATTCCTGAATGAGTGTTTGAATGACCGCCCCTTGTAGTGACAGGTTCGTACGAAAGCCCGTTCAAATCACTAACCAATTCACGGGAGGATTTTTTGATCTTGTAGACTTTGATACGCAACTCATGGACCTCTCTGCTCGTAATTTGTAGGTTACCAGTTACTCGAGTTACACCTGTATTAATGCCCTCACTGCTTCCAAGCGTGTTGTCATCGTCTATCCATCTCTTGGTTTCGGTATCAATGGATCGATAGGGAGATTGAGGTGAATTATCGATTGTTTGTAGTCCTGTCCAATTTTTGCTTCTGCCGGGTAACCAGGGTTCTTCTCGCTTATTCACTAGACGAATAACAACAGCGTTATTTTTGCTAGGGTCGCCCATGACTCTCTGTAAATCGATCGGGGCACTACTTTCAGAGGTGCCTCGAACGGTTACTTCAGGTAAACCGGTAATTTCAAGCTCCAGATCAACGGATTCTCCCTGATCGTTGGTCATCGAAAGCGTATGCGTAAATGGGTTCCAAAATTCACAGAAAAACTTTGACCGTAGCCGAAATTTTCCGTCTGGCTCAGCACCGTCTTGCGAACGTATCGTAAACGCGATCATGAAATTGGATAAGATGGGAATGATGGGAGTCGCAATGTCGCCGTCTTTGAGATCACCCAGGTTGTCCAGGCCGGATATTTCAGTGATGAGTAATTTTTTTGCTAGCGGGTTTGTCTGGGCTGCGAGTTGATCGGCGTGTTTCTCTCCGAGTTGCAAGTAATTTTGGAGACCGGTTTCGAGCAGAGCGGGAAAGAGTGACAGGTCCTGCATAAGACCTGTATCTTGTGTGCTGGCGAGTACGCCCAAGCTGTTGAGCGTCAAAGTATGAAAGAGTACCTCCTGTGATGTGTCGGGGATACTTTCCCGGAATCCGTCCAGCATCGCAAGTTGCTCAATCGCAGTGATTCGATCGAGCAATTGTACACTGCTTGAAGAAAAACGATCATATTGATCGAAAAGTGCTTCCAGCCCTTGGGAAAAAACGGTTTGTAACTGTAGATCATCATCGCCGGCTGAAAGTGCAAGCGCGTGTTTTGTGTTGGGGGCTAAACCGACGATACTTGTTTTCACGCCTTCATCGCTGGTCCACCAGCCAAGCCTGCTCGATATGATTCCATTGGCGTTAAGTGTTTCAATTGTTGGAACGTAAACGGATTGAGAAGCATCATTCCCCACGGTTCCCTGGCCAACCAGTTGCATCGGACTGTCGGGTTCTGTGTCAGAATCTGCATCTTCTCCTGAGACAAGCCAGACCGGCGCTTTATCCATGTCGGTTGCATCCCAAACGCCCGTCCAGAAACGTGTTTTGAGATCAAATTTGTCGTTGCCAGCTATTTCGGCTCGAGCCGTTGTTCGCTGATCATGGCCAGCGTTTTGCTGCAATTGTGCGACTGCCATCGTGAGTGCAAGTCGTGCGCTTTCACGAGCTTTGAGCTGGTTCAGGTTTGTTTGGGCCAAGCGGGTTTCAACCTGAATCAACGTCGTGAGCGAAAGCACAAGCAGCAGTACAAATGCCATCAATGAAAGGGCGATTACCAAGGCAAATCCATTGGTGGCTCTGTCTGTATGTTTGCATATGCCTCGCAGGATGCAAGCAGGTCGGAGTTTCATGGGGTTTCCGATCAGAGGGTAGCTGACCAGCTAGTTGGGGTTGTAAAACAGTTAGGGTAGGGGGGCTGTCTCTAATAGACGCTCCAAAAGTGTGTTCCGGTTTGCTTTGCTACAAGTGTAAAATTTAGATTGTGTTGATCTATACTTCATTACTTTAAGATTTGGTGAATATGTTACGTAAGCCCTTAGCTATAGTCATTGTTGGAATAATCGCCCTTTGGAGCATTTTCTGGCTGTTGGGGAGAAGGACGACGGACTTGTCTCAAGTGCCTGGTACAGATGAGGACTCTTTACCGTTGCGCTCGAAGTTAGCTGATTTTCCAAGCACTGAGCCTGTGCGATCGACTCAATTACTTCCTGCAAATGCAATTCCCGGAGAGCAGATAATTCACTTTTCCAGTCGCGAAGGTTATCATTTGTATCTGCAACAATTGTCTGATTTGGGCCTCAGTCCACTGGGTACGATTGATTCATTGCTGGCAATCCGTGTCAGCGATGCAGTTGTGCCACAGATCAACCCGGATCTGTACGGAGGCCGGAAAGATTTCATCTATAAAATTGAGCAACCATTACCACCGGCCGAACAAAATCCGGAACTATTCGCGCAACTTCAGGCTTTTCAAATGTCTGCACGCTCAATTGTCGGCGGAGCGCTTGAAGGTGATGGTTCGGGGGTACTGGTTGGTGTCTTGGATTCGGGTGTCGAAGACCACGCGTATTTGGAGGCGGTAAACATTGATTCGATTGACCTGACTGGCAGAGGTATTTCAGGCGCTGGTTCCGGCCATGGCACGGCGGTTGCATCAATCATTGCTGGTCAGGAAGGAATTGCTCCGGCAGCGGATCTACTCGTGCTCCGAGTGCTGGATGATCAAGGGATTGGCAGCAGCTTTGATGTCGCCGCAGGTATCGTTCAGGCGGTTGATCAGGGAGCGCGGGTAATTAATTTGAGCCTGGGCTTATATCAGGACGCACCGGTGCTGCGAGAAGCAGTTCGGTACGCTCACCAGCAGGGTGTCATTCTGGTTGCAGCAGCAGGAAATGATGGCTACCATAAATTGCCCTATCCGGCAGCATATCCGCAGGTTCTTTCGGTGACCGCCGTAGACGGTCGTGGCCGACATGCAGTATTTCCAAATCGATCCAAATCGATTCATCTGGCAGCTCCCGGAGTGGGCATTTTAACGGCTGGCGAAGAGGGCGATACGCAACTCTTTTCAGGGACATCGGCAGCAGCACCTTTTGTAACCGGAACCTTGGCGGCGCTTCTTTCGGCGGATCCGAATTTGAGCCAGCAGCAGGCGGTTGACTTGGTAAATCATCATCTGGACGAAGCCGGAGCCATTGGTGCAGACCGATTCTACGGAGGTGGATTGCTGAACTGGGATCGATTGCGCGAGCGAAAGACGAAGGATATTGCCGACGTGGCGCTTGCGGAGATCTATCTACAGCCAGATGCTCAGCCCGGAACAACAGTACCAGTCGAGGTGACGGTTCAAAATAGAGGGACAAGCTGGCTGACTGCCGGAAAACTTACTGTGCTGACAGATGACTCAATACCTCAGGAGTTTACTGTAGGCTCTCTGGCGCCGGGCCAAACAACCACCCGGAAAGTATATGTCACTGTACCAACGCTCCAATCGGATAAAAAGCTACAGATTGCTGCTCGCGTGCTTGCTGAAGATTCAGACCGCGATGTGCGGCCGGAAAACAATTCAAGAGCTATTTTTTTTAAACCGATCCAACGTTGACAAGAAAAGGTTTGGTCTCGTTTTCAGGTGATGACCTGAGCGCCGTGGATACAACGAGCTCAGATCTTTAATTTCAGGTATGGCTGTAATATTCAGTTTTGAGACAGCCTCTCCTGTCTGGCATCGCTTCGGATGGGCTGCAATGGTATTGTCGGGCATAATATCACCCCGGGAGCTAACTCTGATAATGCCAATGCGGAGATTGGTGTTCCCGGGCACCTGATTACACAATCGGTACGATAGTTTGCTACAAATCAAAATTACACCCAACTGAGCCCTGTCAGTTCTTTGTCGTTGCAAAAGTGGACGAGTAGCTTTTTCAGTCTACAGTTAAAGCTCAAATTAAATTTTTACTCCAAAAAATTGAAATAACTGACTACCAAACATGGCGTCCGAAGACAATTCCAGTTCATTTGATGTAACCGCCTGTTCAAATGCAAACTCAGCCTGGGGCGCGTTGACGATGGAAGTTTTGGCGCGTCTGGGAGTTGAGACCGTGGTACTTTCACCCGGTTCGCGATCGACGCCGTTGACGGTTGCAGCAAGTCGTAATCCTAAGCTTGAGGCAGTTCCCGTCCTCGATGAGCGAACTGCTGGTTTTTTTGCTCTGGGTCTGGCAAAGCGGACGCATAAGCCGGTGGTATTGGTCTGCACCTCGGGCTCTGCAGTGGTTAATTACTATCCAGCAGTTTTGGAAGCGTCGATGTCGGGTATACCTCTATTAGTGCTTACTGCGGACCGGCCGGCTGAGTTGCGTGACTGTTCTGCAGGCCAAACGATTGATCAGACAAAAATTTTTGGCGGGGTAGTACGTTTTTTTCACGAAGTTGCACTGCCGGAGACAGACTCCAAACAGTTGGCCTATTTGCGTCAGACCCTTGTGCACGCAGTACATCAGTCCTTACAAAGTAATCCCGGACCGGTGCATTTGAATTTCCCATTTCGCGAGCCGTTGTCACCGGATTTGCAGAATAAACCTCTGATCGATCCGCTTGCAATGGAATCAGCGGCGACGGTCACGACCCGTCTATGCGAAGTTATTTCCAGTGAATCACACTTGGATTCGGTTGCACTGGAGCGGCTCTCCAGCCATCGACATGGGCTGATCATCGTCGGCACCATTAATTCGTGTGAGGAGGATGAATCCTTCGCAAATGCCGTCGCGGCGATTTCACAGAAACTGGGCTGGCCGGTTCTAAGTGATGTGCTCAACCCGTTGCGAGGCTATCAGAGTCAGCAATCGGCATTGATCTGCCACTACGATAGTTTCCTGCGAAGTCGCGAAATTTCAGACCAATGGAAGCCGTCCGCCATACTGCAGTTCGGCCCATTGCCGACCAGCAAAGTATTGCGTGGCTGGCTGGCAGATCTGGATGCAGCATCGTTTTTGCTGTCAGACAGGCCGATCAATACAGATCCACTGCATCGCATCGCAACACCTTTGCTCGGAACTGCGGAAACGCTCAATGCGTCCATTCTTCAACAGACTAAAGATGCACAGTGGATTGAGGGCTGGGTTAATTTTGAACAACAGGCTGTCACTGCGCTTGAAGGCAAATTTGAGCCGATGAAAGATTTATTTGAGGGCAAAATCGCCTGGCTGCTATCGCGCCATCTTCCAAAGAACACACCGATATTTTTCGCAAACAGTATGAGTGTCCGCTACGCTGAATACTTCTGGTGCGCGGGCGACCGCAAATGCCGGGTCTATTGCAATCGTGGTACCAATGGTATCGATGGCACGCTAGGCACTGCAATGGGCCTGGCGCACCGTGGTCAACCAACGGTACTCCTGACCGGTGATCTCGCTTTTTTGCACGACACCAATGCATTGCTGACTAATGGCGAATTAAGCGGTAGTTTAACAGTCGTGCTGGCCAATAATCAGGGAGGTGGTATTTTCGAACATTTGCCGGTTGCAGAGATGAAAGATTCCTTTGAACGGTACTTTGCAACACCCCAGAACGTGCAACTGGACACGTTATGTCGTGCGTATGGCGTTGAGCATCGGCGAGTCCAGGATTGGGATGCGCTGATCGAAGCGATTCGTGTGTTGCCTGAAAAAGGTATTCGAGTGCTCGAGGTGGCTACCGATCGCAAACGGGATAAAAAGCACTTAACAGATATTCTCGAATCTAATTCATTATCCAGATAGCACCGCTTTTATCGGGTTATCCGGGTCAAACAATCAATCGGGCTTTGACTTTTTAACGAGCTTTTCAATCTTCATGTAGACTATGACTAAGCAACTTTGCATCGTTTCCTTTATTTGTACCCTTATCGTTTCAACAAGTACCGTTTCCCTGGCACAATCAGACGGTTTGCGCGTTTCGGTCGCAAACATGAGTCAGGATATTAGTATGCTCGTGCAGCAGGTAAAAACACTGCATCTTGAGGTCGAAGCGCTACAGCGCGAGAATAACCGTCTCAGAGCTCAGATGGAGGCACTCTCTTCAAGCGGGGGTGTGAATGCTCAAATAGCTGGTTTGGAAAATACTATCAATAGATTACGTGTTGAATTTCGTCAGGCCGACGAAATTCAAAAAACCAAAATCATCAACGAAGTTTCTCGCCAGATCAAAGCCTTGGGGAGTGAGATGCAGACAGCACTCAATTCTGTTGCCAAGGTAGTTAGCAGTGAACCCAGAGTGGAAGTGCCGGTTCACTTTTCAAACGATTATCCAAAGACAGGTAAGCCCTATGTTGTACGCCGAGGGGACACATTGAGCGGAATTGCCCGAGACCACGGATCAACGGTGAAAGACATCCAGAATGCCAACAAAATTGTAAATCCGGCGAGAGATCTTCAAGTCGGCGAGACTATATTTATACCGATTCCCTAACAAAAAGAGTAAAGAGCTATGGCAAATTCAAAGAAACGACTGGGGCGCGGTTTGGGAGGTCTTATCTCGGGTGCGTCCGCCGCTACTACTAACGAACCTTCAGCGGCAAAGGGAACAGCTGGCAAAGAAACGAAAGCAGCTACACATCCTGCTGAATCGCATGACCAGACCGAATATCGTGAAATTGCAATCAAAGATCTGCAAACAAACCCATATCAGCCGCGTCGTGAAATAGACCCAAAGCAGATCGAAGAACTTGCCGAAAGCATACAGTCCGAAGGTCTGCTGCAGCCGATTGTTGTGCGAGCAAAGGGGAAGCAATATGAACTGATTGCCGGTGAGCGCCGATTGCGTGCATTTGAATTTTTAAAGCGGAAAACAGTGCCTGCGCGGGTAATTGATGCAAGCGATGCATCTTCGGCAACACTGGCGTTGATTGAAAATTTGCAGCGGGAAAATCTGAATCCGATTGACGAAGCCCTTGGCTACGCGAGTCTTATCCGTGACTTTGATCTCACTCAAGAAGCGGTTGCAAAGCGTGTGGGCAAAGGACGTGCCTCAGTGGCCAACGCACTGCGACTCTTGTCAATAGGGACAGAAATCCTGGGCTATTTGAGCCGTCGGCTTATTTCGACAGGTCACGCAAAGATTCTTCTTGGGCTTGAAAGCGAAGAGTCGCGCAATTTGCTGGCGCGTCGCATAATCGAATCGGGAATGAGTGTCCGTGAAGCCGAACAGGAGGTTCGTCGACTAAAAGCGCGCACTGATCGCTCCGGTAAAACAAAATCGAAGTCGGCTGAAAAGGAACAAGTGGTCATTCGCGATCTGGAAAAGCGCATAGGAGATCACTTCAATACACGTTGTTCCATTAAGCACGGTTCAAAAAAAGGAGTGCTGGCCATTGAGTATTTTGGCAATGAAGACCTTGAGCGGATTCTCGAGAAGCTGGGAATTGCTGGTAAGGAATAGTACTTAAACCTTAACCCGGCGGAGTCGGAACCAAGAGGAACGTCGAACTTTGAACATTCAATACTCTGCTTTTTGAAGCCGAAGCCACGAAATTACACTTGCATGAAAACACAGTTGCTTGAGCTTGTCGAAACGGTGCGAAAAATAGAGTCAGTCGGGCAGTAATATCTTTTCCAAACATGCACGGATTTTAAGAGTAAGGAACTAAATCCATGAGCAAGAAGTGGATGAGATTTTTTAAGCCACGGATCGATACAGGTTTACCCGGATTCTATGGCTTGCCTTTTTGGCGTCAGGTCAGTTTCGCGTCGTCAGTTTTAAATTCTTTGTTTTTAGACCCTGTTGTAGCCACGGCGCTCGGTCGCCGTGTCGCCGTTCCCAGGCGATATGACTTTTTGCGCTTGTTTAGTCATAGAAATCGAAGAGCCTAAATTTTCAAACGAAGCAAACTTCGAAGTGTTCATCATCTCAAAACGAATAAATGCGAAACAATGCTTCAATCTGCCTAAATGGCACCATAGGCCAGCATTGCGTCGGCTACTTTAATAAATCCGCCGATGTTAGCACCTTTTGCGTAATTATTGAAATCGTTTTCTTTACCATATTTGAGGCACTTTTGGTGAATGTCTTTCATTATTTTCTGGAGTTTCTCATCGACTTCTTCTCGGCTCCACGAAAGACGCAGAGCGTTTTGACTTTGTTCCAGCCCGGACACGGCAACCCCGCCGGCATTGGCTGCTTTGGCTGGGCCAAAATCGATTTTTGCATCTAGAAATGCATTAATAGCGTCGATTTCCGAAGGCATATTCGCGCCCTCAGATACTGCAATCAGGCCATTTTTTAAGAGTGCTTGGGCATCCTCAAGTGAAATTTCATTTTGCGTAGCGCAGGGTAAAGCCACATCAACCGGTACGTTCCAAGGCCGTCCTTTATGAAATTCGGCAGACTTGTATTTATCCGCATACTCAGAAATTCGTCCGCGTCGCACTTCCTTAATATCTTTGATGTATGCGAGTTTTTCTTCTGAAATTCCTTCGGAATCATAAATGTAGCCCGATGAATCCGATGCGGTCACGACTTTGGCGCCCAACTCAGTAGCTTTTTCGATCGCATATATGGAGACATTGCCGGAACCCGAAACAGCAACGGTTTTCCCTTTAATTGAGTCGCCACGTTCATTGAGCATATTTTCGCAAAAATAAACGCAGCCATAGCCAGTCGCTTCTTTGCGTGTGGCACTGCCACCGAACTCAATGCCTTTGCCGGTGAGCGTGCCTGCAAAACGATTTTCCAGTCGCTTGTACTGACCGAAAAGGTAGCCAATTTCCCGAGAGCCGACACCAATGTCTCCGGCAGGCACATCAACATCTTCGCCAATGTGTCGATGTAGTTCGATCATCATCGATTGACAAAAGCGCATTATCTCGAAGTCGCTTTTACCTTTAGGGTTGAAATTTGAGCCCCCCTTGGCACCTCCCATTGGCAACCCGGTGAGACTGTTTTTGAACACCTGTTCGAACCCTAAGAATTTAAGAATGCTCTGATTAACCGAGGGATGAAAGCGTAGTCCTCCTTTATAGGGGCCGATTGAATTGTTAAACTGCACACGCCAGGCACGGTTTGCTCTAATAGAACCTTCATCAGTGATCCAGGTGACTCGAAAGATAATTATACGATCCGGTTCCGTCATGCGCTCAAGAATCTCTGCATCTCTGTATTTGCTGTGTTCGAGAACGAACGGCATGAGGCTTTGGACAACTTCACGGACTGCCTGATGAAATTCGAGTTCGTGAGGATTACGCTTTACTAAACCAGAAATGAAATGTTCGACTTCATTAGAGGTGTGCTTTTCACTTTTCATACAGAACAATGAATAAGGTAAAATTAGACAAGTAATGCAATGTAAATCAGCATTGACGACAAAAACACTGTACAAGTCGTTTCAAAATGTAGCAATTCATCGTAAATTAATTGGGATCCTCGATATTTTTAGTGGAAGAACAGTTGATCTAAAAACTTCATTTTGGTTTAGCCACGGCTACAACTTCTTTTAAAAGACAAGGGAAATATTTATCAAGCTACCTTTCTACAGAAAATAGCGAAGCAACCATTAATTGCCGGCAACCACATTTATATCGAACCATTTGATAAACTTTTGGCTTGAGGCAAGTGCAGTCTGTACAGGATATCCGCCAGCCTTTTGAACGTATTCTGTTTCCGAGTGTTCAAAAGTGCTGACAACCACTTTTACCGGGTAATTTCGAAGATAGTTCAGGGCTATATGGGCGTCATGTGACTGACGCATGGAGCAGATGACAACCCGGGCCTGTTTGCAATTGGCCTGTTCGAGCAGATTTATATTTGAGATACCGCCCTGAACACAGGGGACATTCTGCGCGATCAGTCTGCGGATGACGGAGGCATCTTCGTCAATGACAACGACATCAAGACCGTGGTTACGTAGGAATTTCAATTTCTTTGGTCCGGATCTACCGTATCCGAGCAGTACTGCGTGATCCTTGTAGTTTGCGCAGGAGCGTTCGCCTTTGCGATAGCGTGGATGCAATCGCATTAAGGCCCATCTCACTTTTTCCTGCGCAATAAAGGGTGTAAGTGTCATGGTGCTCACGGTAATACATGCGATCATCGAGAATAGATCTTCGGTGATCAGGCCCGAAGCAATCCCTGTGTAGGCAAGCAACAGTGAGAATTCACTCGTTTGCGAGAGTAAGAGTCCGGTTTCAATCGATGTGCGTGTTGAGTAGCCAACTTTTTCCGAAACGATTGTAACCAGTAGTACGGTGACAAAGATCAATACTACAGTGAAGATAAGACTGTGCCCGATTAGCAGACGATCCGGCATGGTTAGGATGGCGCCTATGCTGATAAAAAACAGGGCGAGGAAAAAACTTGATAGCGAACCGAGCATACCACGCACCAGTCCGTTCATCGGAAAGGCTGAGAGCACAAATCCTGCAAAAAAAGAACCGACCAGAAGCGGCAGCTTCAGCAGGTAGGCGATTCCGGTAAAAACAAACAAAATCCCCAGAGAACTGAGCATCAATTCTTCATCATCCAGCTTCAGGTTTTGTGTAAACCATGGGATGAACTTTAGATGTATCAGAAAGGCGATCAGGCCCAGGGAAATTGTGCCAGCCAGGTTGCTGACCACAGTTAATACCCCGCCCGGGTAACTGAGCAGGGCAACCATCAGCAGGATAATTAAAATATCCTGAACCAGCAGTACTCCCAGTGTCAAACGTCCGAATGGTTCAAACATTTGCCGCCGTTGCTGGAGATGTCGTACCACAACCAGAGTGGAGCTTGCTGATAGCGCAAAGCCCAGATAGAGCGCAGTCGTCAGATTGTAATTTAGGAAAATGGCCGTACTGATACCGGCAAGTCCGAGAACGACAAATTGTGTTACTGCCACGATTATAATCCCACGTGTGTTGCCCAGCATGCGCCGTGGACTCAGATCGGCACCAGTGGTGAATACCAGCACTGTAAGACCGATCTCAATCATTTCACCCAGCATCAATTCTGACACCTCAATGTTCAATTGTTGTGCAAAGAGTCTCAAGCCAATACCTGAGAGGATCAGTAGTGGAATCGGTGGCAGGCGAAGCAGCTTAGACAAGCCAAAGGCGATTGCAGCAGCGATCAGAAGTAAGGTTAATCCACTCATTTTGCCAGTATACCTTCCTTTTTTATCAGCTTCTGTAACTCCATAATACCATCAACCGAAGGCATTAAAAGATATCCGGTATTGAGATCGATCAGATCATCAACAACCAAAACATCAAAGGCATGAATACTACAAGGTACTTTTAAGGAGCGGCACCGGTAGGCAATCAGTTGATTTGTATCCTCAATTTGCAGTGCTGAGATAACCATTTTTGCATCGCGCAGACTAATTTCCTCAATAACCGACTGGTACTCAATATTTCCAATAAGCGTGTCTGCCGGTTCCAGTCCCTTTAGCTTTTCAGGATCTGTATCGATTGCCATCACACGTTCGTTGCGTTGTGTCAGCAACCTTACGATCTCACGCCCAAGCGTATTCATGCCGATGACAACGATGTGTCCTTTGCAGTTTTTTAGATTTTCTTTATCAGCTTCCTGTTTTGCCCGAAACGGAGTCAATAATCCAGACTTATGAGCGAACTGATAAATTGGTTCGCTGTATTGAACCAGATAGGCAGATACAGCGATGGTTATCAATCCGATCAATCCGCCAAGTGCGACAATGTTATCGCCGATCAGATCTTTTGAGGCGCCGAGCGCTAGTAGAATGAATGCAAACTCACTTATTTGGGCAGTCGCAACGGCAGTCTGGAACGCGGTGTACTCGCTGTAGCGCATCCAGACAAGAACACTGAAGACGATGAGCGGTTTGATAAGCAGCACGAAAAGACTCAGACCTACCGCATAGGGCAGAATTGAGGCCAAGTTATTGAAGTCCATCTTGATGCCCAGCGTGACCAGGAAGATCGCGATAAAAAGTGTCATCAGCGGGTGCAAGCGCCGGTGCAGATCTTCGTGGATCGGTAACTGAGCAATCGCAATGCCCGCCAGAAAAGCGCCGATTTCGACCGAGAGATGAAACTGATGTGCAAGCAGCACAATGACAAAACACCAGCAGAGTGCCCAGATGAAAACTGTATCCGGCGAGCGTGCCGCCCAGGCAAAAGGGCGCGGTAACAGATAGCGAGCAGCAACCAAAACACTTGTTAGCAGTATGGCCATGCCACCAAACGCCTTACCAAGGTTGCCCAGCATACCTAGTAGAGTCAACGATTCAGTGCCGTCAAAACTGCTAAGTAGCGTTAGTGATGCAATGACGACAATATCCTGCGCAAGGAAAAGTGCCACCGAGATGCGCGCGTACAGGTGTTGCATAACACCTTTTTGATCCAGTAGCTTGATGACGACTACCGTACTGCTGAACGTAACCGTAGCACCCAGGAAGAACGCCTCCATCGTGGAAAATCCAAGCAGTTGTGCCACCAGATAGCCACCCAGTGAGGTAACCATCACCTGTAGGCCTCCCAGGATCAGAGCGACACGGCCCAGATTTTTCACCTTATCAAGGCTTAGCTCCAGACCGACCAGAAAGAGGAGCAAAGCAATACCCAGCTCTGAAATCAGTTCCAGAGAATGATCGAGATCAACGAGATGGAAGAGTGGCCCGAGAGCGATGCCAGCCAAGATGTAGCAGACAATGGTCGGCATGCGAACCAGCTTGCCTGCAAAGGCAAAAATAGCCGCCGTGACAACAATGTACCCTAAATTGATAAGCAGTTGAAGATCATCGGCAGCCATTTAAAAGAGAATTTAGACGTTGGGATTTAGAAGCTAAAAGTTAGTTGCTGATTGGCACTAAATTCAGATTTTAAGTAATTAATAATTATCCAGTGGTATTCTTTGTAAGCAGTTAACCTACGTTTTGAAAAGTTCAAGCAGACTTATGCACCCGTAAACCGAAATTCAGGACTCAATAAAGCCAGATTTGGGCATGTAATATCATCGTGTAACTATTTACAAAACCTCTAGTCGTGTTTTAGCCAAGACCCTCGCCTGGCCTGAGCTTGTCGATAGTGTCGCCATCCCTATCAAAGCTCGCAAAGAGTAAATTTGAGTACATGATCCAAACGTGATCATCCGTTCACATTAAGAGAAGTAAAAAAAAACCGAATTTACTCTTTATAAGAGAATCGCGTGTCCACTTTTCTCAGGACACATCAACTGAAATAGATGAAATGATCTTTGAGTTTGACCAAATGAAAAAAAAGAAGGATGAAACCAAATAGAAACTTCAAAGGATCTTTGGTCGAACAAGTCAGTATTCACAACTCCGTAGGCTGCGCCTAATCCATGTGAAGCTTCGACGTTAGAGAGCAATTTTATCCAAAAAATTTCACTGAATTATTTCAGTACAGACAAATACAACACAAAAAAGAAAGAAATATACTATGCCCACAGGAACAATAAAGTGGTTCGACTCAGAAAAAGGTTATGGATTCATCCAGCAAGACGATGGAGGCAAAGATTTATTTGTCCACCATACAGAAACCGATGGGTACGCACTCAATGATAACGACAAAGTAGAATTTGAAGTTGGGCAGGGTCAAAAAGGACCATGCGCAATAAAAGTAAAGAAACTCTAACAAGTCAGTATTCGCAACGCCTCCGCAGGCTGCGCTTCTTCCGTGATACATCTCCACGTTACATAAAAATAATATGTATGAGGTTTTCCGAGATATAGATTCCGTAAAAGTTGGTATGATCGACGGGATGCTGAAAGAATCAGGAATACCTACACTTTTGAAGAATTGGACAGGGGCGAATATTATCGAGGTACCGATTCCCAGTCTTTACCCAACAGTTTATGTTTTGAATGGGTCTCAAGTGGATGAGGCAAAGGAACAAATAAAAGAGTTTTTTGAGGCAGCACCTGAGGAAAAAGAAGAATGGAAATGTCCCAAATGTGGTGAGACTGTTGATGGATACTTAAGCGAATGTTGGGCATGTCAAAGCTCTAAAGAATGATGTGCCACCGGCGTGATTTTAAAGTCTCAGCATCCCGCAGAAATAAAGGAAAAACAAAGCCGAAAAGTCTCAATTCAAACCCTTAAGTAAGTGCCATTCGGGTCATGTTGTTAAGTTTATAACTAACACTTGTACGATGCCCTAGAATTGTGTGTGCAGTATGGCACGCAGTTTACAGATTGAGAAAAAGAATGGTGTGTGTCTGTTATCAACCGTGGGAACTATCATCAGGATTTATTCGTTAATGAAGGCACGCACAAAGTGGTTGAGTTCTTTTTGTTTGAAGCGCGCGTGATATGTGACCGTTTCCTGGAAGGTAATCTAGTGTATAGAATGTTCCGAGGCTCATGGCCGACAGGGGCTAAAAGATGACAATAGTTGACTTGCTAAATCCCATTAAATCGCAAGAGTTAAGCTTTATAAATGCCGCAAAAATCATTGAAGAAATCGCACGTCTTCCCGAAAACGAAAAGGGAAAAGTTGTCGAGTTCGTGCGTCATCTGCCGAACGCAGAGACACTTGAAGCGATTAATGAACCGACCGATGGTCTGCCGCGTTACACCAACATGGACGAGGTAAGCCGTGCGCTCAAAGACCTTGTCAATAATTCTTAATGTTGTCTTGAAAGCCGCTTCAAGAAAGACTTGAAGAAGCTTAAGTCGTCTAATCTAAATGAAGACGAACTGCTTGCCGTGATTGCTGTTTTAGCAAACGAAGAGCCACTCGACGAGATCATAACTTGATCGGGAATTATGCGGGTTGTCGCGAGTGTCACATCCGACCGGATTGGTTGTTGATCTATCAGACTACCAACACCGATTTGCTGCTGGTTCGCGCAGGCTCTCATAGTGAACTGTTCAATTAGACTTCTCGTTTTTATCTTTGGGGGTCTGAATGTGTAAAGACGGTTTAAATACTAGCTTCCAGCTCGGCTATAGCCAGAGTGGTTTTGATTACCGTATCGGGATTGAGTGACAGTGTTTGAATTCCACATTCGACGACGAATCTGGCGAATTCGGGATAATCCGATGGGGCCTGGCCGCAGATGCCGATGTATTTCCCTCGGGCATTGCAGGTCTCAATGACTGAGCGCACCATTTTTTTGACCGCTTCATTGCGTTCGTCGTAGATATGGGCGACGAGTTCGGAGTCTCGGTCAATGCCCAGCACTAGCTGGGTCAGGTCATTGGTGCCAATGGAGAATCCGTCAAAAACTTCCAGAAACTCGTCGGCCAGAATGACATTTGCAGGAATTTCACACATGCCAATTACGCGCAATCCGTTTTCACCCTGACGGAGACCGAATTCAGCCATGGTTTCGATTACTCTGCGTGATTCTTCCACTGTACGCGGGAAAGGAATCATTACCTCCAGATTCGTCAGTCCCATTTCACCGCGAATTTTGGAAATCGCTTTGCACTCCAGTCCGAAGGCTTCTTTGTACTTTTCGCTATAGTAACGGGAAGCGCCGCGCCAGCCAATCATAGGATTGTCCTCGATGGGCTCAAACGTCCTGCCACCAATCAGGTTTGCGTATTCGTTGGACTTGAAATCCGAGAGCCGGACGATGACTTTTTTCGGGTAAAAGGCAGCAGCGATCATACTGATCCCTTCCGCCAGTTTATCGATAAAGTACTGTACCTTGTCGTCATAAGCGGCGGTCAATGCCTCGATCTGGCGCCGGGTTGGCTCATCTTCTAGTTGATCGAAATGAAGCAGCGCCAGCGGATGAATCTTGATGTACGAATTGATGACAAATTCTTCTCTAGCCAGACCAACTCCGGCATTGGGCAGGAAGCTTTTCTCAAATGCCTGTTCAGGCGAGCCCAGATTCAGCATTATTTTTGTCTCTGTTTCCGGCAGATTGCTCAAATTGGTTTCGTTAACTTTGTATTTGAGCAGCCCGGCATAGATGGTTCCGTCGCTTCCCTGTGAGCAGTCGACCGTTACCTCTTCGCCGGTTTTGAGTTTCTCCGTGGCATCGTTGGTGCCAACTACACAGGGAATGCCGAGTTCGCGAGAGATAATCGCGGCATGGCAGGTCCTGCCTCCGCGGTTGGTGACAATGGCGCCGGCAATCTTCATGATCGGTTCCCAGTCGGGATCGGTCATGTCGGTGACCAGTACTTCCCCTTTTCTGAAATCATGAATCTTTTCCGCACCTTTAATGACGTGTACCTTGCCTTGTCCGATCAGTTCACCAACGGACTTACCAACGATGCGCACTTCGCTGCTTTCTTCCAGCCGGTATTCCCTCAGGATAGTTGCATCTTTACGTGAGTGAACGGTTTCCGGGCGAGCCTGTACGATAAACAACTCGCCGCTGATACCATCTTTGGCCCACTCGGTATCCATGGGTTTCAGGTGCCCGGCTTTTTCCGAATAGTGGTCTTCAATGATGACAACCATTTTGGCCAGTTGCAGTATTTCGTCGTCAGTGAGTGCAAATCGGTCCCTCTCTGCCTGTGGGACGGGAATATTTTTGATCGGATGTTTCGCATCTCTGGTGTACACCATCTTGATCTTTTTCTCGCCCACGCGTCTCATCAGAATGGGTTTTTTACCGTCTCGCAGCGTTGGTTTGAAGACATAATATTCATCAGGATTGACAGCTCCCTGCACGACATTTTCACCCAATCCATATGCTGCGGTGATAAACGCTGCATTCTGGAAGCCGGATTCGGTATCGATACTAAACATGACACCACTACATGCCAAGTCGGAACGAACCATCTTCTGCACTGCAATGCTGAGTGCGATCGAGAAGTGATCAAAGTTTTTATCTTCACGATAGGAGATAGCTCTATTGGTAAACAGGGATGCGAAGCACCGCTTGCAGGCATCAATCACTTCTTCGGGGCCCTGAATGTTTAGATACGTGTCTTGTTGTCCGGCAAAGCTTGCGTCGGGGAGATCTTCGGCAGTTGCAGAGGAACGGACAGCGACATCGACATTTTCCGAGTAGTGTGTCTCCAACTTTTGATACGCATCGATAATCGCGTCCACAAGCTCAGGAGGAAATTCCAGATTGCGGATCAGGGCCCGTACCTTTTCTCCCCGTTGCTGCAAATTACGCATATCAGAAGTGTCCAGGTCGGAGAGAATCTCTTTGATTTTTCCAGAAGTGCCCGTCTGTTCCAAAAGATAGCGGTAAGCATATGCCGTGACCGCAAAACCGTTTGGGATACGCACACCTTTGGGGACCAGATGCTGGTACATCTCTCCCAGACTAGCATTTTTGCCGCCCACTAGGGGTACATCTTCAATGCCTAGCTGCTCAAACCAGAGAATAAATGATTGTTCCTTGTTCATAGAGCACCTCCTCTAGTTGTTGAATTTTTTTAGAGGTAGCAACCGCGTGGCAGACCGCTGGCTCATATTACTCTGAATGGGTTCCTCCCGATCCGCAGTCCATGTGTCTCTGTTATTCTTGTGTACAAAACAGAGCGCTGCCTTGTTTGCGTCGCACATTTGGAATTCTGCTCTCATAAAAAGGACTCCCCAAGCCGTCTCTCAAACAAAAAATAATTAAAACCAACATTTAAAAATTACGACTCACTAGAGGTATTGGCAACTGTAAAATCCTTGATTGAGGTACAGCCGGGTGCAGTTTCATTTTGTAGTGAACGATTTATTATGAAGTGTGAAGCACGTTAAGTTCATAACTTTAAAAAACACTGTTTAAACTGAACGAACTTAACGTGCTTCACACTAGTCCATTTGTCTAACGGAGATGGCATTCAGGATCATTTGTACAACTGCTTCGTCGCTGTACAAATCGGTGTTAATCACAAGGTCGTAGTACAGTGGGTCGTCAATGTCGCAATTGAAGTGTTTCTTCATGTAGCGCTGGCGTGCACGATCTTCTTTCCTAATGTATGCTTTTGCTTCCTCCAGTGACATTTTGTGAGTATGGATCATTTGCAATAGTCTGCGCTGTTTGGATCCTACAAACCGGACACGCGTAACATTTTTCAGACCTTCAGCCACTTTATTGCCACCTCGTCCAACGAGGATGCAATGCCCAGTGTGGCAGAGATGCAGCATTGTTTCGATTGTTTGCTCAAACAAGGTCCAAAGAGAAGGGTGACGACCGAGAATTTCATTGATTATACTATCAATCTCACTAACTGAATCATCCGGCATAAATTTCGCCAAACTAGTCGGAAGATCGTGATCTTTAAGAACTTTTTCAACGAGGTCTTCATCCAAAAAAGTCCATGGGATTTCGTCGTTCGGAGATTGGTCGTGCAATGTCTGTTTTAGCTTCTTTGCGATACTTCGACCTCTGGCACCGGCCTGACGAGAAATGGTAACGGCCGGCGGGCTCTTGGCTGATTCTTTATGTCTACGGTGACTTTCAGCTTTAACAAGCGCAGCGATGTAGCTGCGGCATTCTTTAAATGTGGATGATTCATTCATTGTGTTAACTTTTTGTTTATTATTGATCGATTTCGAAAAAATTTAAAGCAATAAATGCTCGGATTAAATATTGTGCATGCTTGGACGGAATCGCACCACCCATAGATAAACGATAATCTAAGTAAGAATTGGCATCGTCTGGAGGGAGACGACGCTGTAAAACGGTTGAGCCGCCATTCAGGCCATTGCGCGCTGGTAAAACCAAGGAGATCAGCACGAGCACTTTTGTTCCGGGAGATACTGTACTGCTGCAGCCGGGAGAAAAAGTTATGACAGACATTCGCCTGATTCGTAGTCGGTATTGCAGAGCCTTTGGTCAAGTATTTGTAATCTTTACTAAATGTATTTTTTAATCACATTACTTTACTGGCTAACAAAGCAGAGGTGCGATCACCAGTGCAACGATACTGACTAGCTTGATCAGGATGTTCATGGCAGGTCCTGAAGTATCTTTGAACGGGTCACCTACGGTGTCCCCGACAACAGCGGCCTTATGGGCATCGGTCCCTTTGGATTCACCCTTAACAACACCTTGCTCAATCGCTTTTTTAGCATTATCCCATGCACTACCTGCGTTGGCCATAAAAAGAGCCAGAAGGACGCCGGTCACCGTTGCACCCGCCAGCATTCCGCCCAGAGCGTTTTTACCGAGAATGAAACCAACCAGAATTGGAGCAACGACCGCTACAATGCCCGGTAATAGCATCTCTTTGAGTGACGCGGTAGTGGCTATCGATATGCAGCGAGCCGTGTCAGGCTCGGCTGTGCCTTCCATAATTCCAGGGGTTTCGCGGAATTGCCGACGCACTTCCTGGACCATTTTTTGAGCAGAAACACCTACGGATCGCAGGGTGTTGGCGCCGATAAAGAAGGGAAGTATACCACCTAAAAAGAGCCCGATGACAACTTTTGGAGACATGATGTCGATCGTATCAAGCTGGACTGCTGCTGCGTAAGCGGAGAACATGGCCAAAGCAGTCAGCGCAGCAGAGCCGATGGCAAAGCCTTTGCCGATTGCAGCTGTGGTGTTTCCGATCGAGTCGAGACTGTCTGTGATTGTACGAACATCGGAGCCGAGATCAGACATTTCTGCAATGCCGCCGGCGTTGTCAGAGATCGGCCCATAGGCATCCACCGACATGGTAATACCCGTTGTGGCAAGCATGCCAACTGCGGCGATACCGATACCATAAAGACCGGAGAAGTGATTGGCAAAGTAGATACCCAGACAAATAAGTGAAGTGGGGACGATGCAAGAATACATGCCCAGCGAAAGGCCAGCTATAATGTTTGTTGCAGGACCTGTTTTGCTTGCCTCAACAACCTTTCTTACCGGGCTGAATTCAATAGCTGTGTAGTATTCGGTCACAAGTCCAATGAAAAGCCCCACCAGGGATCCGATAGTCATCGCCCAGAAAGGACCCATAGCGAAGGGAAAGGTCGGGCCAAAGTCCATGCCGGATATTATGAACCAGGCGCCACCTAAGAGTGCGACCAGGCCAACAACGGGAGCAATTCGTAAAGCCCATGTAGGATTTGTGCGCTTCAGTGCATTCATCGAAAGTATACCAAGCGTGGAAGCAATCAGACCAATCGTTATGACAATTATCGGAAGCAAGGTAGCTTCAGAGACTTTCCCGGTAAGCGTAGAACCAATAAAAATAGTGGCGATCACAGAGCCGCAGTAGGACTCGAAGATGTCTGCGCCCATACCTGCAGTGTCTCCCACATTATCGCCCACATTATCAGCAATGGTTGCTGGATTTCTTGGATCGTCTTCAGGGATGCCTGCTTCGACTTTGCCCACTAGATCGGCACCGACATCTGCCGCTTTGGTGTAAATACCACCACCTACGCGTGCAAAAAGTGCTATGGAGGAAGCGCCCATAGCAAAACCGTTGAGCGACTCAAACGTAGCGCTGCCGTAGAGATAATTATAAAGCAAGGCAATCCCAATCAGTCCCAGAGAGGCGACGGACATGCCCATAACCGATCCACCGAAGAAGGCTATACAGAGTGCTTTGTCCTGCCCCGATCGGGCCGCAGCTTCGGCAGTCCTGACATTAGCCTTAGTGGCTGCCTTTATACCGATGAAACCACAAAGCATGGAAGCGAAAGCTCCACAAAGATAGCAAATGGCAGTATCGTTCCCTAGCTTCCAGTAGAGGAGTCCGGTTACAATAGCCAGAAAGCCAATCAGGATAGAGTACTCCTTTTTTAGAAAGGTCATAGAACCGGATTCAATCAGTCCGGCGATATGGTTCATCTTTGCGTTGCCTGCAGGCTGCTTGAGAATCCAAATGTAGGTAAGGACGGCGAATACAAAGCCAATCGCCCCGATAAGGGGAACGAAGTTCATAAAGCTGGTGTTAACCTCCATCAGATATAGCTCTTTTCAACATAATGAATCTCTAATTTCATCATTCAATCTAATAAGATTGAGCAACAACAATAAATAACTTGATAAGCTCGATCAACCTTATTCCAGCGGGAATTCTGACATTGACACTTACTCGAATAATTGGTAAATGATAATTTACGTTCTTAAATAGCGATATTCGCAATCTAATCTTCACCACAAAGTAGTCATGTTTAATCATAAAAAAACAGACATTGTAGTTCTTGGCGCTGGCGCCGTAGGACTCACCGCAGCCCACGCTTTGGCAAATCGCCAAATGGACTACGTTTTACTTGATAAGGAACAACCGAAAAACTTCTATAGCTACGCATTGGCATTGCACCCGGAGACACTTGAGATACTGGACTCGCTCGGTCTTGCAGACCCGATACTGGAGAATGCGCTCAAATTAAAAAAAGTCAGCATCTACGAAAACGATCGGGAAAGAGTATCTCTGGACTACAGCATGCTTCCTCTAAAATACCCCTTTCTGGCAGTTATCGGGCAGAGTGAGCTTGAGAAAATCCTGATCGATAATCTCGCCAGGAAGTCCAAAAAACCACTTTGGGATCATCGCGTTCGTTTTATTGAAGACGAAGGCAGTCAACTTAAGGTAACGGTTGATCGATTAATCGAAGGAGCAACTGGCTATGCCGTGTCTCACATCGAAAAGGAAATCGACAAAATTTTTGACTATACGGCAAATTATCTGATTGGCGCAGACGGTCATGAATCCACTGCCCGACGCAGTGCAGGTATTGAGTTTAATGAAGTTAGCCAAGGTGCAGATTACGCTGTTTTCGAATTCACCACCACCGCTGATCTACCTGAGGAAATGCGCATTATCATTCAAGATGACAAAACACATGTGTACTGGCCGCTCCCCGGGGGACGCTGCCGCTGGAGTTTTCAGATAGAACCTGATTCTGTTCCTGCACACTTGCTTGAGAGGGATAACCACCGCACTCAAGTTTTGGGCCACAAAATTGATTCACTGGACCGCGAGCATCTTTACGAATTATTGTCCAACAATGCACCCTGGTTTCAAGGTACAATAAAGAGCTTAAACTGGCGTACGGTAATCCGATTTGAAAACCGGCTGGCAAATGACTTTGGCAGAGGCCGCATCTGGCTGGCCGGAGATGCTGCCCACACAACGCCACCGGCAGGCATTCTAAGCATGAATGTAGGTATTCGTGAGGCAGTCGATCTCGTCAACCGCCTTGGCAGTGTAAATACCGATGTCGAACGCCAGGAATCGCTTGAACAACACAACCGACGTTACAAAGACGAGTGGGAGTACCTGCTCGATCTCGATCATCACATCAGTGCTGCTGATCAAGCCGCTGGCTGGCTTCTCAGTCATCGTAGCAGTCTGGTTGGCAACATACCTGCAACCGGCGAAACACTCACTGCACTGCTGGCGCAAATGCATCTCTTCGACGCTGCTTAAACATTGGCTATCTTTTGCGGCTAGTAAGCGGATCAATCCTGTCGATCTACACGGAAGGCTAAATTATAATTGAAGGATCAAAACCATGTGTCTCGCAGTTCCGGGAAAAATCCAATCGTATGAAGGTGAGGAAATACTTCGTGAAGGCACGGTTCAGTTCGGCTCCCTTAAAAAGAAGGTGAACCTTGCCTTTGTCCCGGATGCAGAGAAAGGCGATTACGTTCTGGTGCATGCCGGAGTGGCCATTTCCAAAATCGATGAAGCTGAAGCCTTACGTGTATTGAATGAGTTGGAGAGTCTTGAAGAATGAAGTATCAGGAAGAATTCAGGGATAGCAGAAAAGTTCGTGCGATTGTAGCGCAGATTCGGAAAATGACCACAAAGCACTGGCGAGTCATGGAAGTCTGTGGCGGGCAGACGCATTCTATTCTGAAATATGGTCTGGATGAGTTGGTGCCTGCAGGACTCGAGTTTCTGCATGGTCCCGGTTGTCCTATCTGTGTGACGCCGACTGAAGTGATTGATCTAGCCCTGGAATTATCCATGCGAGAAACGATTCTTTTTTGTTCATTTGGGGATATGTTGCGTGTTCCCGGCAGCAAAGAAGACCTCCTTTCCCTGAAAGCCAGAGGCGCCAACATACAGATGGTTTACTCACCCCTGGATGCAGTCAAACTTGCCAAAGATCATCCGGACAAGGAAGTTGTGTTCTTCGCCGTTGGATTTGAAACGACGGCGCCGGCAAATGCTCTCAGCGTGCTCCATGCCAGGCAGCTTGGACTGCGCAATTACTCCATTCTGGTCAGTCAGGTTTTAGTGCCTCCGGCCATCGAGGGGTTACTTCGGAATCCGGAGACTCGCATCGATGCCTTTCTGGCAGCAGGACATGTTTGCACGATCATGGGTGAAGGAGACTATGAAAGACTTGTTGAGAACTATCAGATACCTATCGCCATCACTGGATTCGAACCCGTCGATATTCTCGAGGGCTTAAGGTCTTGTGTCGATATGCTGGAGACTGGCAAAGTAGCGCTTGAAAATCAGTACAAACGATCTGTTCGCGCCAACGGGAATCCAGCCGCCCAGCAGGCGCTCAAAGAAGTATTTGAGGTGAAAAATCAGCGCTGGCGAGGTCTCGGTGAACTCTCTAAATCCGGGCTGGGCCTCAATGAAAAGTACCAGGAGTATGATGCCGCTAGAAAATTTAATCTGAATGCGGGTCACAAGAAAGAAACCGGTAACTGTATTAGCGGTGAAATCCTGATGGGGTTGAAAAAGCCCACCGATTGCCCGGAATTTTGCAACCGCTGCCATCCGCAAAATCCTCTGGGCGCTACCATGGTGAGCGAAGAAGGCGCCTGCCATGCTTACTATCTGTACAAAAAACGTGGGGCACACAATCATGAGCAACATCGAATGCGCCTTTCCATTTAATGAGTATCCTCACGTTCTGCTTGCACATGGCGGTGGAGGAAAATTAGCGGACGATCTTATTCGCAAGTTGTTTGCTGCAACATTTGGTGATGTGAACCGGCACGATGGCGCTCTTCTGGAGCTGCCTCCATCAAAACTGGTCATGACGACTGACAGCTTTGTCGTAACCCCTTTATTCTTTCCGGGAGGCAGCATTGGCAAGCTGGCCGTCTGCGGGACTGTTAATGATCTGGCCATGTGTGGCGCACGTCCCAAATTTCTCTCGCTTTCCTTCATATTAGAAGAAGGACTTCCGATGGAAATCCTTTTGCAGGTTTGTCAGGACATCAAATCTACCGCTGATGCCTGCGAAGTGAGCATTGTGACGGGCGATACCAAAGTCGTGGAACGAGGCAAAGGCGACGGGATTTACATCAACACTACAGGCATTGGTTCACTTATCAACAAATTCACCGGGCCTGAAACGATTCTGGAAGGAGACGCAATTATCCTGAACGGCGACCTCGGTCGACATGGCATGGCAATTATGGCTCAACGGGAAGGTTTGGAATTTGAGCCCGAAATCGAGAGTGACTGCGCTAATCTTTGGGCAGACGTCAAAAAAATAACCCAGGCCGGGGTACCTATTCATTGTATGCGCGATCTTACCCGCGGCGGGCTTGCCAGTTGCCTGAATGAACTCTCAGCGCAGGCCAGCCGCAAAATCCATCTGGAATCCAGCGCCATAAGCATCAGCGAACCAGTAGGATCCGCTTGCGAAATCCTGGGATTGAATCCCTATACTTTGGCCTGTGAAGGCCGGTTTGTTTTATTCGTAAGCAGTGAATACAAAGAAGATGCAATGCAGCTGATGGGGCCAGCTGCAGCCTGTATCGGATATGTCGGTGAGATATGCGAACAAGCCACTGTTATCAATACCAACGAGCTAGGTGTGGAGCGTTTTATGGAGCAACCAAACGGAGACCTGCTTCCCCGGATTTGTTGATTATACTTTATGTAGATAAATCAAAGTTTTGTCACCTGATATCGGCTATTTCTGTATCTCCGCAAACGCCCAGTCAAGCCATGGCAGCAGTGCTTCAATGTCAGCTGTTTCAACAGTAGCACCGCCCCAGATGCGAAGCCCGGCCGGTGCGTCACGGTAGCTGCCAAAATCAAGCGCAACATTTTCACCTTCGAGCAATGTAACTAGTTGCTTGGCTTTAGCGGCTTGCTCGTCTGCTGAGAGTGCCTGATACCAATCGGCAGTGATTTTCAGGCAGATGGACGTGTTGGAAATAGTTTCCGGGTCTTCGGCAAGAAACTCAATCCAGTCGGTTTTTTCAACCCAGGTTGCAATTGCCGCGAGATTAGCCTTGGAGCGTTGGATCAGTTTAGGCAGTCCACCAATCGTCTCTGCCCATTTGAGCCCATCCAGTGCGTCTTCTGCGCACAGCATGGATATGGTGTTGATGGTAGCGCCGCGGAAGATGCCGCTGATCAACTTGCCACCTTTGGTCAGACGGAAAATTTTGGGCATGGGCCAGGGTGGGGAGTAGGTTTCAAGACGTTCGATTGCGCGTGGACTGAGTACCAGCATGCCATGTGCACCTTCTCCACCCATTACCTTTTGCCAGGACCAGGTAATTACGTCGAGCTTGCTGTAATCGATGTCCATTGCAAAAACAGCGGAGGTTGCATCACAGAGCGTTAGTCCCTCGCGGTCGTCGGGAATCCAGTCGGTATTTGGAACTTTAACGCCGGAGGTGGTGCCATTGTAAGTGAAGACGACATCATTGGCGAAATTCACTTTGGAGAGATCCGGCAGTTTGCCATAATCAGCTTCATGCCGGTTGACCGCTTCCAGTTTCAATTGCTTGATAACATCGGTCACCCAAGCCGAACCAAATGATTCCCATGCGCACATTTCAACACCACGTGCGCCGAGCAGCGACCACATTGCCATTTCGATGGCTCCGGTATCCGATGCCGGGACAATGCCGCAGACATAACCTTCAGGCAACCCGAGAATTGCAGCCGAACGGTCGATCACTTCTTCCAGGCGCGCTTTTGCGGGCTTTGATCGGTGTGAGCGTCCAACGCAGGCATTCTCAAGCGTTTTCAGTGACCAGCCCGGACGTTTGGAGCAGGGGCCCGAAGAGAAATAGGGACGGTTTGGTTTGGTGGTTGGTTTCATTTTTTGAAAACAAAAGTATCTGGCAGAAAATGCCAATAGTTAATAGGGACTTAATATTTAAATGGTAGCATATCGTATGCATTACTCTAAAATAAGAAAATTAAATTTCCCTGGTTAGTTAAACTTGATCTTTGTTATGTTTTACGTTGATAGGCTCACTATGAAAACCAAAATTATATCGGCTGTTTTTGCTATTATTGCAATCGGGATTGTGGGCTACTTTTACTTTAAACCAGTTCAGAATACAGAGATAAGGTGGTAAGTAAAACCTGACTATGCACAGAACAAAGACGGAGTGTATGGACCTAGAGATCAACGCTATAAACCTGGTGTAAGAGCTTCATATCCGGATAATGGGTTAGATAATCAAGGAAAATCCAAAGGACTTGTGGTCTTTGGCCCCATTGTCTCTGGTGGCATGGGCCATGAGGACTCCAAGGCGACTGCTAAATTTAAGTGTGGAGATGGGAGTAAATGTAAAATCGTTGTGCGCATAAGCAGTCAGATTGTCGGGGGAGCAGCGGGAAAGGAATATGAAAGAATCAAACTGAAAGCAGAATTAGTCGGAAGAATAGGCTCGGATTCAATAACACCACATAATGGGGAGTGTCGGACTTAGAAAGTTAAGATCCTCAGAATTGAATAAAATTAATCTCA
>CAWUII010000005.1:0-55354 GCA_963922575.1 uncultured Opitutia bacterium
AAGAACTACACGCTCATCTTAATTGCATGAAATGAGCGAAAGCCCACCAAAGTGATCCTCTATTTTCTTCCAGTCAATCTCTCTTTTTAACTTTTTTTTAAATATATCTCAAATTCGTCCTTTACCTTGATTTATTTTGTTAAGCTGTGGTTGCTGGTGAGCTATTCGGGTTAACTCTTGCTATTAGCTCTGTTTTCAGGATTATGCATTTTGTAATATTGGAGTTATTAAAATTTTGCTAGATACCCCTGAACAAAGTAAGTTAATAAGTGATTCTGACAAATGAATGATCCGAATGTAATTTACAAATACCTTGATGAAGGTGAACGCGAGACGATAGAAACGCTTCCTCGCTCGGAAAGACTTATCCAGATGGCGAATCTGAAAAACCGGGCCGTACGTGATTTCGTTGCCGAGATTGCGAAAATTGCAGAGCTACCCGTTTTGGAAAACATAGAACTGGTTGAAAATCCTACAACACAGCTCCCACTACGTATTATTCATGCGTATCAGTGTCTTCCAGTAAAAACACAGTCGTCGGAAAATCCTGAGATTGAAAGTTCGAATGAAAACACTGACTCGCTACCACTGGTAACCGTATGGCCGCCTGATGAACAAATGGATCGCTGGATTTTTGCAGTTAGCGGACGCAGACCAGAGTGGCACCTCGGCAATCCCGAGCAAGTCATCAATACAATCACCCAACATTTCGGTGTCGGCGCCAGCAGCCTGGATGAATCCGACATTGCTACCAACGAAGACGAAGAAGAAGCTGAAGAAGACGAAGACGCTGCTGTCATACGATTTGTCAACGAAGTGGTACAAAAGGCGGTCAGCGATCGCGCGACGGACATTCATTTTGAACCACATCGAGATACGCTGCAAATACGCTATCGAATTGATGGTGAGCTCGTGCCTGTTCGTGTACCAGACAATCTGATTCGTTTCCAGGGTGCGATTATTTCGCGCCTGAAAATCATGGCGAAGCTCAATATTTCAGAGAAACGTCGTCCACAGGACGGGCGTATTGCTTTTGGTGCCGGTGATGCTGAACTCGATATTCGTATTTCTACCTTTCCCACCATGTATGGTGAAAGTATCAGCCTGCGATTGCTCAATCAAAAGTCGAAACCACTCTCGATGCGCGAGCTTGGGCTTCAGAAAGATGAAGAAGAAAAAGTGACTCGCACGCTTGCCGCACCGCATGGTATCATTCTTGTGACTGGACCTACCGGATCGGGTAAATCGACATCGCTCACGGCATTCATACGCCTGATCAATCGCCCCGAACGACGTATCATCACAGTTGAAGATCCAGTCGAATACGAAGTGCCCGGGGTTAACCAGACACAGGTGCATGCCGACATCGGCCTTACCTTTGCACACTCGCTACGCGCAGTACTGCGCCAAGACCCGGATGTTATCATGGTGGGTGAAATCCGCGACCGCGAAACTGCTGATATCGCCATCCGCGCCTCTCTCACCGGTCATCTGGTACTCAGCACATTACACACCAATGACGCCCCTGGAGCGCTGACCCGCTTGACCGATATGGACATTGAGCCGTTCCTGATTGCTTCCTCTGTGGAAATGATCATCGCCCAACGTCTGGTACGTCGTCTCTGCCCAAATTGCGCACAACCGGCCAACTATAAGCCACATCATATCGAGAGTTGTCTTGCTACAATGCGTATCGATGCCAGCGAGTCACAGTTCGGACATCTCGCCAAAAAAGACGGTGGTTGTGAACGCTGCCGAAAGCTCGGGTTCCGCGGTCGTATCGCCATCTTTGAAATCCTGAGAATGTCCGAGCAAATTCACGAACACATTGTCAAACGCGAATCGTCGCGCATTATCCGGCAAACTGCAATCCAGCAAGGCATGCGCTCACTACAACAAAGCGGCTGGGAACATGTCAAAAAAGGCACGACCACGCTCGAAGAAGTCATGCGCTTTGCTGAAATCGGGGACGAAAAGGAGACATGAAATTCATAAAAAGGTGTGTCCACCATGAATAAAAGCCTGATCAAACATCATCCTTACTTATCAACTTCTTTTGTAATTGGTACTCAGGGAGGGATTTGAACCCTCACGCCCGTTAGGGCACCACGACCTGAACGTGGCGTGTCTGCCGTTTCACCACCTGAGCATCTTCTAAAGTAAAAAGTATTGCTGGTGTTTGATTGTCAACTCCTGGTTACCTTGTTTCGATACATAATATTCAAATGACTACAGAAGAGCGGCTCAAACATTACCTGAATCAGAAACCGAGAATCGATGAATCCGTTTACATCGCTTCCGGCGCTGTTGTTATCGGTGCAATTACCGTGGGTGCGCGGTCGAGCATCTGGCATAACTGTGTGCTTCGCGGCGACATCAACTGCATCGATATCGGCGAGTGCTCAAATATCCAGGACGGGAGCGTGGTTCACCTCGCTGACGATTTTGGGGTGAAAATCGGTAATCATGTTACCGTTGGCCACATGGCAATGATTCATGCCTGCACCATTGGCGACGAGTGTCTGATTGGCATGCATGCAACCATTCTGGACGGCTCGGAAATCGGTGAACAATCAATTATTGGCGCCGGATCGCTGGTGACCAAGAACACAAAAGTTCCTCCGGGCTCACTGGTTATCGGCTCCCCTGCCCGGGTCGTTCGTCCGCTCGACCCAAAAGAGCGTGCAGATATAAGGAAATGGGCTGAAAAGTACGTTACCGTTTCGCGCGCCCACAAGGCTCGGGGACTTTGAAATGTGCACTGGGGGCGTGCCGACGAGGACATCGGGCAAGCGCTCTGGTGATACATCGGTCTGTCAATACTTATAGCGCGTCTGCAGCTCAGCGATACTCTCCTTAAGATCCAGTACGAACTGGCCCAGCTCGTCATCAGGGATTTCGACAAAGGTATAGAACTTGCCGTCCATTATTGCCCCGTCCAGAATCCGGGCACCGATGGCTTTGCCATTGGACGTGAGTACGACACGATTGCCTTTGTTGGTAACGGATCGACGATATAGCTCACGGCGTCCGGTATCTGTAAGCTCAAGCATCAGCGCAAGCCCCATATCGACCTGTACCATCTCGGCATTAATGATGTCGAACTCGTTAGCAATCGGAGCACTTTCCACCAGAATCATTAAACCTGAGACCGGCAAATTGAGCTCGATTCCACGCGACCCTGAGTAGTCCATACCACGCGATTCAATCATTAGGCGTGGCACCTGCATGTTTTCGACCTTGTTTTTAAAACCATAGGTGCCTTTGAAACATCCACTGGTCAGTGCAAGCAGCGCGATCAGTAATGTGATTCGGTAAATGTATTTGTGAGCGATCATATGAATTTGTTTATAAAAGAATATCACCAAGTGTTTCTTGAATTCGAAGCACAAGATCAGTGGAAATGTCAACAATCGGCACATGCAGGGTCTGTTTTGTTTTGACGTGAAGGTATGACTGGAAGCCTTTGGAGGCAGGCTTACCCACTGCACGAACCACCCGCTTGCGCTCCAGCATAAGCGCCACAAGGTACTTAAGCGCATCGGTCTCCTCACTACGATCCGAATCCTCTGCGGATTCATACAGAGAAAGAAAAAACTCTTCTGCCGAAGCCACTTTATCGCGAACCTTCGGCTGCGAGTCCCCGGACTCCTTTACCTGGCGAAACCATCTCCCCAGCAAATCACCCGGAAGTTCGAAGTGAGCTTCTTCTTCAGGAAGAATGTCAGCCCGACTAATTTCCCCGCTTTCAAAGTCTCGGTAAATCAGGCAAAGGACTCGCTCACCGTCTGCAAAAGCCGTTGCAGAGAGCGCCGAAGTATGTGCGATACATTTTATATGCCAGTTCATATAGATTGTGAAAAACAAAACTTTGGGGCAGATCCTAGCCCTTGCAACCAAAACCAAGCGTCTGCCAAAAGGCCGGTCGTATGGTTTTTTCTTGCACTTCAATGGACGATGAAAAGCATGTAGATGAATGCGACGTACTATAGTTATCGGCGATGTTCATGGCTGCGCAAATGAGTTTGAAGCGCTACTACTGGCCTTAAAACTGAAGCGTAAGGATCGCATCCTGCAGGTGGGTGATCTAATCAATCGCGGGCCTGAAAGCCATCGGACCATTAAACTGGCAAAAAAGTATGACGTCCGCTGCATTCTGGGTAATCACGAAATACGGCTGCTCGATGCGAAACAAAAAAACTGTCCGGAAAAATTAAAGAGCACGGATCTGGAAACGTTCAATCAACTGACTAAGGCAGACTGGAAGTTTTTGGCAAAACTACCGCCGTACATTTACAAACCCAAACGTAAAACAGTCATCGTGCACGCAGGCTTCCTGCCAAAACCCGCCTGGCATAAGCAAGACATCATCACCATGACTCAAATACGTTACATCGACGCCGATGGAACGATGGCAGCAACAGATACGTCGTCCGAAACAACCTCATGGGCAGACTACTGGAAAGGCGATCCCTTCGTCGTCTATGGCCACAACGCACGCTCCGACGTGTTTAAGCGCCCCGGATCCATTGGCATTGATACCGGTTGCGTGTACGGAGGCCATTTGACAGCCTACATACTGGAGGATCAGTCCATCGTCCAGATTCCTGCGAAAAGTAAGTATGCATGAAGAACTTTTGAACGTTGAACTTTGAACTTCGAATGCTGACTCTGAATACAGATTCTTAATTATTTAATATTCAAAGTTCGACGTTCCAAAGAAATGACCCATCCGGCAAACCATCTCGGCCTTCTCCTGATCGACTTTCAGGATGTATTCCTGCAGGCCATACCCAACCGCGAGACGCTACTCAGGCGCGCCTGCTTTGCTGTGGAGGCAGCCAATTTGCTGGGCTGTTCCATGGCAGTCACTGAACAGCTTCCGGAAAAGCTGGGCCATACTACCGCCTGTCTCGATAAGCTTCTGCCGGATGCAGCACCGGTGATTGCCAAAACATCCTTTTCCGCTCTAGAGGCCGAAGGTCTGGACGACTGGATTGAGAACAACCAGATCGATCATTTACTGCTGCTCGGGATCGAGACCCCGATCTGTATCTATCAGACTGCCGTACAAGCCCTCAGTGAAGAACTGGGCACTACCCTGCTCTCCGATTGCATCGGTGAACGCCGTCCGGCAGACCGCGAACCGACACTGCGGCAACTGCTCGCGATGGACGCCCATGTACTACCTACAGAAACCGTATTTTACAGCCTGCTCGGCAGTGCGGACCATCCACACTTCCGAGCGTTTACAAAACTGGTCAAGCAATACGCGTAGTCATCGGTTGTTGTTTTGATTTAGTAATTGTAAGATCGTATTTATCTGTACAAATGTGTCCGCTGTTTTACATTAGCTGCCATATTTTAAAGGTCGTCACTGCCTTGGCAGTGCACATCACAGAGCTACAATCCTTATCTGACGATCACGTCTACAGTCTCAGACTCTGGGCTTGTCGAAGGGAGCGCCGTGGCTACTTCAAAATTAAGTTTTTAGATCAACTATTCTTCCACTAGAAATAGTAAAGAACCCCAGTTTTTATATTTTCTGACGAATACTCAATCATTTATGAAATACACCGCACTTTTTCTGGTCGTTGCTTTTGCTTCGCTAAACATATATGCCGAAGTACCTGAAGCTGCTGCTCAGATTCCTGAAACAGAAACCAGACGCCTGAGCTATACAGATGCAGTTATTCTCGGACTCGTCGAAGGCATTACGGAATATCTGCCGGTTTCCTCGACCGGACACCTAATTATCGCCAATCGACTACTGGCACTCGATAGTGACTCCCCGGTAATCGACTCCAAGGGACAACCGGTCTTGATAAAGGACGACCAAACAATGCGCGTTTACACGATTGGCGAAGCTGCCTACGCTTATGCCATCGTCATTCAGGCCGGCGCTATTGCAGCGGTTTGCTTCTTGTACTGGCGCACGCTGATGGCAATGATGCTTGGCATTCTTGGAAAAGACAAGGATGGCAGGAAGCTGGCAATGCATCTGATCGCAGCCTTCATTCCGGCAGCTATCCTGGGATTACTGCTGGACAACTGGATCGAATCCGCTCTCGGAGATAATGTCATTGCAGTTGCCGGTGCGCTCGTCGTCGGAGCAGGCGTGATGCTCTGGGCTGAGCGCTGGCGTCGAAAAAAGGACCCGGAAGACCAAACAGTCAACGCAGATACAAATACCGATCCGGGCCTTGAGACCCTTACTCTGGGCAAATCAGTCGTAATCGGCTGCTTCCAGTGTTTCGCACTGTTCCCAGGAACCAGCCGCTCTATGGCAACAATCGTCGGCGGCTACATCGTCGGACTCTCACCGGCGCGCGCTGCCGAATTCAGCTTTCTTCTCGGACTGCTTACCCTAAGCGCAGCCTCGGGCTACAAATTAATGTCAGACGGCTCTAATATGATGGCCGCGCTTCAGCCGGGACCGGTGCTGACCGGCGGCCTAATCGCTTTTATCTCAGCCGCACTCGCAATTAAATGGCTCGTCGGCTATCTCTGCAAACACGGGCTTGGCCTGTTTGCCTGGTATCGGATTGCTCTGGCTGTTGCTATTTTCGTTCTACTTCGATAGCCGAAAACAGTGAAAGTTTCTGATCATCCACGTCTTAACTTCGTAAACGCTACTTTTTGTGAGACCGCATCCTCATTTGATGTTCGATAATCAATGCGCTTGACTTATTTACCATGTTTTCCGTTGAATGTTTTTTTATTCAACCCACGCAAATAAATATGGCAGGTTTAGGAAAAATAATGAAACAGGCTCAGCAGATGCAAAAGCAGATGCATAGCGTCCAAGCCAAATTGGCAGATCAGATAATCGAAGTGTCCAGTGGCGGTGGCGCAGTAAATATCAAGATTAATGGCCAAGGTGAATTCAAGGAACTTAAAATTGATCCTGAACTACTCAAGGAAGATGTTGAGTTTGTTGAAGAAACGCTCTTAAACGCAGCACAGGAAGCTGCAAAAAAGGCAAAGGAAACCAGCGAAGCAGCAATGCTGGATGTAACCAGTGGTCTGGGCGGTTTTCCAGGTGTCTAGTATTTTCTAGGGCTGCAAATTCGTGACCTCTGCATTTGAAAAGCTTTTGCAAGAGCTAAAGCGTTTACCGGGCCTGGGATTTCGATCAGCCGAGCGCATCGCGCTGCATCTGCTGGTTGAAAAGCCACAGTGTATGGACCGTCTGATTGAGTCTCTGCAACAAGCGCAAAGCACTATCTGCCGTTGTGACATCTGTGGCAACATGGCCGAAGCTGATCGATGTGCAATCTGCATGGATGAGAGTCGGCACTCCGACAGGATCTGTGTTGTCGAGCACGTGCCGGACCTGATTGCAATCGAGCGCTCAGATGCGTGGAAGGCACACTATCATATACTGCATGGTAAGCTCTCTCCTATCCACGGGATCGGCCCGGATGATCTAAACCTCAAAAGCTTGCAGGCCCGCATCGAATCCACGGAAGTAGTCGAGTTCGTGCTGGCGCTTTCCAACGACATCGAGGGCCAGGCTACCTGCCATTATATTCAGGAAGAAATTGTCGGCCAAAGGCCGATCAAGGTGACGCGCATCGGCTTTGGACTGCCAAGCGGCGGTGGTGTAACTTATGCAGATGCGGTCACTCTGCGCAGCGCACTCGATGGTCGCCGAAACTATCACTAGTTCGAATTACATTTTAATCCGGTTTATGCAATCGAGTTCTCCAAACAATATTATACCAAGGTGTAACTTTATTTGGTAATTAAAAAACTCTGTTTCTAGAATTTGTTGCACGGTGGTATTAGTGATTCATAAGTTGTTGTTATCAAGCTGTATTTCCGAGAGTTGTGGGTTCTTCGCTATTTACAGCTAAGTACGTAATTATCCGGACACATGATTCTTATCCAAAATGGTAGCGCAGGCGCGTCCCTGCGCCGCACGAACGTTTGAATGCTCAGGCTTACGCGACGCGGGTGCGCACCGGGGACGGTGCTGCGCTACCTGAATGCGATCTGTACAAGTAATTATAGGCCTAGCTATATTGTGGAAAAAAGCTTTTGGGGTTTGTGGCATTTGAAAAATGCATAGAGCGTAGCGCGACGCTTCAGCGAGCGTTTCAGTGCCTCTCAGTCCAATCCAGAGAACGCTTGCTAAAGCGTCGCGCTACGTTGCTCCAGCCAACGCTTGCTACAAAACTCAACGATCATCCTGATGTTTCCACTGAAAATAGCGAAGCGAAGAACCAAGTTGTGCCAATATGCTGGTGAGCAGTCCAGGCTATTGCTTTCGAATCTCGATGCGATCTATGTGTGTTGCCACACCTGCTTCCGGGTCAAGGTGCACCATACAGCCGCAAATGCGGACATCTGCCTTAGCGACTTCAAAGCGGCGTTTTCGACCGTCAAGAAAGCTGGAAATTACGGGTTCGACTTCACGTCCGAGCACGGATTGGTAGGGACCACACATGCCTGCGTCAGTCATGTATGCCGTTCCGTTTGGCAGCACTCGAAAATCTGCAGTCGGCACGTGGGTGTGCGTACCGACAACTGCAGCGGCACGACCATCCAGATGCCAGCCCAGAGCAATTTTCTCCGAAGTCGCTTCCATATGGGCCTCGACAAAAACAGAATCGCAATCGTCTTTGAGTGTCTCAAGAAGCCCGTCGGAAGTTTTGAACGGACAGTCCGACTTGAGCGTCAGAAAGTTCCGGCCCAACACTGTAAAAATCCCTAACCGAAAACCACCACGCTCTATGATCAGGAACGTGCGCCCTGGATTTTGTTCCGGAAGATTGGCCGGGCGGCAGACTTGTTCAAGTGCGCCAATTTCATTTTCAAAGTTCTTCTGATCCCAGACATGATCGCCGAGGGTGATGGCATCGACGCCCGCCTGGATCAATTCATCCGCTATTTTTTTTGTGATCCCAGCACCGCCGGCTGCATTCTCTCCATTGACAATCACAAAATCGGCGGCCAGCTCTTTTTTTAAAGATGCTAGACGTTCTATCACGTAAGTACGGCCAGGTCGGCCGACGATGTCTCCTAAAAATAAAATCTTTGGCATTGTTATCATTTAGAGTTGAATCGAAATAAGCGTCTCCGCAAGGCTCTTCCGTGCTTGATTTGCTGCTTCTTTGTCATAATTCTTTACTTTTTTAAAATTCAGGTATTCCTCTATACCAATAAAAGATAAACTACATAACGACGTCACTAAATGAATACAGACACAACAACCGCACCACTTGAACAGGATACGCAAGCGCCAGCAATGAAAGGTGCTGATGCTCTGGTAGCCGCGCTTGAGCGTGAAGGAGTCGATGTGGTATTCGCGTACCCGGGTGGCGCATCCATGGAGCTGCATCAGGCACTGACCAAGAGCAAAAAAATTCGCACTATTCTCCCTCGCATGGAACAGGGAGGTGGATTCATGGCTCATGGCTACGCACGTGCTACCGGCAAAGCTTCCGTGTGTATGGCGACCAGCGGGCCGGGCGCGACCAATCTGGTTACCTGTATTGCAGATGCCTACATGGATAGCATTCCTTTGATTTCAATTACAGGACAGGTTTACCAACAGTTTATCGGGAAAGCTGCCTTTCAGGAAACGGACTTTTTTGGCATGACACTGCCGATTGTGAAACACAGTTATCTGGTACTGGATAAAGAAGAACTTCCCCGAATCGTTAAAGAAGCATTTCATATCGCAACCACTGGCCGACCGGGCCCGGTTGTGATCGATATCCCCAAAGATGTACAGCAAGCCATCTTCACACCCGATTTCTCTGAAACGGTTGATTTGCCAGGCTACCAGACACTTGCGACTCAACCAAAGGCGAGTGATGAACAACTTGATAATGTTCTGAAGCTCATTGGTAAGGCCAAGCGTCCGGTACTCTATACAGGCGGTGGGATCATTTCTGCTGAGGCACATCTGGAGCTGCGTGAGTTCGCTGAAGTTACAGGTGTTCCGGTTGCCTCGACATTGATGGGACTGGGTGCCTTTGACGCTGAACATCCGCTGTCACTCTACTGGTTTGGAATGCACGGCACCGTTGCCGGCAACTGGGCGGTCTGTGATAGTGATCTGCTAATCTGTGCCGGAGCACGTTTTGATGATCGGATAACGGGTCTGGTTTCAAAATTCGCGCCCAATGCCGAAATAGTGCACATCGACATTGATGTTTCCGAGCATAATAAAAACAAACGCGTGCATCATACGATTCACTCGGATGTTAAATACGCGCTCGGTCGTCTTATCGAGTTGGCCAAAGAGGTTCAATTCACCAAGCCTGATATCAGTGAATGGATGAACACCATCAAAGAGTGGAAGGAAAAATATCCCTTTACCTATGAAAAAGGTGAACACCTGACACAGCAGGAGGTTATTGAAGAACTCTATAACGAAACAAAAGGAGATGCCATCATAACAACCGGCGTTGGTCAGCATCAGATGTGGGCCGCGCAGTTTTTCAAATTCCGTGAACCACGCACTTACATCAGTTCGCTCGGTCTGGGCACGATGGGCTTTGGACTTCCGGCAGCTATTGGCGCGAAAGTTGCCTTCCCGGAAAAGCTGGTCATCAACATCGACGGTGACGGTTGTTTTCTTATGAATGTTCAGGAGCTCGGCACCTCGGTGATTGAAAAAATTAACGCGAAAACAATTGTCCTTAACAATCAACATTTGGGAATGGTTGTTCAATGGGAAGACCTCTTGTATGAAAGTGTTCGCGGTCAGACGATTCTTTGCGACAAGGACAATATCGGTGGGCCTGACAATCTGGATGCGCTCTATCCGGACTTTGTAAAAATCGCGGAAGGCTTCGGTGTTGCCTCAAAACGCGTGGTTAAACGTGACGACTTGCAAGCTGCGATTAAGGAAATGATCGCTCACGACGGACCTTATCTTCTCGAGGTAGTGGTAAGCTACACCGAGCACGTTTTGCCAATGATTAAACAGGGTCTCTCCGCAAAAGAAATATTGATTAAATGATACTTAAATACCTTACATTCGCCCTTCTGGCACTCTCCTTCTGGGTGCATGTCGCTGTTGCCGATACAATCACCACCAATGACGGTTCAAAACTTAATGGCACCATAACACTGATCGATAGAGGCTTTATCCACATTGATACTGTCTACTCAGGCAAGTTGAAGATAGAGCAGACAAATGTGGCATCCTTTGAAACGGAATCGCCGCTCGTTGTTCGCTTAAACGATGGAATCGTAGTACCAGGAAAGGTTACTTCGTCAAAAGATGGTATGCTGTCCATTAAAGCGGGTGACAATACGATCAATACCAAGCTCACAGAAATTAAAGCAGGCTGGATGCCAGACAAAACAGATCCTGAACTTGAGCGAAGCAGACGAAAATGGAAGAACGACTTTGCGTTCGATCTCAATGGTAGAACCGGCAATGTGGATCGTTTCAACCTCGGATTAGAGCTAGACTTCCGTTTAAAAGGTCCAAAGGATGAACTCTACTTTGGCTTTGACTATGAGCAAGGCGAAGAAAACGGCAACAAGACTCAGGATCGTGCTCTGGGCCAAATAAGTTACGAACAGTTTGGTAATAAAAAACTTGGTATGTTTGTTCGCACCACGCTGGAAACAGACCCAATCAATGATGTTTACTTACGCTCTTCAACCAGTAGCGGTGTTTCTTATCGATTTATAAATAAAGACAATCATACGCTCGTTACCCGCAACGGTCTGGGTTATCGCTTCACTGAATTTGAAACAGACAATAGTGATAACGAATCAACTCCAACATTTGAGACCAGCTTGATGCACACGCTTCGAGTAAAGGACTGGTTCTACCTCGAAAACGAGGTAAACTACGCACCTTCTTTAGCGGATATAGACAATTACAACCTTGCTCACGAAAGCAGCATCCGAATTCCCGTTGGCAAAGAAGAAAGCTTCTGGATCCGAATTGGAATGAGGAACGAATACGAGACTCAAACAACTGCCGAGGAGAAACTGGATACCAATTACTACACACAGATGATCTACAGCTGGCAGTAGTAAAGAATCTGGGGACAAGTCCCGAGGTATTGGATTGAGTGTGCTCATTGGGGTCTTTTCCTGCTGGGTGAAACGGTTACGCGAATGCAGCGCAGCACCCTGCCCTACCTACCCAGTAAAAAAACCACCCTCATGCTCAGAAAAAGCAAAAAAGTAGCTACTTTTTTTTCGTTACATAGCTACAAAATCGTGGGTTAGTCCAATACATCATTAAGCTTAAAATGCTGCGACAGGAAACGTTCCGCAGATACACCTGTAAGCATTTCCCTTCAATTATCTATCTACCAAAGTAAAATTACAGTAAATCGTGGAGAAAACCAAAGTACCTATAAAATTGCGACACTCTTTAGCTTTATTGATCTGATAAAACTGACTTATACTCTTGAGTTTCAAGTTGAGTTTACCTTCTATCTGACTTTTATTCACATAAATTTTTATAAATGTAAGCCATGCAAGTATTTTGTAGTTTTGTTAAATCGACAATTGGTCGAAAAATCCTAATGGCCCTAACTGGGTTGGTTCTCGTCCTGTTTGTCCTGGGACACATGCTGGGGAATCTTCAGGTTTTCTTAGGGCCTGAGGCGATTAACGCATATGCGTACAAATTGCATCATGTATTGCCGACCGCTCTTTTGTGGGCCATCCGCCTGTTTTTAATCATTTGTATAGCAATCCATGTTTGGGCAGCGATCACTCTGACTCTGGATAATCGCAGGGCACGACCTGAAAATTACAGCATAAACAAAACGGTACAGGCAACGTATGCTGCAAAAACAATGCGCATGAGCGGCATCATCTTACTAGCATTTATTTTCTTCCACATTGCACATTATACAGCGCGTGTGATTCCCGGAAAAGAATACAACGAACAGATTGCTGATGTCGTACTGGTCAAAAAAGGCAAACCTGTGATCGAAAATGGTCAGTATGTTATGACATTCGATGTCTACAACATGATGGTTGCAGGTTTTCAGGTATGGTGGGTTTCTGCCTTTTATATTTTGGCCACCGGCCTTTTGTGCATGCACCTTACCCATGGTTTTAGTAGTATGTTCCAAACACTCGGTATGCGTAACAAAAACTGGCGTCCGCTGCTCGACCGATCCGCCCTTGCCTACGGTCTTATTATTTTTCTGGGTTTTGCAATCATACCTGTAGCCGTTCTCTCGGGAGCTTTGAGGAAGCAGACATACGACATTCCTCAGGTTGGGACAGTCAAAGCGTTACAGGACACTATTACTCACTGATATTCTACTATAATGAAACTCGATTCTAAAATACCTGAAGGTCCACTTCGCGACAAATGGACCAATCACAAGTTTAACATGAAACTGGTCAATCCGGCTAACCGCCGAAAGTACCACGTTATCGTGGTTGGCTCGGGCCTTGCAGGTGGTTCTGCAGCAGCTAGTCTGGCAGAACAGGGCTACAATGTTTCCTGTTTTTGCTATCAGGACAGTCCGCGCAGAGCTCACAGTATTGCAGCACAGGGTGGAATCAACGCAGCCAAAAACTATCAGAACGATGGCGACGATGTAAGACGCTTGTTTTATGATACTGTTAAAGGCGGTGACTACCGTTCACGTGAGGCAAATGTGTACCGTCTTGCTGAAGTGAGCAATGACATCATCGACCAGTGTGTCGCACAGGGAGTTCCATTTGCACGTGAATATGGAGGATTATTGGCCAATCGTTCCTTCGGTGGTGCACAGGTTTCCAGAACATTCTATGCGCGTGGACAAACCGGACAACAGCTACTTCTTGGTGCTTACTCTGCATTGAGCCGACAAATAGGTCTTGGTAAAGTGAAGATGTACACTCGCCATGAAATGCTTGATCTGGTCAAAGTTGACGGCCACGCAAAGGGCATTATTGTTCGCAATCTAATAACTGGTGAGATTTCTCGTCACGCAGCAGATACTGTCATACTAGCGAGTGGCGGCTATGGTAATGTCTTCTTCTTATCGACAAATGCACAGGGCTGCAACGTAACTGCCGCATACCGTGCTTACAAACGCGGCGCTGGTTTAGCTAATCCTTGTTACACTCAAATTCACCCGACTTGCATACCCGTCCATGGAGATCAACAATCCAAGCTGACTCTCATGTCAGAGTCACTCCGTAACGACGGTCGTGTCTGGGTTCCAAAGTCCAAAGAGACAGCCCAAAAAATCCGTGAAGGTAAGTTAGATCCAAATATAGTATCCGAAGAAGATCGAGACTACTATCTGGAGCGCAAATATCCTAGTTTTGGAAATCTAGCGCCACGCGATATTTCATCACGTGCAGCCAAAGAAGCTTGTGACGAAGGTCGTGGAGTCGCTTCAACCGGTTTGGGTGTGTTTCTCGATTTCCGGGACTCGATTGCTCGCGATGGCCAATCAACCATCGCCGAACGCTATGGGAATCTCTTCGATATGTATAACCGGATCACAGGTGCGGATCCTTACAAAACACCGATGATGATTTTTCCAGCAGTTCACTACACCATGGGCGGCTTATGGGTGGATTATAATCTTCAGAGTAACATTTCGGGTCTTTTTGTTGGAGGAGAAGCGAACTTCTCAGATCATGGAGCAAATCGGCTGGGCGCTTCTGCTTTAATGCAGGGGCTGGCTGATGGATACTTTGTGCTACCCTATACTGTTGGTAATTATCTCGCAGAGCAGGGAATCGGATCCGCCGGATTTTCAGACACAAATCATGACTCTTTTAAAGAAGTCGAATCAGATGTTAGAGAACGCATTCAAAAACTCATGACCATTAAAGGTAAAGAGTCACCGCGCTCCTTTCATAAACGTCTGGGGCAAATCGTCTGGGACAAATGCGGAATGATTCGTGACAAAGAAGGGCTTACCGGTGCAATCAAAGACATCCAAAAGCTGCGCGAAGAGTTTTGGAGTAACTTACGAGTTGTTGGCAATGATTCAGGCCTCAATCAGGAATTAGAGCGCGCCGGTCGTGTTGCTGACTTCATGGAATTTGGTGAATTACTCTGCCGCGACGCACTCACCCGCGAAGAATCCTGTGGCGGACATTTTCGCACCGAATATCAAACTGAAGAAGGTGAAGCTACACGCGACGACGAAAACTACAGTTTTGTTAGTGTCTGGGAATACAAAGGCGATGACAAAGAACCCAATTTAAATAAGGAACCGCTTGTCTACGAAGAAGTGAAACTTGCAACTCGCAGCTACAAGTAAACAAAAATCCATAACACCTGATAATTATGAAATTAAAACTAAAGGTTTGGCGCCAGAAGAACAGTAAAGACAAAGGTAAGTTTGAAGAATATGAGCTCGAGAATGTTTCCGAAGACTCTTCCTTTCTTGAGATGCTGGATATTCTTTCCGAAGAGTTGATCCAGAAGGGAGAAGAGCCCATCGCATTTGATCATGATTGCCGGGAAGGTATCTGTGGTATGTGTTCAATGACCATCAATGGGACTCCACACGGTCCCGAAAAAGCTACCACGGCCTGTCAATTGCACATGCGCCACTTCTCCGATGGAGAGACTATTACAATCGAACCATGGCGTGCCAGACCATTCCCAGTAGTCAAAGACTTAGTAACTGATCGGAGTGCATTTGATCGAATTATACAGTCCGGTGGTTTTATCACTGCACGCACAGGAAGCGCCGTGGATGCAAATGCTAATCTGATATCCAAGCAAGATGCTGACTATGCAATGGATGCTGCCGCCTGTATCGGTTGCGGTGCCTGCGTTGCGGCATGTCCCAATGCGTCCGCAATGCTCTTCACAGCTGCAAAAGTATCTCACATGAACAGCTTACCACAAGGCAAGCCAGAAAAGGATCGCCGCGTACTGGCAATGGTTGGCACAATGGATGGCGAAGGTTTTGGCGGCTGCACAAATATTGGAGAGTGTGAAGCGGTGTGTCCGAAGAGTATATCACTTGATATGATCGCTCAACTTAACCGCGATTACTCCAAAGCCAAAGTAAAGGAACTTTTTTCAATGGCATTCTGAAATAGTCTGTCTGGACTTAGCTAACTTTTCGAAGATAGATTCAATTCGTCTAAATTTAAACTTGAACTCTTGGAACCAAGGCTATTTATGAGTTGGTAGTCATCAACCAATAAGCCAAAGCTTTGTTCTAACAACAAGGAATTAGCGTACAAATAACTTTAGTTCATTAAATTTAAACAGCAAATTTTCCTAACGCATACCAAGTATATGAATAGAATTGAAAAAAATTTCGTGGCATTCCTCCTCCTGGGAACATCAGCGCTTTTCGCTTCAGATTTTACGACCGACTCAGGGTTAGACTCCGAATACCCGGAATTAGTTGCTGAAGATGGAGAAGTACTTGTTGAGAACCCAGAGATAGCCTTTGAAGAGTTAGAAATAATCGTTGAAGAATCGGGATCAAATACAGAAGACTACTGCACTCCGAATCAAGTTTTCGACTACGTTGACAAGTATTTGGTTCGCCTTGAAAAAGCAGTTCCTTCTCTAGTTCTGATTGGTAAGGATTTTAGCTATGAATACTTAATTACTGCCAAAGATAAGTTAAAAAAAGTTGTTATTAAAGATCAGATCCCAGAGGGTGCAGAATATGTATCCAGTAGTCCTACCGCACAAGTTGATGGTAATGTCATCACTTGGACACTCTACAATTTAGAAAAAAATGAAATCATACCGCTGGAATTAACTGTCAATGCAAGCACTGTTGCAGACTTTACCAATAGTGCGACTATTGATGCCTACGCGGAAGCACATACAACTACATCAGTCGGTGTTCCAGCCTTGAAAGTAAAAAATACAGCACCACACGAGAGTGTCTTAATTGGTTCTGAAGTCATCTGGAATGTGACGATCGAAAATATTGGAAACTTTTGCGCTGAGAATGTTGTTATAACTGATAATCTACCAAGCGGTCTATCTCGTTACGACGATGGCAGTGATGAAATAATTGAAATTGGTACAATCATTCCGGGCGACAGTCGCGAAGTAAGCTTTAAAACCTTATCGATCGAGCCAGGTAAACAATGTCATATAGCAATTGCTAGTGCGTCCAATGCAGAAGCATCAACAGGTGAAGCCTGCCTTAAAATTCTCGACTCAGGAATTTCAATCTCCACAGAAGGACCTGACATGCAGTTTGTTGGTAAAAAAGCAAATTATGAAGTCACAGTTGTTAATACTGGTGATGTTGCCTTTAGCGATATTATTGTTACAAGCAAAGCGCCTAATGAAGGAAAGCTCGTCGCTGCTGAATCCGCCACAATTGATGGAAATGTAGCGACATGGTTTACGGATTTAGACGCTGGCGAAGAAAAAAGTTTCAATGTGGATATCATCCTCAAAAAAGACGGAACTCATTGCAATGAAGTTAGTTTCTCCACACTAGACGGCAGTTTGAGCGGCTCTGATAGTGACTGTACCGAATGGCGTGGCTTCCCTGCACTTCTGATTGAAGTGATTGATACACGAGATCCACTAATTGTAGGCGAAGAAACAACATACATCATCCAGATTGCCAACCAAGGTACTGCAGCTGATGCCAATGTGAAACTAGATATACAAATCCCAGAAGGCCTTGCTGTTATATCTGTCGGAGGTGACTCTAAAGGTACAATTACTGGTAACGAAATTATTTTCGATCCTTACCCAGTGCTCAATCCAAGAGAAATCATTCAGTACCGAGTGGTTGCCAAAGCACTGGAAATAGGAGATTTCCGATTCAAGGCAGAGATGAGTTCGGATCTTCTGAAAGTGCCGGTACCGGAACAAGAGTCCACGCAGGCTTACTAAGTAAAAGTAAATCATATCTCATTTATCAAAAAGGTGTTCTGAATAGAACACCTTTTTTTGTGCGCCCGTAGCCAGTAACTCAGCGAATTATACCAACGTAAAACTTTACATGGACTTGGTGCGTTACAGATCAAATTACCAGAACAATCAGTAACTGGTTGCCGATCCGCCATTCACTACTTTTCCATCAATCGCCACTCATGTTTTGGGTAGCGCCCCGCAAGCTCTTTGCGGATTGCAGGATACACACCGTTCCAGAAACCATCCAGATCATCTGTCAAATGAACCGGGCGTTGGTTGGGTGCCAACAATTCGACTAATAAAGGGACTTTTCCATTTGCTACAACTAGCTGCGATCCCGGAACATCGTAAAAATCCTGAAGTTTTGAAGCGATGAAAGCGCGTCCGTCGGATTCATAACGCACTTTCACCGAATTGCGACGTCGTGGTAACTGCATTTCGGCAGGTGCATAGGAATCCAGGAAGTAGTGCTGCTCAGGTCGTACCCATCCTTTAACAATTTCCAGTACAAGGCGATCCTTGATTTCTTTGTAACTGATGGCTCCATAACAAATTTGCTCAGTCAGTAACTGGCGCGCAGAATCATTAATAACAGAAATTTCTGCCTCCGGGCAATGTGTGGCAACAAAATTGACCCGCCGAATCCAATCTTCCACCGCCGAATCCCATTGCTTCATCTTTAGACGCCCCTCAAGAACTTCCTTTGTCAGTAAAATAGCTGCTTGTTCCAGATCAGGCTTACCCTGCTCGGACGAGGCCAATACCAGATCGCGAAAAAGGCACTCCTGATAACACACGACGCGACGCATACGCGGATCAAATACGGTCAGCACTTTATCTGAAAAGTCCCCTGAGAACAATTCACTCAACCATTTCTGTTCGACCGCTGTTGTCATCCCAAGCAACAAAGTCACCTCGCCACGTAACTCTCGCTCCTCGACTTCAGCCGCTACGAAAAGCGACTGCTCTACAACACTTTCCCGACGCAACTCACCCGAACGCTTATCAACCATACGGCAACGTCGGGTTCCGGTATCGTTGCGTTTGGCAAGATGATCCGAAAATCCCACTAAAATACATTTACAGACACGTTCGGTCTCTTCGACCGAATCCGTCGGCTGAATGCTCAGTCCCTGCATCTCGGCAAGCCGTAATAATTGACGGGCAATCTCTCCAGCCTGTCGAGCCGCTCCGGCATGAATACCCAGTTCCGAGCAGGCCGCTGGCTTGAATCCGTTTGCCTGAGCCAGTTGCCAGGCACGCAGGTGGACAAAGTGGTCCGATCGCCGGTCTACGACGTCTTCAATCTGCTGAATCTGCGCTTTACGTATACGTTTATCCCTTGAGACTCGATAAAAGGATCGCCCCTGGCTAAGTGCCACAATCAGTGCGATACTACGAACAACACCGCGCCGATCTGCTTCGATCAACATCCTTGCATAGCGAGGGTGCAGAGGAAATACCGCCATCTTTTGTCCGATCTCAGTGATGCTTCCATCCGCATGAATAGCACCTAGATCCATCAACAACTTGCTGGCTTGTTCCAGCTTTTCAGGATCTGGCGCCTCGACCCAATCAAACGTACTCAGATCCTCAATTCCTGCAGCAGTTAGTAACAGCATGGATTCCGACAAATCCACTCGCTTCACTTCGGGTGTATTCTGTGCGGCCCGGGCCGCGTGCTCAGCCTCGCTCCAGAGCCGCAGACAGATGCCCGGCCCCATACGACCGGCTCGGCCGGCTCGTTGCTCGGCAGAGGCGCGACTGATCGGCTCAATCAGTATCGAATTAATCCCTCGACGTGAATCAAAGCGTGCAATTCTTGCCAACCCGCCGTCAATCACGGCATGTACATTTTCGATCGTAATCGATGTTTCAGCCACATTGGTCGACACAATAACCTTTGGCTGGTCGCTGATTGAAAGCACTTTTTCCTGCGCATCAGTTGAGAGTTCACCGTGCAAAGGCAATACTGAGTAGCCGGACGACTCCGGAAGTGATTCGATTGCTACAATGGTTTTTCGAATTTCATATGCTCCCGGCATAAAAACCAAGACATTCCCATCAAATTTTTCCCGCACACAGATGCGAAATGCATTTGCCGCACGCTCCCATACCGGCGCCGCGTCACGGTTCAGTGCAGCCCCCATATAGCGAGTCGCCACTGGATACAATCGCCCTGAAGCCTCGACGCGTTGACAAGGTTCCAGATACGTTTGCAGTGCATCAACATCCAGCGTTGCAGACATAACGACGATCTTCAAATCCGATCGGTGTAAGCGCATAGTCTGCAATGCACAGGCAACACCCATATCCGCAGTCAGATTACGCTCATGGAATTCATCAAAAATAACTGCACCGACTCCCGACAATTGCGGGTCGTTTAAAACCTGCCTCAGAAAAATTGCCTCTGTCACAAAGCGTATGCGGGTATCAGGCCCAACAACTTTTTCAAAACGCACCTGATACCCCACTTCCTCCCCTAGCCTGGAATTGCGCTCCTGCGAAACTCGCTTTGCCAGCAATCGGGCTGCCAGACGTCGTGGTTGCAAAACGACAATCTCACCTTCGATTTGCAAACGATCCAGCAAAATCTGCGGTACCTGGGTCGATTTCCCGGAACCCGTGGGCGCACTTAAGACAACACGACCACAGTTGGCCAAACCGTCTACAATCTGGTCTGCAACAGAATAAATGGGTAATGATAATCCGGAAGCGCTCATCCTTTGAATATTGGGACAACACATTTATTTACTCGTAAAATCAATGATACTTTTTGCTTGCTTCTCCAAATAATAGTAACAACTTTTTACTTCTTAGCGTTAGAGCTCATCTTAAAAAGATCAGTTCCTCGACTTCTCATCTGAGTCAAAATCGGTGAGTACAACGGCTAAGGCGGGTTTTACTGCTTTAGCGGTCTTGAAAAATCAAGGCCCAAAGTCGTGAATTCAAAACTAAATTATGGCAGACATCTCAGAAACTATTGTAGACAAACAGGCAATTATCGAAGAATTCGCTCAAAAAGAGGGTGATACCGGTTCTTGTGAGGTGCAAATCGCACTGCTCACAGCTCGGGTCAAGCACCTTACCGAGCACCTTCGTGACAACCGCAAGGATTACCACTCACGTCGTGGACTCATCGGGATGACATCCCGACGTCGCAAGCTGTTGGATTATTTGAAAAAGATTAGCTTTAATCGTTATACTTCGATCATACAGCGTCTTAATTTACGTCGCTAAACAAAATCTTCACTACAAAACTGGGCTCAGTTCCATGGAGTCCGGCATACTCATGTAGGAAAAATACAACAAAAATTGTGTCGACACAATTCTGGTTCTGCGTGCCCTAATATGGGAACAGGTCTGAATTCGTTGAACAAACGGAACAAAAATACCCCAAAATCACTTTTAGATATAAAAAATACAAAGGAATGAAACAAAAACATAACGTAACCGTAGAGGGTCTCGGAATTGAGATCTCAACAGGTGACCTGGCAGGTCTTGCCAGTGGCGCCGTAACTATCCGCATGGGAGACACAGTCGTGTTTGTCTCAGCAACTGCTGCCTCAGCGCTGCGTCCAGGGCAGGATTTTTTCCCACTCACGGTCGATTATCGTGAAAAATTCACCGCTGCCGGCAAGTTTCCCGGAGGCTATTTTAAGCGTGAAGGTAAGCCTTCTGAAAAAGAAGTACTGACTTCACGGCTTTGTGACCGTCCACTGCGACCTCTTTTCCCTAAGGGGTTCATGAATGAAGTTCAGATCATTGGACTTTTGCTGTCAACAGACCTTAATAATGAGCCTGATATACTTATGGTCAATGCGGCATCAGCTGCGACACTTATCTCAGACATCCCCTGGAATGGCCCGATTGGCTGTGTACGTGTCGGTCAAATTGACGGTAAGTTTGTTACGAATCCAACGCACGATCAGATGTTGGACTCCGATCTGGATCTCATCTATGTGGGTTCTGAAACAGAAATGTTAATGATCGAAGGATCTGCTGAATTTATTTCAGAAGATCGCTTCTACGAGGCCCTTGAATATGGTCAAAAAGCGATTCAGCCGATTATCGCGGCTCAAAAAGAACTGGTGAAACTCGCCGGTAAGGAAAAGAAGGACTTCCCACTTATTGTAACTCCAAAGGAAGTACTCGAATTCTGTGAAGAACATGCAGCTGATTCGGTAAAGGAAGCACTTGGCTGCGATAGTTATACAGAGCGCAAGCTCGCAATCGAAGCAATTGCGTCAAAAACAAAAGTAGCTCTTGAAGAAAAACTCGGTAAAGAAAATGTAAATGCTGACGATGTCGCACATGCATTTGACGAAATACAAGAAAAACTCTATCGCAAAAACATCCTGGAAACCGGAAAACGCGTCGATGGAAGAGGTGCCAAGGATTTGCGCGCCATTTCCTGTGACACTGGAACGTTACCTCGCGTGCATGGCTCTTCAGTATTTAACCGTGGTGAAACACAGGCTCTTGTAATAGCGACGCTTGGCACCAGTCGTGATGTCCAGGATATAGATGGACTGACGGGTGGAGCAAAAAGTAAATCGTTTATCCTTCACTACAACTTCCCACCCTTCTCGGTGGGCGAAACCGGTCGTTTCGGGTTTACCGGGCGCCGTGAAATTGGTCATGGTGCGCTTGCTGAACGCTCACTGCTGCCGATCCTTCCACCTGAAGACGAGTTTCCGTATGCTATCCGTGTTGTCTCAGAGGTGATGAGCTCCAACGGTTCAACATCGATGGCTTCAATCTGCGGAGGCTCTCTAGCACTGATGGATGCGGGAGTGCCGATCTCTGCTCCATGTGCCGGCATCTCGACCGGACTGGTTACCGAAAAGGATGAGAATGGCAAAATCGTCAAACACGTCGTATTGACAGATATTCTTGGCGCAGAGGACCACTTTGGTGACATGGACTTCAAAATTGCAGGTACTAATGAAGGTATTACCGGATTCCAGCTTGATCTAAAAATCTCCGGCCTGCCATTTGATATTGCACTTGAGGCAATCAAACAGAACAGCGAGGCACGCATGAAGATTCTGGCAATCATGTCCGAGCACTTACCGGAGTCCAGGAAGGATCTTCGTGAACACGCGCCACGCATCCACAAGATGCAAATAGACCCGGAAAAAATCGGCATGTTGATCGGCCCTGGTGGCAAAAACATTCGCCGCATTACGGAAGTATCCGGCGCTCAGATTGATATTGACGATGACGTTCCTGGTCGCGTGCTTGTTTTTGCCAATAGCAAAGAATCTCTTGAGCGAGCAATCCAGGAAGTGGATTCTTGCACCGCTGAGATTGAAGTGGGCAAAACTTATCGCGGCATTGTGCGTGGCATCAAGGAATTTGGCGCATTTGTCGAGTGCCTGCCGGGCAAAGAAGGTCTGGTGCACATTTCCGAACTAGCTGACTTCCGTGTCAATAAGACTGAAGACATCTGCAAACTTGGCGATGAAATGATTGTAAAATGCATCGGTTCCGAAAGAGGTAAATCACGTCTTTCGAGAAAAGCCGCTCTTGAAGATGCAAAAAGCACACAAGATGATACGCCAGAGGGTGAGTAAAAATATAAACTCCTCTACATAGTTTATTAAACTTCAAAAAGCAGTTATTGAAAAATAACTGCTTTTTTATTGCAAAGTTTGTTTGGTTCGTACCTAAGGAATTAAGCTTAACTTAAACAAACTAATTTAACGTATCAATTTCCAATTACTTCATGAATTTAAATAAAATAGCGAACTCAAATAAATTCTCGAATTTAATTACTGTAGTTATTCTTATCAACGCCATTTTAATTGGCGTTCAGACAGAAGTTCATAGCATTATCATTAACAATGTACAACATGCTATTCTTGTAATATTTGTTCTCGAAATTTTTATTCGCTGGTTCGGAAGGAACTCGACCCATGAATATGTCAGTAACTATTGGAACTGGTTTGATATCACCATTGTTCTAATCGCACTAATTCCAACAAGTATTTTTGCGGATGGTGCTGCGTTGAGTGCTCTCAGAGTTGCAAGAGTCTTCCGGGTGATTCGTATGTTCAAGGCCTTTCCTGAACTGCAGTTACTGGTACGTGTGCTCCTTCGATCTTTTCAGTCTGTTTACTTTGCATGTCTTTTGCTGCTGGTTTTCATGTACATGTATTCAGTCATCGGTGTTACTCTTTTCAGAGATCTGACGACTGTTGAGACAGCACACTCCAGCACTACAGACCCTTTTGGAAATGTACTGGAAGGATTCTTTTCCCTATTTCGTGTAACAACCGGAGAGGACTGGACAGACCTCAGATATGATTTGATGGCAAAAACCTCCCCTATTATTATGAATACCTATTTTATATCATGGTATGTTTTGTCAGCATTCTTGCTGATCAATATCGTATTTGGTGCGATTATCAATAACTATGAAATTGTATACTCCGAGGAAGCAGCGAAATTGAAAGCACTGGAGGAGGAAGATAAGGAGGAGGAAGAGATTCAAGATCCGCTGTTTGAGAAAATTAATAGTCTTGAAGCAAAAATTGACAGTTTTATCGCCAAGCAGTCCGACAAGAAAGCCTGATTGAACGTCGAACTTTGAATATATAAATCCGTGCATGTTTAGAACAGACTTTTTTACAAAGATTGCGTAAGTGCGTTTGGAAACGTTCAATGTTCGAAGTTCAACGTTTTCTAGATGCCTTTCCTTCGTAGTCTTCGTGCGCTTTCCCGCTACGGCTACAGAGCTTCGCAGGACGCGCTGTGGTGAAAGGTTTCCGAAAGGCTAGCCAAACTTGTAGCGCGAAGTTTCAACAAGCGTTTGTTCAGTGCCCCACAGACGAACGATCGCTTATACCAAGGTTTAACTACCAAATCGCAAAAGCCGCCTCGACAGGTGCAAGCCCTGAGCTCGTCGAAGGGAGCGAGGCGGCTACAAAGTACTAGAAAAAGTTGCACGGTGGTATTACATCCACCGCACCTCCGTGTGAACTGCAAAACCGTTCAGCAGACATGTATTCAATGTTCAACGTTTAACGTTCATTCCGGCTCTGCCGGATCAGGTTTAATCAATCGTGAAAGTTCCGCCCTGCGGTGGTCGCTTTCACATAACCTTCTCGAATGGTGAAGTCACCAAAGCGTTCATTCTCTTTTCGCTCACTGGCATATTTACGAATAATAGGCTCCAGTTCATCGACAATCTGTTCATGCGTGATCGAGTTGCGATAAAGTTTGTTTAGACGTTCGCCCTCAAAACCGGCTCCAAGATACAGATTGTACTTTCCGGGAACCTTCCCAACCAGACCAATTTCCCCCAGGTAGGGTCGACCGCAACCATTTGGGCAACCGGTTGAACGAATGATGATTTCGTCATCGCGCAAACCGACTTCTTCAAGTATAGCTTCCAAATCAGTAACTAGTTTTGGCAAGTAACGCTCAGATTCAGCAAGCGCGAGTCCACAGGTTGGCAGGGCTACACAGGAAATCTGGCTCCGACGCATCCCGGAGGCCTTTTTGTGAGCATCCATTTTGTAGCGTTCAACCAGTGAATCGATAGTGACCCTGTCGTCCGCATCAACATTGCCGATAATCAAATTCTGGTTAGCTGTCAGGCGAAAGTCTCCTTTGTGGACTTTAGCAATTTCAAGCATCCCGGCCTTCAACTGAACATCGTCATTATCAACAATACGCCCACCTTCGATGAACAAGCCCAGATTCCATTTCCCATTGGTTCCCTCGACCCAGCCGTAGCGATCTCCGGTACTGGTAAATTTATACTCGCGTGCATCTTCAAGCTTGTAGCCCAAGCGTTTCTCAAGCTCTTCACGAACCCAATCGGACCCGAGACGCTCCACGGTATATTTGAAGCGAGCGTTGGCGCGATCGACACGATTACCATGATCACGCTGTATGGTTACTACCTTTTCAGCAACCGACACAACCTGATCCGGCGTGCAAAATGCAATCACCTCTGCCAGACGTGGGAATGTTTTCTCATTGCCATGCGTCATGCCCATGCCACCGCCAATGCTTACATTAAAGCCAACCAGTTTATTGTCCTCAACAATCGCTATAAATCCCAAACAGTGCGCAAATACATCGACGTCGTTCCGTGGGGGTATGGCCACGGCAATCTTGAATTTTCGCGGCAGATAAGTTTCGCCATACAGTGGCTCTATTTCCGAACCATTGCAATCAAGCGAACGTTTCGGCTGTTCGATGTCGACCTTTTTGCCATCCAGCCATATTTCGTTGTAGGAAGACGTTTGTGGTTTGAGATGTGCGTCGATTGCTTCAACTATCTCCTGCACTTCTCCATGGACCTCCGTTGCAAACGGGTTCGGATTACACATCGTGTTGCGGTTTACATCACCACAGGCAGCTAGAGTGGTCATCGCCGCTTCGTTAAACTCCTTGATGGTATTGCGCAGATTACCTTTGAGAATCCCGTGAAGCTGAAACGCCTGACGGGTCGTCAGTTTGATTGTATTAAAGGCACAAAAGTTTGCCAGATCATTGACTACGATCCACTGAGCAGGGGTGCAGACACCTCCAGGCAAACCGATCCGCGCCATGAATGTGTACGCCTTATCAAGCTTCTTACGCCGACGTTCACTGCGAACATCACGATCATCCTGCTGGTAAATACCATGGAATTTTGTCAACTGCTGGTCTTCCGCAGAAAGCGATCCGGTGGACACATCATTCAGGCCTTCGAGAATGGTGCCACGTAGGTAATTGCTATCCTTCTTGATACCTTCGTTCTTATGTAATTTTTGTGGTGCTTGACTTTCCGAAATCATAATTAAGTTCTTATTTAAAGTTGTAGTCCAGAAGCTACTAAACCGTACTTACCTTTAGACAACCGTTTACAAAATAACTTTATTGTTCAATTTATGAATCGTAAATATAGGAAACCAACCTAGAGAGTCAACTGAATGAAAAAACTCTCTTTATTGAGTATTACAAAAATCAACTCTTATGAGCAAATCTGATAGTTTCATACCCGGCACTGCTCCCTTCACACCGGAACAGACAAAATTCCTCAATGGCTTTTTATCAACCCTGGAAGCAGATCAGTTACTCTGGGTAGAAGGCTTCATCAGCGGTTTACGTGCCGGCAAGACCAATATCGTCCCGACTGCCGCCGCTACCAAAGCTGCTGAGCTGACCGTGCTTTTTGGCTCGGAATCGGGAAATGCCGAAGGGCTTGCTGATCAAACGGTAAAAGCAGCAATAAAAGCAGGATTTAAAGCAAAGGCTGTGAGCATGGGAGACATCGACCCTGCAAAGCTGAAAGGTGTACAAAACCTTCTGGTCATCGTCAGCACATGGGGCGAAGGCGACCCACCGGAAACTGCGATTGATTTTTATAAAGACTTCATGAGTGACAAAGCTCCACGGTTTGAAGGAACTAGTTACTCGGTACTGGGCCTAGGAGATACCAGCTACGAGCATTTCTGCAAAATGGGCATCGACTTTGACGCACGGCTCGAAGCACTTGGTGCAAGACGTATCTACGATCGCAAAGACTGTGACGTTGATTTTGATGAAGACTACGCAACTTGGCAAAAAGGCGTGCTGGCGGCCCTCTCGGATTTAACGGACGCAGCCACTGGATCAGTAGCTGAAACTGCTGTCGTCGCACCGGCTGCACCGATTGTTGCGTATTCGCGCAAAAACCCCTTCCCTACAAAGCTTAAAAATCGCATCCTCCTCAATGGCACAGGTTCCGCAAAGGAAACCATCCATCTGGAATTTGATCTCGAAGGTTCAGGGCTTACTTACGAAGTTGGCGATGCACTGGCGGTGATTCCATCCAATGCCACAGATGTCGTTGATTCCATCCTGCAGACAACCAAACTGGACGGCAGCAGTGAGGTGACTCTCAAGGACGGTGACAGTACGCTCCGGGACGCACTGACGCATAAGCTGGAAATCACTACGGCAACTCTCCCCGTTTTAAAACGTTATAATGAATTCGCACAAAATGCCGATCTGGACGCTCTGCTCCAACCCGAAAACAAACAAAAATTCAACAAATATGTATTCGGACGCGAACTGATCGACATCCTAACTGATTTTCCTGCCAAAGAACTCACTGCGAATGGACTTGTGAGCATCCTGCGAAAGCTTCCCCCACGCCTGTACTCAATCGCTTCCAGCCTCAAAGCCCACCCCGATGAAGTGCATCTCACAGTCGGCGTCGTACGCTACAATACCAATGGCCGCGAGCGTAAAGGTGTCTGCTCCAGCTATCTTGCAGATCGAATGAACGAAGGCGACACTGCCAAGGTTTTCATGTCGCCCAACAAACACTTCAAAATACCAGACGATCCGGATACGCCACTGATCATGGTAGGTCCCGGGACTGGCATTGCACCCTTTCGCGCGTTCATCGAAGAACGACAGGCAATCGGAGCAAACGGCAAAAACTGGCTCTTCTTCGGCGACCAGCACTACCTTACAGACTTCCTGTACCAGACCGAGTGGCAAGGTTATCTAAATGACGGCATACTGACCAAGCTGGACGTTGCCTTCTCACGGGATCAGGCAAATAAAGTCTACGTCCAGGATCGCATGCGGGAGAACGCCGCCGAATTGTACAACTGGCTCCAGGAAGGCGCTACATTTTGCGTCTGCGGTGACGCCAGTCGTATGGCACACGACGTTGACAAGGCACTGCACGACATCATCGCCCAAGAAGGAAAACTCAGTGAGGAAGCCGCCGCAGAGTATGTAAAGAAGTTCAAAGCCGACAAACGCTACCTGCGCGATGTCTATTGAACGTCGAACGCTGAACGTTGAACTTCGAACGTCGAATATTTGGTAACCGCTGCCAGCGCTGCCTTTAAACGTGTACTCAACCTCAAACTGGTGCAGGTTCAAGACATGGTATACAAAAAAGGGGGTCCCGCATGTGCCGTTAAAGTTATGAGCTCTTGGGCCTTTTGTGTTTTAGGTGGGCACCTTCTCGTCAGCTTTGCCTTCCGATTTACGGCTGGACAGACACCTCCGAGAGATCAGTTCCCGTATTTAAAAGAGTAAAGGACAGATGCTCTGCTTAATCACGAACACTGCAGGATTGTAGATAGCATGCCGTTTAATTTCATTCGTGCAAACAGTAATATTGAATTCCTGACTGATTTGGGTGTAATTTTAAAAAGTAGTCATTTATTCTACCGATTTGTTGATTCGGTGCCCGGGAGCGTCAATCTCGGCATTTGCGGATATTCGTAGCGCGACGCTTCAGCGAGCGATCTGCAGAACATAAGAAGCGCGGCAGATCGCTCTCTGAAGCGTCGCGCTACGATGTGCGATTTCGGGTTAAACTACATAATAAATCGTTCACTACAAAATGAAATTGCACCTGACTGATTCTGTGGTTCTCTAATTTTACCAGTGATCCAAGAGTTCTGTTTCAAGCCAAAAACCAACTGTATCATTTGGGTTCAATTATCATTCGGATAACTGCCCAACCATTTGACGAAAGAACTGTTCGCTTCCAGTTCACCAAGTGCCGCTTGCACTGGCTCATCCTGATAGTGCCCTATGATGTCGATGAAGAATACATAGTCCCAAGCCTTTTTACGACTAGGCCGGGACTCAATCTTGCTGAGATTGATCCCACGTGATGAAAAGGCGTGCAGTGCCCGTTCCAAAGCGCCACACTCATCCCGTAGGGAGATAACCAAACTGGTTTTGTCATGCCCCTCACCCAGTGGAGTTGCATGCGTTTTTCCAACTACCAGAAATCGAGTCACATTGTCATCCCGATCCTGAATATCGCGTGCAAGTACTTTTACGCCATAGTTTTGTGCCGATAGCTCACTGGCAACCGCAGCGACCCCGTCATGCATTTTCACATATCGAACTGCTTCGGCGGTACTGACCACGTCCACCAGAGGAACATTGTTCAGGTTTTTATGCAGCCAGTTGCGACACTGCCCCAGCGCCTGATCTTTGGAACGCACTTCACGGATGTCGGCAAGCGATGCATTGGAGACAAGGCAGTGTCGTATCGGCAGATAGATCTGTGAACAAATTTGCAAATCGGATTCGGCTAACATGTCCATTGAGTGAAAAACAACGCCTTCGGTAGAGTTCTCGATCGGTATCACTCCGTAATCTGCGTTGCCGTTCTCGACTTCAGTAAAAACATCCGGGATCGTCTTTTTTGCATGAAAGTCCAGACTGACGCCAAATTTACTCAAAGCTGCCTGATGCGTGTAGGTCGCTTCTGGCCCCAAGTAGGCAATAATTAGTTTTTTCTCCAGAGCAATAGAACCCGAAATGATCTCACGATAGATTGCCTTCAGTGCTGTGTTTGAAAGCGGCCCGGGATTCAGTCGGACCACTTTGGCCATAACCTGCACCTCACGAGTTGGATCATAGTAATCGGTTCCATTGGCGTGTTTTATCTTACCAATTTCGCAGGCTTGCTGCACGCGCTCGTCGAGAAGTTTGATGATTCTTTTGTCAACGGCATCGACCGCTGTTAAATCCATAATTCCCTCAACAGCAAACCCCCTATCGAGTTCCGCAAAGAGCAACTCCCGATAAATAGCAATCAGAGCGTCTTTTGAAAGTGTACTCGTGGCCGCAGCAATAAGTCCCTCGATAACATCCAGTTCCTGTTCCGGTTCGTAGTGTTCCTTTGACATGCCAAACTTCGCACGCTCACAAAACAAACGAACCAGTTCACTATCGATCCTATCAATCTCATCACGATTTTGCTGCAATTTCTCTTTAATCTCACTCATCTTAAATAAGACATCCTGTGCTCGATACTCCCGTAAGTTCAATATTCAATGTTCGAAGTTAGACATTCAATGTTCAATGTTCGACGTTCAATGTTCCTCAGCGTTCCTCAGTTATTTAGAGCGGCATCGCTCTCAATGTTTTCCAGCCGCCAGTTGGAATCATCATCGTGCGCGTTCAAATCCAACACGCCCTGATGCGTTTCGTCTGCAAGGCCAACATCTTGATCACTAACTAATGATTTAGACCCTGCATCACGCCGCACCCAGTCATCAATCTCTCGGTCGCTCAGCACATCCGAGGAAGGCAAAGCATCCAGATCTTTGATGCCGACAAATTCCAGAAAATGATCGGTTGTTCCGTATTGAATGGGACGCCCTGGCAACTCTGCCCGACCAGTAACCTGGGCCATCTCCAGCTCAATCAGACGGTTCAAAGGTCCATCCACTGAAACACCGCGAATCGCTTCAATCTCTGCGCGTGTAACTGGCTGCCGATAGGCGATGATGGACAGAGTTTCCAATGCAGCTGCACTTAGCTTCGTGGGTCTCGGGTCACTGCGCAACAGTCGAACAAATTCAGCAAACTGAGGCGCGGTAACAATCTGATAGCCATTTGGGCCTTCAAAAATCCGGTAAAACTTATTCTCCGTCTCGGCGGCAGCGATCAACTCAGCAAGCGCCGCACTTATCTGTTTCTGATTCACTTTCGGATAGCTCGATTCGGGCACTTCTTCGGATTCTTCCTTAGAAGCTTCTGCCGTCTGAGATTGGTGACGTGTAAAAACGCTCACCAATGCTTTGAGATCGATTGGTTCAGCAGTTGAAAGCAACAATGCCTCCAGCGTTTTTTTCAAGTCGAATTCCATATGTCATCTATTTGCAAATTTGCAAAAATGTAGATTTAAGTTTTTTAATTGTAAAAGGTTGTTGTCGAAACGTCTGCAATTGATTGGGATTGCTCCATCTTTGCAACGAGAAACAACTACATTTACATACTTTTTCCATGGCTACAAAAAACAAGCGTCCGCACTCATCTACTGTTGTTGATGGAACTGACAGAGCTCCTGCTCGATCAATGCTCCGTGCAGTCGGTTTTGATGACGATGATTTCAAGAAACCACAGGTCGGCGTTGCAGCTTCACCCAGTGATCTGACTCCCTGCAACGTGCATCTGGGTGAACTCGCTACGCACGCAACTAAGGGAATTAACGACTCGGGCGGCAAAGCCGTCAATTTCAGCACCATCACTATATCCGACGGTATCAGCATGGGTACCAAAGGCATGCGTTACAGTCTGGTGTCCCGCGATGTTATCGCAGATTCCATCGAAACGGTGGTAGCCGGCGAAGGGTTTGACGGGCTGGTTGCCATCGGTGGTTGTGACAAAAACATGCCTGGCTGCATGATCGCCCTTGCCCGTCTCAATCGTCCGGCAGTCTTTGTCTACGGTGGCACGATACTACCGGGGTTCTTGCCGAAAGATCAGAAGGAACAGTGCAACCCGATGGACATTGTCTCTGTCTTCGAGGCCGTTGGAAAACATGCCAAGGGAGAACTAACCGACGAAGAACTGAAAGAAGTGGAGAAACATGCAATCCCCGGCCCTGGATCCTGTGGTGGCATGTACACCGCCAATACGATGGCCAGCGCGATCGAAGCACTGGGAATGAGCCTGCCTGGCAGCAGCGCACAGGTTGCTGTCGGCAAAGCCAAACGTAAGGACTGTGAAGATGCTGGTGCAGCTGTGCTTAAGTTACTCGAGTTGGACATCAAACCACGCGACATCATGACGCGTAAAGCCTTTGAAAATTCCATCACGACCTGTCTGGCACTCGGTGGATCGACCAATCTGATTCTGCACCTGCTTGCAATCGCTTACTCAGCGGATGTACAACTAAGCATTGATGACTTTAAGAAAATCGGTGAACGCATACCATTGCTGGCAGATCTGAAACCCTTTGGGAAATATAATATGAGTCATCTGATCCGCATTGGCGGAATCCGACCGATGATGAAATTGCTGCTCGATCGTGGACTCCTGCATGGCGACTGCCTCACAGTAACCGGCGAAACGCTTGCAGAATCGCTCAAAGATGTCGCACCCTACCCGGCCTACCCTGACGAGCAAGATGTCGTTCGGCCCTGGGATCAACCAATTAAAGACACCTCTCATTTGCGCATTCTGCGCGGCAATCTTGCTCCCGAAGGTGCCGTTGGTAAAATAACCGGAAAGGAAGGTCTCTATTTTAAAGGTACCGCCAAAGTTTACGAAGGCGAAGAAAGCGCCTTGGTCGGCATCCTGCGTGGTCATGTCGTTGCCGGCGATGTTGTTGTCATCCGCAACGAAGGGCCGGTCGGAGGACCGGGCATGCGCGAGATGCTCTCCCCCACCAGTGCCGTTGCAGGACGCGGACTGATCAAAGAAGTCGCTTTGATCACGGATGGTCGTTTTTCCGGTGGTAGTCATGGCTTTGATGTCGGCCACATCACACCTGAGGCAGCGACCGGGGGACCGATCGGCATTGTCAAAGACGGCGATACAATCGAGATTGATGCCGTAAAGAACACCATCAATTTGCTGATTGATGATACAGAGTACAACGCACGCATGGCCGCATTCAAACCCAGTGGCCCCGGCGAAACACGCGGTGTGCTCGGCAAATATGCCGCCATAGTAGCGACTGCCTCAGAAGGCGCTGTAACAGATAAAGATCTGAATAAACGCTGAACTCTTATGAACATCGAAGATTGAACTTTGAATCACTAAAAGCGAAACCCAATGCTCAATACTTCAAACTATTTGACGTTCAACGTTCGACGTTCGATGTTCAAAGTTAATAAAGGTTAAACTCATGTCCTGGGAACGATTTAAGCAGTACTATCTACATATCGACACACTCAACTTCGGAATCGATGTCAGTCGCGTCGAGTTTGAAGATCCGTTCCTGGACGATATGGAACCAAAAATGCAGGCAGCCTATGCTGCAATGCAAGAGCTTGAAGCTGGTTCCATTGCGAACCCGGATGAAAAACGCCGTGTTGGTCACTACTGGTTACGCAAACCGGAACTGGCTCCCGATAAGTATATAACTGAGGAAATCAGAGGCTGCATCAGCAAGATCAAACAATTTGCCTCAAAAATACACAGCGGCGAACTGAAGGGTGCCGCTGGGAACTTTGAGAACCTGCTGATTATCGGCGTCGGTGGATCTGCGCTAGGACCTCAGTTTGTCGCAGACGCTTTGGGTAATCTTAAGACAGACAGGATTAAACCGTTTTTCTTTGATAACACGGATCCGGACGGGTTTGACCGAACACTTGCTCATCTGGACAATCAGTTAGGGAAAACGCTTGCCGTAGTGATTTCCAAATCCGGTGGCACTCCGGAAACACGCAATGGCATGATTGAGGCAGAAGCTGCCTATAGAGCTTCCGGCCTTAGCTTTGCCGATCACGCGGTGGCAATCACTGGCAAAGACAGCAAACTGGATCATTACACAAAAGAAAACAATTGGCTCGACACCTTTCCAATGTGGGACTGGGTCGGTGGTCGCACCTCGGTATTTTCCGCGGTGGGACTACTCCCAGCTGCGGTACAGGGCATTGACATCGACCGTATGCTTTCCGGAGCGGCTGCCATGGATGCGATCACCCGAGACACGGTGACCCTTAAAAATCCTGCCGCTCTGCTTGCTCTAATGTGGTATCATACGACCAATGGCAGGGGCACAAAAGACATGGTTGTGCTTCCGTATAAAGACCGGCTGATACTGTTTTCCAGATATTTACAGCAACTTGTGATGGAGTCGCTCGGTAAAGCTACAAATCTCGATGGAGAAATAGTGAACCAGGGCATCACTGTTTACGGCAACAAAGGCTCCACCGATCAGCACGCTTACGTCCAACAGCTTCGCGAAGGCGTCCACAATTTTTTCGTCACTTTTATTGAGGTGCTTAAAGACCGTGATGCTGATTCGATAGCTGTTGAAAAAACCTTCACCAGTGGGGACTTTCTACAAGGCTTTCTACTAGGCACACGTGATGCACTCCATGAAAGCGGCCGCCAGTCGATTACACTCACAGTTGAATCCGTCACACCCGAAACAGTTAGCCATCTCATTGCACTTTTCGAGCGTGCTGTCGGGTTTTACGCCAGCCTGATACATATCAATGCCTACCATCAACCGGGTGTTGAAGCGGGCAAGCAAGCAGCGGCGACTGTTCTCGAAATCGAACGAAAGGTCATCAGCCATATGCAGTCTAATCCAGGGCATCCGGAAACCGTAGATTCCATCGCAGAGCAGTTGGATCTTGAATCGCGAAAAGAAATAATATTTAAACTACTCTTTCGATTATCATTTAATCACCGGCGGATTAAGATAAAACCTGGAAAGTCGATTCCCAATACAGAATTTGTCTTTACTTGAATCCATCTCGTGGCACTAAGAAGGTTTACACAATGAATTATCTATCACTCATCCTCCGAATCGTAGCAATTCTTTCAGCTGCAATTACAGTTGTTTTGTACTTTTCATTGAAGGGTAAAGTGGAGGAAAAGGAAACCGAGCTTCTCACACTACGGACTGAGTTTCAAACGCTCACAGACAAAAGTGAATCCGCCAATCTGGAGATTGCAGAACTGGAAGAAGAATTATCTGCAAGCCTCGCACTGGCAGATGAGGTTACTGCACAGGTCGAAGCAACCAAAGCTGAAATGTTTGCCAAAATGCAAGAAAATCAGCGTGTGCAAAGCGAGTTAACTGCAGCTCGAATGAAAACTTCACAGCTTGAAGCAACGGCATTACGTTTGCGCCAGGAACTGGTTAATGCTGAAAGAGTAGCAGCTGCAGCTAGTCAGGAAAGTGTCATTGCACAACTCGGTGAACGCGTTGAAGAACTCACGGTGGCAAACACGGCGCTAAGAGAACAGATACGAGGTTCCGAATCATTCACAAAAAGTAGTGATCCGGTTGCCTTGGACACTGACGAAAGTGGCAACAGCTTAGATTCAGCTCCTCCTATCATACAGAAGCTAACACCAAAGCAACTCAAGGCGATCAAGGAGGAGACCAAGATCGCATCACTGAGCACAGCAAACGGACTGATTGTTCTCAACACAGATGAAGATCTTCAGCTGACACCGGGCACGATCATTACTCTGGTTAAAGACTCAGAGGCAGTCGCGAAAGTAAAAATCATCAACACCAACGGCTCACTGGCAATTGCTAACATCCTTCCAGGCTCACAATTGGATGGTGTTTCCAAAGGTGATACGGTCAAAATACTACGTTAGACTGAACTCTACTTATACCGATGAAATTACGTACGATTACACTCTTGCTCGCTGTAACAGGACTACTGGCAACTACCGGCTGCTTCAATGCCAATCCGGATGATCAGGAGCTACCTTGGTCACGACCTGCTGATTGGGAAGGCGGAGTGCCAGGGTTAGGAGGCTAGCCTTAGATAAGGTGCGACGCACTTTATACTGCCTTTCGGCACTGCAGTCGTATCAGATCAAAACCCAGGTAAAAAAGCTCACTACCAACCTGCTCATAAAAATTCTAATTTAATATCCGCTCGTCGGTAAGCCTTTTCCACTGCCTCTTCTAACTCTTCATACGAGCGACCGTTCAGTAAAACATCAGCTGCCCTCTTGTCGCTCTTACCTGCTTCAACAGCACGGAAGTAATCATACAAAGCTCTTGGATTATTCTCCTCATCCAGCTCGAAATGACAAAAATAGTAAAATAGTACGAATGCAGATTGATAATTTGATAAAGCGGCTCTGCTATTTTTTGCCAGAACCTGATTCCACTGACTCAGGTTCATGTTCATCAAGACTTCCAACTGGATAAGACGCAGTGAACCCCAGCTAAACACCTCATCAATTTCATATTGATCAAAGCAAAAAACACCCCGCTCATAGGGCACATGCTCAATATACTCGGCAAGACCTTCGGAAACCCAGACAGGTAACTTGCCGAGCCACTTATGAGTAACTTGATGGGTGATTTCATGGGCAAGCACGTTAATCTTCTGACGTTTATCAATAGTAAAGGCACTTGAAGTCTTTTTAACGCCCAGGTGCCTCAAAGGCACCATAATTTTCCGACTTATCGGAAAGTAAACACCTGCCGAATTCGGTATTCCGCCGGCAGCTATGTACTGGCCCTCCGTTTCAAAAATCTGCGTAAGAAACCGCTCGTCCTTAAGAAATTGCGTATTCAGCTCCAGCGGTAGTTCAATAACTGTCAGCAGCGTGGATTCGAATATCTGACTAAACTCCCGCACCACCTTACGTGCCAACTTTACATTGGAATGAAACTCAAAGTGAGGCGTTCGATAGATATATGTTTTTGCATCGTTATCCTCGTGAACAATTGTAATCTCATAATTATCGGGCTTGAGCTTGCGAGGCCACTGGGCAATTTCTGGTTTACTGAGGTTACCAATAGATGCATTCGCTACGGGTTCTTTTTCCCGGCTGGCCCACGCTCGAACAAAAGCAATGTCTTCAGAAATCAGATGAGCCAACTCCAACGTGAACCTGCGGCTGTCAGAATGACGCCGGATGGTTACCGCAGACTCAGATGCGTCAATAATATCAGCCTCCAGTGTCCGTCCATCCATGCTGGTGAATGTGTACGTTGCACATAGTCCTGTGGATACAAACCCAAGCAAAAGCATACCTGACAAAAGAGCCTTCATCAAAACACATGGATTCCTATTCAAACGGTTCGATCAGAAACAACTCTCCACAATACAAACACTTTGTGTGACGCTTACTATTTATACGATCGCACTTCGAACAACGGATTGCAGTTGCCTTCGCTTTTTTACCGTCAAACTTGCCGTCTTTGAGATCGATTTCCGCAATCAGTTCAATGAGGTCGGATTCCTGTATATTGGTTTCCCTTTTCAAAATCAGCCAGAGCGCCTCTGCAATTAGTTCGAGCTTATCAACCCGGGATTCAAGTTGCTGCAAATTAAGCTTAGAGTCCGTATCACGTTTCAGCGGCGCTTCAAACGAGCTATGGGAAAGATTCCTATTTGAGAAGAGCATGGCGTATACATTCTAACTATTCGATGTTCAAAATGCTCCCGGGCAGATTCGAACTGCCATTTGCGGCTTCGGAGACCGCTGCTCTATCCATTGAACTACGGGAGCGTATTTAAAAATTCAGCCTTGTCGCTTGTAACGTTGGGTCAATGCGAAAACTCTTTGAACTTTGAATATTGAATAATGATTTGTTTTTTCGTGCATCTCATTTATTTCGAGCCACCATGTATTTCCATGCAGCTGCCAATTCATGAACGATTCTATTCTTTCCAGGGCGAGGGAATCCACGCAGGGCGTGCGGCTTACTTTATTCGCACGTTTGGTTGCCCGGTACACTGCCCCTGGTGCGACTCTGCCGGAACATGGCATCCGGACTACATTCCGGAAAAAATTAACCGTGTCAGCCCCGAAGAACTTGCCGCTGAAGCTTCGAAAACTGCGGCTGAATTCACTGTAATTACAGGCGGCGAGCCAGCCATACACAATCTTGCCGAACTCACAGATGCGCTGCATGCAGTTGGCCACAAAGTACATTTGGAAACCAGTGGTGCTTTTCCGATCCAAGGTGCAGTCGACTGGATTACCCTTAGCCCCAAACGCTGGAAGTTACCACTATTGGAAAATATACGTAAAGCCGACGAATTTAAACTCATCATTGATACTCCCGGAGCAATTGAAGAATATGTTGCTATAATCAATCAGAGTACCCCTGAGATCAAAACCAAAAGTCCTGTTTGGCTGAATCCCGAATGGTCACAACGCAAAAATGCCAGGTTGCTGAATCAGATCACTGAATGGATTAAAACGCACGGCTCACCCTACCGCGCCGGATGGCAGCTACACAAAAATTATTCTGCTGATTTGCTGGATGATCGAAGCGTTTCGGCAGTGCCGCTGGGTGGTATTCCTGAAAACGGCTTTTAATCCCTTACTGGCAAAATCGGTGTATGGCTGGCAAAGATATTACTGCCAGACCGGCTCTGTTTTTTACCACCTTTTCGACAAGCTCAAGGCTCTGATACTATGGAGCTTAGTCGAAACGGTTGGTTCTCAAGATGGAGCTTAAGCTCATCTGCGTCTCCCCAGCGCTCAATGTTCGAAGTTCAGTGTTCGATGTTGCTTTTGGTCACGGCTTTGCCGGATTAGGTCTACAATCCGACATTAAACCTCCTAATTGTTACGCAAATGAGATTCATTTTCAAATAACCACTTGACATCACACTTAGAGATAATGAGACACATTCCCATTAAATAGTTTTAATTAGTGCTTAGATTAATCCGTTTAAAGATGAAATTACTTAATGTATTTGCCAAAAGTATAGCGTTCCTCGCGCTTGCATTGACTGCACAGACACTTGCGGGTGACGATGCTGAAGCAGAGAGTCCGGTCAACGAACCGGAAGCTATAGATCAAACTGACGATTCAGAAGTTATGGAGTTGGAAGATTTTGTCGTTAAAGGCAATTCTCTCTATACAGACCAGATCAGTGCGCTCAAGACGCCGACACCTGTAATTGACGTGCCCCAAAGTCTATCGATCATCACCAATGAAGATATCGTACTCAGGGGCTTCGATAGTATCGGCGATATAATTAATTATACGCCTGGGGTGAGCAACTCTCAGGGTGAAGGGCACCGTGATGCAATTGTATTTCGAGGAATACGCTCAACCGCGGACTTTTTCGTCGATGGTATTCGCGATGATGTCCAATACTATCGTCCACTTTACAATATCGAGCAGCTGGAAATTCTGCGCGGACCCAATGCCCTCTTCTTCGGACGCGGCGGTACGGGTGGCATCGTGAATCGAGTGACGAAAAAAGGTGTCATCGGTGAAAACTTCAATGCTTATGTCATCGGTGCAAACTCTTTTGGCGCTACTGATGTGCAACTGGACAGTAATATAGGCATTAATGAAAGTGCCGCCTTTCGCATCAACCTCTTTTATGAAGGCCTTGAAAATCATCGCGATTTCTTCGATGGTGACCGCTACGGCGCAAACCCAACGTTCCGATTTCAACCCACTGAAAATACAACAATCGACTTGTCTTATGAGTATATCGATCATGACCGTTTTATTGATCGCGGCATCCCAACCGGTGATAACAACAAGCCGGTCGAAGACTTCGAAAATATAGTCTTTGGCGACCCGAAGTTAAATGAATCAACATTGGAAGCTCATATCATCCGTGCCATAGTACAACATAGCTTCTCTGCAAACCTGAAAGCAAACTTCAGCACCTCTTACGGTGATTACGATAAGTTTTATGAGAATCTCTATGCTTCGGCTTATAATGAGACGACAAACATTGTAACACTCGACGGCTACGCCGATGCAACTGATCGCCAAAATACAGTGCTTTCCGGCAACCTGATTGGTGAATTCTTTACGGGTGAGATTGAGCATACTTTTGTCTTTGGTGCCGAATACATCAACACCTCATCCGATCAAAATCGCGACAATACCTTTTGGAGCACGATAACAAATCCAGGAAGAACAGATCTACAAACATTTGACCCAACCCGCCCGCTTTCGATTAACGGAGGGGTTGGCGTTAATTCAAACGGTGATCCGACAACTGTAACTTACTCTGACCCTAACGACGACACCCGTGCAGACATTGACGTGTACTCATTCTACATACAAGACGAGATCCAAATCTTGGAACAGGTACAACTCGTTCTCGGTGCTCGTTTTGATAGCTTCGATGTTAATGTCAAAGATGTTGAAAATAACACTCAAGGCAGTCAAAGAGACGAAAAAGTCACACCTCGTCTGGGGATCGTCTACAAACCCAGGGAAAACCTTTCTGTTTACGCAAGTTACAGTGAAACTTTCCTACCTCAAAGCGGCGAACAATTCGCAGACTTGGGCGATGAGGGCCTGGATCCGGACGAGTTCATCAATCTGGAAGCAGGCGTGAAATGGGACTTTAGCAAAACTCTCAGCCTCACGACTTCGATCTTCGAAATCCAACAGGATATCATTGATAGCGATGGCGGTGGTGGTTCGCGCACAGAAGAGTCGGAAATTACTGGTTTCGAGGTACAGCTTCAGGGCTTAATTACTGATAAATGGTTCATTTCAGCCGGATACAGCTTCCTGGATGGTGAGCTGGATAACGGCAATCGCCCGCGCGAATTACCGGAAAACATGTTCTCTGTCTGGAACACCTATCAGCTAACAAATGAATTCGGCCTGGGTCTCGGCCTGATTTACCAGAACGAAAGTTTTATCGAAGAAGATAACGTTAAAAGACTACCCAGCTACGTTCGCATCGATGCAGCTGCCTACTATAACGTCTCCGAGAATGTCCGCCTGCAGCTCAACATTGAGAATCTCACGGATGAACTTTACTTCCCAAATTCGCACGCAAATCATCAGGCGACGGTTGGAGCGCCCATCAATGCCCGTTTCTCCGTAAGCGGACGCTTTTAAGCATAAAATTATTATCTGATCTAGGTATTACTCGTAATCTTAATCATACTCTCATGTAAAGGTTGCTCATCACTGTAACCACGTTGCCTCAGAGTTTTGAAAAGTCGTCATTTATTGTACCGATTGGTTGATTCGGTGCCCGGGAGTGCCAATCTCCTCATTTGCAGATATTCGTAGCGCGAAGCTTCAGCGAGCGTTTGCCGCGCTTCTTATGCTCTGCAAACGCTCGCTGAAGCTTCGCGCTACGGTGTACGATTCGGGGTTCAAAAAATTGTCCGCATTTCACAAAAAGGGCTCAGTGCTGGTTTTTTTCGAACGTGAGGAGTATATTACCCTCCATCTATGAGCTGCACAATCGAAAACAAAGTCACACTCGTCACCGGCGCCAATCGCGGAATTGGCAAAGCCATTGTAAATTCTTTCATAAAGCACGGAGCTGCTAAAGTTTACGCCGGTGTTCGTACACTGGAAAAAGCAAACGATCTGGTGGACCAACACGGTGAAAAGATCATTCCGATCCGGATTGATTACAACGACCCAAGGTCCTTCAAAGATGCCGCTGACATTGCAAACGACGCAGAAGTAGTTGTATCCAACGCCGGTATTCTTCTGGAAGCTAAAGTGCTGGATGATTCAGTTATCGAGCAATTCGAAAAAGAACTCGAAGTAAATGTCTACGGCCTATTGCGCATCGCCAGAGCCTTTGCTCCTGTGCTGAAAGCAAATGGCGGCGGCGCGTTTGTTCAGATCAACTCTATCGCATCGCTCAATAGCTTTACAAACTTCTCAACTTATTGTGCCAGCAAAGCGGCGGCTTACTCGTTTACCCAGGCACTGAAAAGCGACCTTGCCGAGCAGAATACACATGTCCTGAGCGTACATCCCGGCCCCATCGCTACCGATATGGCTGACCAGGCGGGTATGGACGGCATGGGAGACCCGGCGGATGTCGTCAGCGAGGGCATTGTAACTGCTCTGAAAGACAGTGATTTCCACCTATTTCCAGACACAATGGCAAAAGAGTTTGAAGCAGCCTATAGACCCTTTGCAAAGACTATCATAGAAGCATCTACGAGTGAGTAATATCGACTTTATTGCTGGGCGCAGCGGCGTCCTTCCTTAGTCATATTTAGTTATCGCTTTGTGGCTTATACTCAGACGCTGCCGACGAGGACGTCGGCGTGCCCAGCGCTACTGAGGATTCACTTCGATTAACTCGCACTCGAAAATCAACGTATCACCGGGCTTGATTGCACCACCTGGACGCGGATTGTCGCCGTATCCCAATTCGCTCGGGATATACAGGATGACTTTACCACCTGCACCGACCTTTGTGAGTCCTTCGCCAAAGCCGGGAACAACCCCTTTGAGCGGAAACTCAGCAGGGTCTCCACGGTCGTAAGAACTGTCAAACTTAGTGCCATCAATCAAAGTACCTTTGTAGTGAACAAGTACTGAGTCCTCCAAAGTTGGCTTTTCTACAGCACCTGGTTCAAGAATTTTGTAATACAGTCCTGATTCACTTTTTTGTACGTCTGGATCCGCAGACAGCTCTTCGAAAAAGGCCTCGTTGGCAGCTTTACTTTTATCAAATGCCTTGCTTTGTGCTGCGTTGACACGTTTTTGAATGAACTCTTGGAAGGCCGGTAACTTTGCTTTGTCAGCAGGGTCTGGTTCCGTCTTATTCGCACCGGCGATAAACCCTTTCTTGATGAAAGGCACCTCGTCGGATTCAAACCCTAGTTGAATCAAACCGGACTGAAGAGCCATTATGAAACCAATTATTTTCAAATCAGCTTCTTTAAATTCAGGAATTTCTTCGGATTCAGACTCAATCGCATCGGCACGTTTCTGTGCTTGATCAAACGCCTGCTGAATGCGTTCCTCAGGAAAGTCGTCGAGCGTTTTCACGCCATTGAGTGCCTCTACCAGTCCATTTGCAAGTGCAGCAACTTCTAGATCATTCAGATCGAGCACTGGAACGCCACCACCCTGCGATGTCAAAAAGCCAACCATCTCAATCAGTTCTGACTCGGGAACCTCAACCGCCGGTGCCACGGCAGGAGTTTCTTCTACAGGAGCTGCACTCTCAATATTCTCGGCTTTTAGAGAAATGCCGCTAATTAAGGCAGCAATGAATAACAGGTAAATAAATTTTAACATATGGAAACGAGTGTTTAATGAAAAATGGATAGTACTCAATAAATAAATGAAATGCCTTAAGCCCTGCAAGTACTGTTTTAAGCAAAACTGAATCGGTACGTCTATAACCCGAGCTTGAGATAATTCTCAATCCAAATTGATTTAGATTTATAAAGCTCTATCACGTTCGTATCCTTTATAAAAAAACCGGTAAGCTCAAAAGCACACGATACTGGCTCAAATTGCCTTCTTTGCTTTAATCTAAAACTGGAGGCGCGGGTCGGAATCGAACCGACGATAGAGGATTTGCAGTCCTCGGCCTTACCACTTGGCGACCGCGCCCTGTTTTGAGAGTTCCAGCAAAAGAAGCTAGTCAGTAAATAATATCAAGTGAATTTGACCGGACAAATACAGATTCTCTTTTTGAAACAAGAAAGGCCTCAGGACGTAATGACCCGAGGCCTTTGCTTACTAAAAAACTACTTGGTTGCCTGGTCAAGTATATCACCAAGATTGGTGAGATCTTCCACTCCAGTGACATTTTCAAAGGCCTGACGTTCTTTGGCAAGATCCTCGTCGCTGTAATTGGCAGCTTTGATGGAGAGCCCGATACGACGCTCGTCTTTGTCGATCTTGATCACCCGAGCCGTAACTTCATCATCGACGTTAATTACGTCTTTGATTTTTTCCACACGTTCTTCGCTGACCTGAGAAATGTGAACGAGTCCATCAATGTCATTTTCCAATTCAACAAAAGCACCATAACTTGTGATTTTGGAAATCTTACCTTTAACCATATCGCCAATCTTGAAGTGCTTATCGATTTCTTCCCATGGATCGGTCGACAGTTGACGCATACCCAGTGAAATACGTTGTCCGTCAGCATCGACATCGAGTACGATTGCATCGACTTCATCACCCTTTTTCACCATTTCGGACGGATGATTAATCTTACGGGTCCAGGACATGTCAGAAACGTGTACCATACCATCGATACCCTCTTCGAGCTCAATAAAGGCACCGTAGGTGGTCAGGTTGCGAACTTTGCCGCGTACGCGTGCGCCCGCTGGATAGTTGTGACGCACCATATCCCAAGGATTCATGTCCAGCTGTCGTGTTCCCAGAGAAATCTTCTGTTCTTCTTTCTGAATACCGAGAATGACTGCTTGCACTTCTTCGCCAATGCGAAGAACTTCGCTTGGCTTAGTGATACGTTTTGTCCAGGAAAGTTCTGTGACGTGCACCAGACCTTCGACTCCCTGCTCGATTTCGATAAATGCGCCATACGGCACCATGTTGACTACCTTCCCGGATATGGTGCTGCCGACTGGATATTTCTCCTCGATCTTGTCCCATGGATTATTTTTAAGCTGCTTCAAGCCGAGAGAAACGCGTTCGCGTTCGCGATCGATCTCGATGATCATAACTTCAAGTTCTTCACCCTGCTTCACCATCTCCGATGGATGCTGAATGCGGCCCCAAGACATGTCAGTGATGTGTAACAAACCATCAAGTCCGTCCAGATCGACAAATGCGCCGTAGTCCGTGATGTTTTTGACTTGGCCGCGACGAACATCACCTGGCTTAACTTCTTCGAGGAGTGCACGGCGCTTTTCCATTCGCTGCTCTTCAATGAGCTCACGGCGTGAAACGACAATGTTTTTGCGATCAAGATTAATCTTGATGACTTTAAAATCGTACGTTTGTCCAACATACTGATCAAGATTCTTGGGTGGCTGCACGTCGATTTGTGAGGCAGGCATAAAGGAATCCACACCAATACTTACAATGAGACCGCCCTTTACTTTTGAGCGAACACGACCTTGAACAATTGAACCTTCTTCACAACTGTCGACAATCTTCTCCCAGTTTTTCTTCTGCTCTGCTTTGTCGTATGAAATAACCGGATTTCCGTCACGGTCTTCGAGTTTTTCCAAGTAAACTTCGATATCAGAACCTACCTGAAGTTCGCTAATATCAACAAATTCGTTAGCGTTGATGGTGCCTTCGGACTTACCACCGATGTCGATGACGACTTCATTGGATCTTACTTCAATGATTGTTCCGGCGATGATGGAACCTTCTACGAGGTTGTCTACAGTGCTGTTTTGCAGCAATTCTTCCATTAAGCTCATGATAAGAGTGCATTCCCTGAATGAAATGCAAGTTGGTTAAGGTTTAATCTGTGTTTTCTCCACGGCAGAATGCACGGTAATGACAAGCGCTATTACCAGAGAAACGCAAGAAGTTAGACGCAGACACGGTACCCGCAAGCACAAAATGAATTATTGCTCAATTGAAGCAGGATTTTCCTGTAAGGTTAACTTTTCTCGGTAGTATGCGACGTACTCGCACTGTACCTGCTTTCGTTGGTACCTTAAAGATAAGCTAGCGCTGTTCGACCGCTACATAATCGCGAAGCGGTGAGCCGTTGTAAATCTGGCGTGGCCGATGAATGCGGCTTTTCGGGTTTTCTGCGATCTCTTTCCAATTGGCAATCCAGCCAGGCATACGACCGATGGCGAACATAACCGTGAACATATCAACAGGTATGCCAATTGCTTTGAGTAAAATACCACTGTAAAAGTCCACATTTGGGTAGAGTTTGCGATCGATAAAATACTTATCTTCGCGCGCTGCCTGCTCCAGACGCTTGGCAATATCCAACAATGGATCGTTCACTCCAAGTTTTTTGAGCACACGCTCACAGCTTTCGCCAAGAATTTTTGCTCGTGGATCGTAATTTTTGTAAACACGATGCCCAAACCCCATCAATTTGGCTTTGCCGTTTTTTGCTTCCTGGATGAATCTTGATCCATCATCACCGGACGCATGGATTTCTTCAAGCATACGAATTACTGCCATATTGGCACCGCCATGCGAAGGCCCCCAGAGTGCACAAACACCTGCGGAAATAGATGCAAACAGGTTGGCACCACCCGAGGCGACCATACGAACCGTAGAAGTCGAGCAGTTCTGCTCGTGGTCTGCGTGCAACATCAGGAACAAATCAAGCGCTTCAGCTGCTCCAGAATCATCGACGTAGTCATCATACGGCACAGAAAACATCATATGGAGAAAATTATCGGCATACCTGCGACTATTATCAGGGTACACATAGGGGCAACCTAGCTTCATGCGATAGGTCATCGCCGCAATCGTGCGGACTTTAGAAATCAGCAAAGCTGCGGTCTCGTCGAAGTTAGCGAGGTCTTTCGTGCGGTCATTAGTCGACATCTGCGGATAGTAAGCGCCCAACGAATTCAACATTGATGAGAGGATCAGCATAGGATGCGCATCACTAGGATAACCTTCAAAATGATGGTGCATGCCTGTGTGAATGGAAGCTCTGGACTGAATCTTACTGCGGAATTCGTTCAGGTGTACCTGCGTTGGCAACTCGCCATAGATGATAAGATAGGCGGTTTCGAGAAAGATGGACCGCTCGGCCAATTGCTCGATGGGATAACCACGATGTCGCAGGATGCCCTGCTCACCATTAATAAATGTAATCTTACTCAGGCATGAACCGGTATTGCCATAGCCTTCGTCGAAATTAATATAACCGCTTTTCGACCGCAAGGTTCTCGTGTCGAGCGCTTTTTCATTTTCAACCCCTTCAATTATAGGAAACTCATATGTTTTGCCGTCTAGTTGAATCGTTCCTGTCTGTTCCATATAGCTAGTTTATTTAATGAATGGTTTGTCGAAAAGCACTGCGCTTTTCTTGTTAAGATCATCTGATTTACTCTATTGTTAGAGCAATGTCAGGAAATTGTTATACAGTTGCAATCCTTTTGCCTGACTTTTTTCCGGATGAAACTGAGTTGCATAACATTTTCCGAAATGAATACCGGATACAAAACGCCGACCGTAGTCTGTTTCAAATAAAATCAGATCCTTTTTTTCAGGTTCAACGTAATAACTGTGAACAAAGTAGAATTGGTCTTTGTCACTGCTTAAATCATTCGTAATAGGATCCTCCGAATTAAAAACGACCGAATTCCAACCCATGTGTGGCACTTTTAAAGGAGCTGGCACGTTAAAACGCCGGACACTCCCTTGAAAAATACCTAATCCTTCTGTGTCGCCCTCTTCCGAATATTCAAACAGAGCCTGAAGGCCTAGGCAAATACCAAAGAAGGGCTTACCTCCTAAAATCCAATCCTGAATGACCTTGTCAAATCCAGTTACACGCAGCCGGTGCATGGCATCGACAATTGCTCCCTGACCGGGAAAAATAAGTGCATCGGCGCCTTTTAACTCCTCTGGATTTGAAATAACTTTTGTGTTGGCACCTACATGCTCCCAGGCTTTTACAACACTGCGCAAATTGCCCATGCCATAATCAATAACCGCCAAAAGTGGCTTTGCTTTGAGAATTTCTGAATTCATCTCCGTTAAACAATTGGAAAGCAAGTCTCCGGAAGGAAAGGTAGCATTCGACAAAAGATTTCCGGCACCGTCTACAAAAAAAGACCTGCGATTTTCGTCGCAGGTCTTTGTAAAGATAATATCTCAAAAATCTATTTTACGAGCGCCTTCAAACCAGTTCCAGGTTTGAACTTCACAACGTTGGAAGCTGGAATCTTGATTTCTGCTCCGGTTTGTGGATTTCTACCAGTGCGAGCTTTACGTTTCGACACTGAATAAGTTCCAAAACCGATAAGCTGTACGTTCTTATCTTTTTTGATACCTTTTTTGATACCTTCAATAACAGCTTCGACAGCACGTTCGGCAGCTGCTTTGGAAGTATCGCCTCCAAGTGATTTTTGCACTTCTTCTACAAGTTCTGATTTATTCATAAATGTAATGTTTCTTTGTGGTTGAATTTGTTTTTGGTTTATAACCGTAGACGAGGAGACGGTTCGTTTTGATAGCCGTCAATAGAAAATAATGCTAAAAATGACGAATTAGCGCTTTTTACTGAAAACCTTATACTCAAACCCAGACAATCTCAGCTTTTACGGGCCTCTACAATCTGATTCAGGAGACCTTCAACCGCCTTTACCAAACTAATTTCCTGTTCTTCAGCGATCTGCTGGGCACGTTTCAGCAGTTGAGACGCCATTGTTTTGGTTTGTTCCTTCGGAGCTCCCATTTTCTGAAACAGCGATTCTATAAGCTCCAAATGTTCTTCGTTACTCTTCATGATACCTCTGGATTTCCGTTTGCAGCAAATACACGGACGATCTTTGCATCACTCGATTCGTGATTCAATAAATCGCCAACTTTTGAATAACGTGTTTTCAACAGAGCAACCCCCTCCCAACCACTTTCAGTTGAAAATGCACTGCGCAATTCTCCAACCTGTTTCGAATCTTCATTATATAAAGCGACCGGACACGCAGGAACCTCACCGGAGCCGGACATCAAAAAGAGCGCTCTTTGGGCGCGACCTACATTATGCATACGCGCAACCACTTCCTGCCCAAGGTAACAACCTTTGGTAAGCGACACACCGTTGCCAACAAGACCGCCTTCACCGGGCAAATCCGAAGGACCGATCTCGGTCGGGATTCTGGGTACACCTGCCTCCATGCGCATTCGTTCGATCTGTTGAAATGGGACAAACTCGACACCTGCTTGGACCAATCCTGCTTTTAGTTCTGAAATCTTATCGGCGGATTCACTCCAAAACTCAACACCTGGTTCCCTGGAACGACGGCCACGATATAGGTATAAACCGTCTACACAAGTAAACGTATTCGGCTCCGGCATTTTCATTTTAAGCGACTGAACAACAGCTGCTGCCTCGCTCCCGACCATTGCCATTCCAAAGCCTTCGGCAAAACGATCCACAACAACGTCATCGGCAATAATATGCTGCTCCAGCTTATCGGCAATCGGCGCCGCCTGTGAATGCTCGCTCAATATACGAAATTTGGCTTCTCCCTCGCACAGAACAAAGCTGTCGGCAATTACCTTACCTTTTACATCCAACCACAAGCCATACACACAACCTCCTGATTTGAAAGGCTGAAGGTCATTTGAAAACTGACTTTGTAGAAAGTCCGCAGCGTCTTCATCTGTAGCTAACAGATGCGCCGCAGGTTTATATTCATATCCGTAAACAGGTGACATAGTTGTAAAACTTCCTGATTTTTCGAAATACTCAATGAGACAATGAACGTTTTTTGAGCTAACACCGATTCACTTCCTAAATTCTAACTTCTTTTTACAATTATGACTTGTTCCAAAACTTTTGATTCCCTATCTCTTATTGTCTGTGAAAAAAGTAACTGATATAAATATCTCATCAAAAACGCTGTTGCCGTCTCCACTTGCCTTGTGTGAGGAGATACAGAAATCAGCTGCCACTGATAAATTTGTCGCTGAAAGTCGTGAAGCGATTCATAAAATCATTTTCGGTAATGACCGGCGACTGCTTGTCGTTGTGGGCCCCTGCTCCATTCACGATCTGAAAGCAGGTCGCGAGTACGCACGCAAACTGAGCAAACTGTCTGAAGAAGTCAAAGACCGCATGCTACTGGTAATGCGGGTCTACTTTGAAAAACCACGTACGACTGTGGGCTGGAAAGGTCTTATCATGGATCCCAATCTCGACGGCACCAGCGACATCCCCAAAGGACTGCGCGTTGCCCGTCAGTTTCTGAATGAAGTGATTGGCCTCGGTATACCTACAGCGACTGAGCTGCTGGATCCGATAACACCACAGTATATCGCCGATCTCATCTGCTGGTCCGCCATCGGCGCACGTACCACGGAAAGTCAGACACACCGTCAAATGGCGTCCGGCCTGTCCATGCCACTCGGTTTTAAAAACGCCACTGACGGAGGCATTGACGTGGCCATTCATGCGATTCAGGCCGCGGGACAGCCTCAGACATTTCTTGGCATCGACAACCAGGGACAGGCAAATGCGCTTACGACCAACGGCAATCCAAATTGCCACATCGTCCTTCGCGGCGGCTCAGGTGGTCCAAATTACAGCAAAACCCACGTCCAGGAGGTCAGCGACCAACTTACAAAAGCAAAGTTGACGCCGGCGATCATGGTTGACTGCAGTCATGCTAACAGCGGTAAAGATCCCTCTCGCCAACCGGAAGTGTTTGCAGAACTGGTTGAACAAAGCCTCACCAATCCACATATCATTGGCGCTATGCTGGAAAGCAATCTCAGCTACGGCAGTCAATCATTTCCGCAACCGGTAGAATCGCTTAAGTACGGAGTCTCTATAACCGACGGCTGTATCGATTGGGAGACCACTGAAACCATAATACGAGAAGCCTATACAAAACTCGCACCCACTTTCGCATAAACTTACAATTTACCTGACTTAAAACATATGACTAAAACACCTATACGCATCGCAGTAACCGGCCCCGCCGGACAAATCGGTTACGCCCTTCTCTTCCGCATCGCTTCAGGAGCCATGTTTGGCTCGGATCAGCCCGTTGCATTGAACTTAATTGAGATACCACCCGCGCTGGATGCCCTGAAAGGTGTGGTCATGGAACTCGACGACTGCGCATTTCCACTCCTAAAAGATGTAGTGGTCACGACCGATCTGGACGAAGGTTTCAAAGACGTGAACTGGGCCTGCCTGGTCGGGTCCGTACCTCGCAAGGCCGGCATGGAACGTGGCGACCTTCTTAACATCAACGGCAAGATTTTCACCAGTCAAGGTCAGGCAATCGCCCGCAATGCCGCCCCGAATGTCCGCATTCTTGTTGTTGGCAACCCTTGCAACACCAACTGCCTGATTGCCATGCACAATGCCGACGGCATTCCCAAAGACCGCTGGTTTGCAATGACCATGCTCGACGAAAACCGTGCCAAAACCCAACTTGCACAAAAGGCCGGTGTCGACGTCACTGCCGTCACCAACATGACCATCTGGGGCAATCACTCCGCCACCCAGTATCCGGACTTCTACTCAGCAAAGATCAACGGCAAATCAGCCGCTGAAGTTATTGGTGATGAAAGCTGGCTCAAAGAAACCTTCATCCCCACCGTTCAAAAACGTGGCGCTGCCATCATTGCTGCCCGCGGCGCATCCTCCGCTGCATCAGCAGCAAATGCCGTCGTCGATTCGATCCGCAAGCTGACGACACCCACACCGGCAGGCGACAGCTTCAGCATGTGCATCTGCTCCGATGGCAGCTACGGCACCACCGAAGGACTGATCACTTCCCTACCTGTCCGCTCTGACGGCAAAAAAATCGAAGTCGTTCAAGGCATCGAGATCAACGAATTCAGCCGCGAAAAGATCGACACCACCGTCAAAGAGCTCGAAACCGAGCACGAGGCCGTCAAAGATCTGATTTAATATCGAACTCTCTGAACTTCGAGTGTTTACAGTGAAGGCTTTAGTTACCGCTACAGTCGGAATTGCTTTACAGCGAACAAATGGCCTGTATTTGAACAGTATTGCTGGGCTCTTCTGATGTCCCCGTCGGCAACGGCAGAGCTAAAGAATCCGCAATGAAACATATACTGACTTCTTTGCTTTATCGATGGGTTTTTCTTTTCTTTTGAGGTTCAAATTCAGGCATGGCTCGTCGCATGAATTCATCGAAAAGAGGAACAGTGAAATCGATTTTACTGTGTTGTGGGCTGTACACCATGCCTTTATGAATCAACTTACTCCGCCGCGGACTCAGACTCTTGACCTTTAAACCCATTATGTCGGCAACATCGCCCATTTTGTAAGGACCAGCGCCTATTTCGGCCATTGCGCGGAGAAAGTCTTTTTCACTTTTTGTCAGCCGGTCAAAACGGACCTTGAAAAAATTCTCGTCCAGTCGCCGGGTGGTAGCATCGGTAGCAGACCGAACCGCATCGACTGTAATTGGACTTTCTGCCGCATGATTCCATACTTGATAACCCCATGCCTGCAAAAAATAGGGGTATCCGCCGGTAATCTCAAAAATTGCCTCTATTGCCTCGTCTGTAATGCTCTCTCCTTCACTGACTATGGGGTCTCTGATCGCAATCGCAGCATCTTTGTGCTCTAACGAGCCAACATAGGGAAAGTCAAACAAACGCTCTGCATAGGACTTCGATTCGCCCGCCAAGCGTGGCAAAACAGGTAAACCCGCTCCAATTAAGACTACAGGCAGCCGCTCCTGTTGTATCTTGTGGATACCCATGATGAGCGCGCTAAGTTCTTTTTCCTTTAGGTACTGTAGCTCATCAATCAGTAGTAAAACGGTGGTTTTACGAGAAGCGGCGGCCTCGCCAAGAACGGCGAAGAGCTGCGGTATATCTACTTCGATGTCGCCGGAATCAGCCGTGCCTTTTTCGGGCTCAATATCGATTCCAACCGGGATGTCTCCGTAAGTCAGTTTGATACTACCAACAAATCCGGCCAACACCGCCATTCCACGACGGATGATATGCTTTGCACCCTCCATCCGGTCCAGTGAGTAAAGCAGGTTTCGAAATTCAGGAACTAGTAGCTTAGGAAGCGACTTATCTTCATGTGCTTCAGTTAAGATACGCTGATAGTCCAGCCCTTTGGCAATACGGTTGATCTCATTGAGCAAAACAGTCTTGCCAACACCTCGCAGCCCAGTCAGCAGCAAGCTCCTGGCGGCTCGACCCGCTTGAACCCGTTTCAATAAAATGGTTGCCCGATCGATAATGTCTTTTCTGCCCGCTAGTTCAGGAGGAGGCGTTCCAGCACCCGGAGTAAATGGATTATGCAATTCATTCATATTTCTAGCAATATCTACACATATCTACATAAAATCGAGTAGAAACATATAGAAAAGCATAGAATGCAGTTTTACGGAACACCACTAGGACGTAGGCCGATCTAGAACAAACCCATCCAAAACGTAGTAAACTGAGAATTAAACACGATTGCATCATTCGAGCTAAAAATTCAATATTCAGCGTTTGACGTTCGAAGTTTGATGTTCGATATTCACATTAGTTCTTTGAAAGAACCTCCGTAAACACGGAACAAGTTCTTTTCCAAACTACCCTTTTTAGTTTTTCAGAGGGGGTGTCACGGATTCGACTTTGTGTCGTAGTACGAGGCTGCATGTCGGAGATAATGGAGGCTCCGTATCAATCCATTACAAAATAATAATTGGCGAAGAACAATTCGCACTTGCTGCCTAAGCGCGGCAACGTTTCTACCCGGACACCTGCTACGGGATAGAGGCGACGACTAGCAGGCCATAGCTGACAAAAGTGACTCTCGATAATCAGCTGTACTTAGAGAGTCTGGAAACTGAATAGCCCGCTTAGAAGCGATTCAGCAACGACAATAAAATCAAAGCTAAGCATGTAGATGCCACGTGTGAAAGCACAAGGGACGCGGGTTCGACTCCCGCCACCTCCACTTTAAAAACAGTTTAAAGTATTGATATTCAGTATCTTACGAAATTTAAACGACTTGACAAAGTCCAACCTGCGTCACTCAATGCAACTCAACACTATTAAAATGCCTCAATTATGCCTCAACTGGCATAGACGACCTCAATCCAATCTCAATTGAGAACAGATTTAGCTTTACGAGAATAGGCTCTCATATTCTGGGCTAAGTCTATAGCGACGAGATCTCTTGGCTGCATCTGCAACCACAAGAAATCCCTGCCGAACCCACTGCTGGCAATATCTTGACGCCTGACGGGGTGAAACCTTAAAGAGCGTCGCAACATCCTTGGCGTTAATTTCCATCTGTGAGCGAAACAATTCCAATGCCTGACGTTGTGCGGGAGATAGTTTTCTCAAAACAGCAGACTGATCGCGCTGGCCAAGCGATTTTTGCTTACTGGCCTGCTGCCGCACACTGGCAAATGAATCAGCCATCCCTTTGACGAAGTATTCAATGAAACCAGTTACATCTGCTTCAGCACGATTACCAACATAATAGTTATGCCCCTCGCCGACATCCAGCGCATTGTAATAATCCTCCAGTTGCCGGGCGTAGTATGCCTCCAGCGCGTAAATTCCTTTCAAGCCGTATCCATACCGATGAAGGATGAAAGTTGTAAGTAATCGAGCCGTACGCCCGTTACCATCGTAATACGGGTGAATAGTCGCAAATTGATAATGTGCCAGAGCCGCAATAACTGGGATTGGCAATTCATCCTTCATGACTGCTGCGTTGATCCAGTAAACCAACTGCTTCATCAAACTTCCTACGTCGCGTGCCTCGGGGGGCATGTAAACAATGCCGCCACTCATCGAATTCCGTATCACGTTTTGACCATCCCGATAGTCCGTGGGCGCGAGCCTCCCGTGATAGGTCAAGCCATGAATTCGCTGTATCAAGATTTCACTGACGTTGACCTGCTCCCTCGCTTGCCCTTCAATAAATTCCAATGCCCGAAAGTAATTGCGCACTTCAGCCTCATCACGCTCGCGACCGGGAAAACGGCCACCACCCTCAATAACCTCTTTGACCTGCGACTCGGTCAAACGATTACCCTCGATCTGGGTTGAATAGTGCGTCGAGAGCAACCGTGCACTTTCCCTAAGCGATTGGAGCATTTGGGATGTCATCGGCAAATCCGTAATGGCCTGCCGGTCAGCCTCGATAGCCATCAATGCTTTGATGATAGGTGGAGTAATTCTGTATACTGGCTGGAAGTGTTTTAACATACTCTTTACACTACGAAGCGTCTGTTAAATGTCGATTAAATTGCGATTAATAGTCTCTTAAAAGACCCATAAAGAGCGATACGCGGGTGCGAGATTATGAACCTCCTACCCTGAAAGCGGTGGGGGCATACCTGAGGGTGGAATCTGTTATCCACTCCAACATCCCCGACCATATAAGTCCTTATTATCTGTTCTTCAGCGTCTTGTGAAATTTTACTAGTTTTAAAATTTTTCCGATTGAGGCGTAATTGAGGTGCAAATTCGCAAAAACCCCACCCCCAAATAACGTAAGTCACTGGTTATCTAAGAGAAAGGAGACGAGGGGATTACTCCCGCCACCTCCACCATACCTTCGCAAAGCCCTTCTTCGGAAGGGCTTTTTTATGAGTAACTTACAGAATTAGAATGCCTTACGTCACGACAGATTTCAAAAACAGGATACCACTCAACACGACTCAATACTACCCAATTCAAGCCAATTGCCTCAATCCTGCCTCAATTGGATAAAGATTACCCTATGATTGTTCACTCACTCTGCTAGAGTTAGAGTGACATGA